>CAITSH010000400.1 GCA_903895005.1 uncultured Pseudomonadota bacterium
CGGCTAACCGAAGCCAAACTCCGATCGATTGCAGACCAGCTAAACCAACGACCACGCAAGTGTCTTGGCTACCTGACCCCGCACGAGGTACTCTTCGGCCTCAAGCCCATACCCATTGCGCTTCGAACTTAAATTCGCAAACCACCCGGAAACCCACGCCAGGCGGGCATTTGCAGGTGATGACTTTCCCGACTGCGCAGGCGGTAAAATAGCGCCTGATTTCAAAGGAGGGGTGCGACATGAAAAAAATAATGAAGCCCGCCGGCATGGCGCTGGTGCTGGCCGCAGTGCTGGGTCTTTCCGCTTGCGCACAGGCGCCCATACAGCTTTCGCAGATGGGTTCCTTCCACGTCGGCGGGCGCGAGGTGGTGATCTCCGGCAAGCCGGTCAAGGAAGTCTATTTCACGCCCGGCGGCGTGCCGGCCAAGGTGGACCCGAACGGCGTCTACCAGGTCGAGCAGATGTACGTGCAGTACTTCATTCCAAAGGACCCGCGCGGCCTGCCGCTCTTGATGTGGCATGGCGGCGGTCTCTCTGGTGTGACCTACGAAACCACGCCCGACGGGCGCGAAGGCTGGGTCAATTATTTTGTCAAAAAGGGCTGGCCGGTATACAACTCCGATGCCGTCGAGCGCGGTCGTTCGGGCTGGGCCATGTACCCGGATATTTTCAAGACCGAGCCGGTGTTCCTGACCAAGGAAAATCCGTTCGAGCGTTTTCGTATCGGGCAGGGGGCCGGTTCGTATAACAAGGACGTCTCGAAAATGCGTCCGATGCCCGGCAGCCAGTTTCCTCTGGAAGGCTACGACAACTTTACCAAACAGAATGTGCCGCGCTGGACCTCCACCGATGAGCCCACCATCGCCGCCTATACCGAGCTCGTGGACAAGGTGTGCCCCTGCATCGTGCTGGTGCATTCGCAGGCGGGCTTGTTCGGCATACGCGTCGCCGAGGCGCGCCCGGACAAGGTTAAAGCCCTGGTGCTGGTCGAGCCTGCGGGCGTTGGACCCATCGCCGATGCGCCGAAAATGAGCAAGGTTCCGGTGCTGGCTATTTACGGTGATTACATTGAGCAGGATTCGCGCTGGCCGACCATTCGCGGCAATGGCATCAAGTTCTACGAGGCCTTGCGCGCCGCCGGCGGCAGCGCCGACATGGTCGACCTGCCCAAGGTCGGCATCAAGGGCAATTCGCACATGATCATGATGGACAAGAACAGCGATGTGGTGGCCGGTGTGATACAGGACTGGCTGGCCAAACGTGGCTTGTACAGATGAGCACGACCTAACCGGAGCTGAATTTGCAACAACGGAAAATTTCTTGTGTGATCATGCGCGGCGGCACCTCGCGCGGGCCTTATTTCAACGCCGCAGACCTGCCGGCAGACATCGCCAGGCGTGACGCGGTGCTGCTCAGCGTGATGGGCTCGCCGCACCCGCTTCAGGTGGATGGGATAGGCGGCACCAATACCCTCACCAGCAAGGTCGCGATCGTCAGCCCCTCAAAGCAAAAAGGCGCTGATGTCGATTACCTATTCGCCCAGGTTTCGGTGAACGAGGCGGTGGTGGACACCAGCCCGAACTGCGGCAACATGCTCTCGGGCGTGGGGCCTTTCGCCATTGAGGCGGGCATGATCAAGGCGGGCGAAAAGGAAACGCTGGTACGCATCTACAACGTCAATACGCAAAGCTTCATAGAAGCCATCATCCAGACCCCCGGCGGCGTGGTCGAATACGAGGGGGATGCACGCATCGACGGCGTTCCGGGCAGCGGCGCGCCGATCAAGCTCAATTTTCTCGACGCCAAGGGCGCGGTCACCGGCAAGATGTTCCCGACCGGCAAGCCGCTCGATGTGATCCAGGACATCGAAGTGACCTGCCTCGACATGGCGATGCCGATGATGCTGATCGCCGCCGAATCCCTGGGCAAGACCGGTGGTGAAACGCCGGCCGAGCTTGATGCCGACAAGGCCTTTCTCGCCAGGCTGGAATCGCTGCGCCTGGAAGCAGGACGCCTGATGGGCATGGGCGATGTGACAGGCAAGGTCGTGCCCAAGGTCGGACTCTTGTCCAAACCGGGCAAGGACGGCAGCATTCGTTCGCGCTACTTCACGCCGCTCGTTTGCCACAAGGCGCACGCGGTGACCGGTGCGGTATGTGTAGCGAGCGCGTGTGCACTGCCTGGCACGGTTGCGCGCAAGCTCGTCAGCCCCGCAGATTTTGTGTCGGGGGTGGTGCGCATCGAGCACCCTTCGGGCGCCATTGAGGTCGACCTGGCTGTCTCGGGGCAGGGCGATGCGATGGATGTTAACCGCGCTGCGCTGTTGCGCACCGCAAGGCGCATTTTCGAGGGCAATGTACTGGTCCCCGAGCGGTATTTTTCATAACCATGTATTTATCGTCAGAAACATTTAAACCTCTAGGAATCGGAAAAACCATGTGGACTACATTGCGGCCCGTATATCTGGCCATCGCCGGTTTGACGCTGGCCTGTGTTGCGGGCGGCGGCGTCGGTGCGGCCCGGGCCCAGGCTTACCCGAGCAAGCCGATCAAGGCCGTTGTCGCATTTGCGCCGGGTGGCATCGCCGACGGCATCGGCCGCCTGATCGGCCAGAAACTTACCGAGCGCCTTGGACAGTCGGTTGTAATCGAGAACCGCGACGGCGCGGCCGGTGTGCTGGCATCCAAGGCCGTTTCGGCCTCGCCGCCCGACGGCTATACGCTGCTGGTGCACACGGCTGCCATCGCCATCAGCCCAAGTGTCAGCAAGGACGGCTTCGATCCGCTCACCGAACTGGTTCCTGTGGCGATGGTCGCCTCGACGCCGACCATCCTGGTTGTAAGCGCATCGGTGCCGGCGAACAACCTGCAGGAGTACATCAAGTTGAAGGGCGGCAAGTTCAGTTACTCCACCGCCGGCGTGGGCACGCCGCCGCACCTCACAGCTGAGTTCCTGTTCAAGACCATGAAGGGCGTCGATGCCGTGCATGTGCCGTTCCGTGGCGGCGCGCCGGCCGTCACCGCGGTGCTGGGCGGGCAGGTCGACATGGTCTCGACCTCAATGCCCCCGGCCGTGCCGCATATCAAGCAGGGCAAAATGAAGGCTCTGGTCGCCACCAGCGCGAAGCGCTCGCCGACCCTGCCCGATGTGCCCACCGCAGCCGAATCCGGCTTTCCCGATTTCGAGGATTTGTCCTGGGTGGCGTTTTTCGCGCCGGCCAAGACGCCGCCGGCGGTGGTGCAAAAGCTCAACGCAGAAATCAACGAGGTATTAAAGCTGCCCGACGTGAAGGAGCGGCTGGCCGCGATCGGTTTTGATCCTGCTCCAAGCGGCGCGCCCGAGTTCGCCGAATATATGAAAAAGGAAGTCGCCAAGTGGTCGAAAATCGTCAAGACCATCGGATTTACGGGCAACTGAGCTGCAACGGAAAGCCATGAAAATCAAAGCAAACGGCATCGATATCAATTATGAAGTGCAGGGCCCCGCCGACGGGCCGTGGCTGGTGCTTAGCCATTCGCTTGCCTGCGACCTGCGCATGTGGGACGACCAGGTGGCGGTATTTTCAAAGCGCTGCCGCGTGCTGCGCTATGACACGCGCGGGCACGGCCAGTCTTCGGCACCGGCCGGAGATTACACGCTTGACCAGCTCGCGGCCGACGCGCAGGCCTTGTTGCATGCGCTAGGCGTCAAGCATTGCCACTGGGTGGGTTTGTCGATGGGCGGCATGATTGGCCAGACCTTTGCGCTGAAATACCCCGGCGTGTTCAGTTCGCTGACCCTCGCCGACACCACCAGCCGGCGTCACGAGGGTGCGCGCCAGATGTGGGATGGTCGTATCAAGCTCGCCCACGAGCAGGGCATGCAGGCGCTGGTCGAGCCGACCTTGCAGCGTTGGTTCACCGAGCCGTTTCGGCAGGCCAACCCGGCTGTAATGGCGCACATCGGCGCGATGATCCGCGGTATTCCGGCAGCCGGCTACGCCGGCTGTGCACGCGCCATTTCGGAAATGAATCTCACGGCGCGCCTGAAGGAAATCACCTGCCCGGCGCTGGTCATGGCCGGTGCCGAGGACGCGGGTACGCCTGTCGAAATGACGCATGAAATCCACGCCAACCTGCCGGGCTCGGAACTCGTCATCATTCCCGCCGCCTCACACCTGTCCAATGTCGAACAACCGGGGGCGTTCAACAGCGCGCTTTCGGCGTTTCTCGGCCGGCAGGGCGTCTGATCCTAAACAGCACCACACCACATCCCTAACCCCTTTAGATCTCTTTAATCCAGGACTTCCCGCAATGACAGAACACGCATTCCACGGCCGCCGCGAAGACCAGCGCCTCCTGACCGGCACCGGTCGCTATACCTCGGACTTCAATTTCCCCGGGCAGCTTTACGCCTGCTTTGTGCGGGCCGATCGCGCCCACGCAAAACTGTTGTCGGTGGACGTGTCGGCGGCGCGAGAGGCGCCCGGCGTGGTCGCGGTCTACACCGCGGCCGACCTCGCTTCGCAAAATTACGCCACCCTGCCGACCCTGGTGCATTACAAGGGCGTGGGCGGACAGGCGATCAAGCTGCCGCCGCGTTCCGTTCTGGCCTCGGACAAGGTGCGCTTTGTCGGCGAGGAAATCGCGCTGGTGGTGGCGAGTTCACCTCTGGCTGCGCTCGATGCCGTCGAGATGGTCATGGTCGATTACGAGGAGCTGCCGGCGGTGGCACATCCGCTGGATGCCGTCGCCACGGGGGCCGCGCTGGTTCACGATTCGATTCCCGGCAACGTGTGTTTCGAATTTGATTACGGCGATGCAGCAGCCACCGCCGCTGCGATTGCATCGGCCAAGCATGTCACCAAAATAACGCTGTCGAGCCAGCGCGTTGCCGCCAACCCGATGGAGCCGCGCGCTTTTGTCGTGGGTTACGACGGTGCCAGCGGCAATTACGATATGTATGTCGCCAACCAGGGTGTCTACATGATGCGCGGCGGGCTGTCGGTAATTACCGGCATTCCCGAAGACAATATCCGCGTCCATCCGCTCGACGTGGGCGGTGGCTTTGGCGTGCGCAGCGCCCCCTACCAGGAGTACCCCGCGCTGATGTTTGCCGCCAAGGCCCTGGCCAAGCCGATCAAGTGGATCGGTTCGCGCTCGGAATGCTTTGCCACCGACAACCACGGTCGCGCCGTCGAACTGCAGGGCGAGCTGGCGCTTGACGCCGAGGGCAATTTTGTCGCGATCCGCACGCAATGGATCTGCGACCAGGGTGCCTACCTCACGCCGGCCGGGCCGCTGACCAACACCACCAACGGCATGCTGACGATTACCGGCTGCTACAAAATTCCGGTCGCTTACGGTCACAACCGCTGCGTCGTCACCAACACCTCGCCGACCGGGCCTTACCGCGGTGCGGCGCGTCCCGACATGGCTTACCTTATGGAGCGCCTGGTGGACCAGGCCGCGGCCGAGACCGGCATGGACAGGATCAAGCTGCGCAGCATGAACGCCATTCCGAAAGCGGCCTTTCCCTATACCGGGCCGACAAAGTCCACGTACGATAGTGCCGACTTCGCCGGCATGCTGGAGCGCGCGGTCAAGGAATCCGACTGGAACGGCTTTGCCGCGCGGCGTGAACAGTCCAAGGCGAGGGGCAAGCTTCGGGGCATAGGCTGCGCGCTGTTTCTTGAGCCTTCGGGGGGCGGTTCGATGCCGCAGGACCGCGTGTCGCTGCGCTGGCTAGGCGGCAGGCTGACCTTGTATGCGGTGACGCAATCGCAGGGCCAGGGACACGAAACGGTGTTTCCGGAAATTGTCGCAGGCGTGCTGGGCATCCCGGCCGCCGACATTGATCTCAAGGCGGGCGACATCGAGGGCATTGTCGGCCTCACCGGGTCGGGCGTCATCGGCTCGCGTTCCATCATGGCCCACGGCAGTGCCTTCAAGCGCGCCGCGCTCGCGGTCGTGGACAAGGGGCTGGAACTGGCCGCAGAAAAACTCGAGGCTGCACCCGCGGACATCGAGTTCAAGGACGGCACCTACACGATCAAGGGCACCGACCGGCGCGTTGCGCTGATCGATCTTGTAAGAGACCACACGGGCGACACGCCCAACCCGCTCGACGCGCTGGGTGAGCAGGCGATGGCGCGGGCGTTCCCGAGTGGCATGCATGTGGCCGAGGTGGAAATCGACCCCGATACCGGCGTCACCGAGGTGAAGGGCTATGTCGCGGTGGATGATGTAGGTGTCGTCATCAACCACACGCTGGTTCAGGCGCAGGTGCACGGCGGCGTGGCGCAGGGCGCGGGTCAGGTGTTTGGCGAGCACGCCAACTATGACCGTGCGACCGGCCAGTTGCTCAACGCCAGTTTCATGGACTACACCATGCCGCGCGCCGACCTGATCAGCGGCATCGCCGACTATTACCACCTGACGCCCAGCCCGACCAATTTTCTCGGCGCCAAGGGCGTGGGCGAGGCGGGAACCACAGGCTCGATGCCGACGCTGATGAATGCGATTGTTGATGCGATGCGCGCGCGCGGGATTCACCACTTTGACATGCCGGCCAGTTCGGACCGGGTGTGGGAGGCCTTGCACGCGGCAGGGCGGTGATTGCGTATCAACGACAATTCAAAAAAATGACAAAGGAGCGCGCACCATGAAATCAACATTCAGCGGCGTTGCCGCAGTGGCGGGGCTGGGTTTGGCCTTGGTCTCGGGCGGCGTTTTCGCCCAGGCCTTTCCGGCCGAGGGAAAGCCCATCCGCATCATCGTGCCGACGGCGCCCTCGGGCGGCAACGACGTGATGGCGCGCATCGTTGCGCAAAAACTCGGCGAGCGGATTAAGCGTTCGGTCATTGTCGAGAACAAGGCCGGCGCCAACGGTGCCATCGCTTCCGAGTATGTCGCCAAGGCGGCGCCGGACGGTTACACCATCCTGTTCGGTTACATCGCCACCCACGGCATCAATCCGGCGTTGTCCAAGCTGCCCTACGATGCGGTGACGGATTTTGCGCCTATTTCGCTACTGTCCGAGGCGCAGGGTGTGCTGGTGGTCAACCCCAAGGTGCAGGCGAAGACGGTGAAGGAACTGGTGGCGCTAGCCAAGTCCAAGCCTGGCACCATCAACTACGCCTCGGCTGGCAACGGCACCGCGCCGCATATTTCGGCCGAGTTGTTCAAGCAGATCACCGGTACCGACATGCTGCACGTGCCCTACAAGGGTTCGGCGCCGGCGGTCACCGACACCATTGCCGGGCAGACCCAGGTCATGTTCCCCAGCCTGGTCGCGGCCAGCCAACACATCAAGGCCGGGCAGTTGCGCGGCCTTGCGGTCACCGGCAAAAAGCGCTCGGCGCTGTTCCCGGAACTGCCCACGGTGATTGAGTCGGGCGTGCCCGGCTTTGAGGTGACGCAGTGGTACGCCTTGTTCGCGCCGGCTAAAACGCCAAAGGCGGTAATCGACAAGCTCCACGCCGAAGTGGTCGCCGTGATGAAGGACCCGGACACCATCAAGCGTTTTGCCGAGCAGGGTGCCGAGGCCGAAACGAGCACGCCCGAGGCGCTGGGCAAATACGTCGAAGCCGAGATCGTCAAGTGGAAAAAAGTCATCACCACGGCAAAGATCACCGCAGACTGAGATTTTCATCCCATCATCGGCTGGAAACCCTCTCCAGATGCGGGTTTCCAGCCGATTGTCTTTTAAATCCATCACCGGAAACGCGATGAAACCATTCAAACTGTTGTGCACGGCGGCGCTGCTGGCCCTGCCGCTGATCGTCCAGGCGCAGGCCTTTCCGTCCAAGCCCGTGCGCATCCTGGTCGGCTTTTCCCCGGGGGGCGTACCGGACATCGCGGCGCGCATCCTCTCGCAAAAATTGTCCGAGTCCTGGAAGCAGCCGGTGACGGTCGAGAACCGGCTTGGCGCCGGCAGCAATATCGCGGCGCAGGCGGTTGCGACGGCGTCCCCCGACGGCTACACGCTGTTGTCTGTGTCCTCTGCCCATGCCATTGCGCCGGCGATTTATCCGAAGCTGGGTTTTGACGCGATCAAGGATTTTTCCGGCATCACGCTGACCGCGACCGGGCCGGCACTGTTGATCGTGTCGCCCAAACTGGGGGTAAAAAACGTTGCCGAGCTCATTGCGCTCGCCAAGTCCAGGCCGGGACAGCTCAATTACTCCTCGGCCGGGGTCGGCAGCGGCTCGCACTTTGCCGGTGAGTTGCTCAAGTCCCAGACCGGCATTGATGTCGTGCATGTGCCTTTCAAGGGAATACCCGAAGCCCTGACCGAAACGGTCACCGGCCGAGTGGATTTTTTCATTTCGCCGTTTGCCAGCGCCATCAACCTGGTCAGGGACGGCAGAGCCAAGGCCATCGCAGTGACCAGCAGCAAGCGTATGGGTGAACTGCCTGACATGCCCACCGTCGCCGAGGCGGTGCCCGGTTACCTGTGGGTGTTCTGGTACGGGCTGCTGGCCCCCGCGAAGACGCCGCGGGCGGTTCTGAACCAGCTTAACGCAGAGGTCACGCGCATTCTCAAGGAACCCGAGGTGAGGGCGCGGCTCGCTCCGCTTGGCACGGAGCCCGCGACCAACGCACCCGAGGAATTCGACAAGATGATCGCCGAGGAAGTGGCGAGCTTTACCCGGGTGGCCAAGGCCGCCAATATCAAGGTCGACTGAGGGGCGGCCGGCGCTCCAGGTCCAGCCCCTGCGCGGTAACCGGTCTTGCTGTAGATTGGTGTGCAGGAGGAGACACCATGAAAACATCAAAAATTGCGGCTGCCGCATTGGTGCTGGGCCTTGGCTGCGCTGCGCAGGTTGTTGCCCAGACTTATCCGAACAAACCCATCAAGCTTGTCGTTCCCTGGCCGCCGGGCCAGGCCACCGATCTCGCAGCACGCATTGTCGGCATCAAGATCAGCGAGTCGCTGGGCCAGCCGGTGGTGGTGGATAACCGGGCCGGTGCCGGCGGAACCTTAGGCACTGATATCGCGGCAAAGTCCGCGCCTGACGGCTACACGCTGCTGGCCGGTTCGAGCGGGCCCGTCTCGATCAGCCCGCTGTTGCAGACCGTGCCGTACGATGCCGCGAAGGCGTTCGCGCCGGTGAGCCTGATAGCCACCGTGCCCTATATCCTGGTGACGCATCCGTCTTTCCCGGCCAACAACGCGCGTGACCTGATCGCACTGGTAAAAGCCAATCCGGGCAAGCACACGTTTTCCTCATCGGGCACAGGGGCGACCGGGCATCTGGTGGGTGAGTTGTTCAATGCCACGGCAGGATTGCAGGTGCTGCACATCCCGTACAAGGGCGCGACACCATCGCTGACCGATATCATGAACGGCAACGTCGGCTACAGCTTTGAAACGCTGGCCGCGGTGGTCGGGCCGATCAAGTCGGGGCGGCTCAAGGCGATCGCCACCTCGGGAGCGCGCCGCAGTGCCGCTTTGCCGGATGTGCCGACGGTCGCCGAATCGGCCGACATGCCGGACTTTGCGATGGCCGCCTGGATTGGCTACCTGATGCCCGCAGGTACGCCGCCCGAGGTGTTGTCGCGCCTCAGCGCCGAGGTGCAAAAAGCCATGCAGGCGCCGGACTTGAAGGAACGTTACCTCGCGTACGCCGCCCGAGGTGTTGTCGCGCCTCAGCGCCGAGGTGCAAAAAGCCATGCAGGCGCCGGACTTGAAGGAACGTTACCTCGCGTTGGGAATGGACCCGGTGGCCAACACGCCGGAAGAGCTTGGCGCACTGATGCTGCGAGAGCGGGAACGCTACGCCACAATCATCAAGCGCGCCAACATCAAGCTGGAGCAGTGATCCGGCTCGATCCAGCCGGTAAGAGCGGTGTGTGCGGGGCGGTACGGACTAATTCGCGGTTATACCCAGCGTGCGTATGAGCTTGCCGTAGCGCGCGAAATCCGCACGTATGAGCGCGCCGAATTCGGCCGGTCCATCGCCCGAGAGTTCGAATCCAAGGGTCGACAGCTTGGCGCGTACGGCCGGGGCGGCGATGGCCTTGGAAAATTCCGCATGCAGTTTGCGTATCACATCGGGCGGGGTGCCCGCAGGCGCTACCACGCCGTTCCAGGCTGCGTAGCTGTAACCGGGCACGCCGGCCTCGGCGATAGTCGGCACCTCGGGCATGGCCGAGGAGCGCTTTGCCGTGCTCGCGCCCAGCGCGCGCAGTTTGCCGTCGCGGACGAGCGTGATGACATTGGACATGCCCGAGAACATCGCCGGAACGTGGCCGGCGAGCACATCGGCAAGCGCGGGGCCCATGGCCTTGTAGGGCACGTGGGTCAGGCGGGTGCCGCTAGCCTCCATGAAAAACTCCATCGCCAGGTGCTGCGCCGCACCGGCACCGGTGGAGGAATAGTTGATGCTGTCGGGCTTGGCCTTTGCGAGTGCGACGAATTCAGCGAGGTTTTTTGCCGGCACCGACGGATTGACCACCAGCACCAGCGGCACCGTTGAGAACAGCGTGACCGGGAGAAAGTCCTTGAGCGGATCGTAGGGCAGCTTGGCGTACATCGCGGGGTTGGCTGCCATCATGCCGTCG
Source organism: uncultured Pseudomonadota bacterium (assembly GCA_903895005.1). Next base: position 10,548 of record CAITSH010000400.1, read on the forward strand.
TTGGGCATGAACAGCGTGTAACCGTCGGGTGCCGAGCGTGCCACCGCCTCGGCGGCGATGATGCCGTTGGCTCCCGTGCGGTTGTCGATGATGACAGGCTGTCCGATTTGCTCGGCCACCTGCGCCCCGACAACACGGGCGATGGTGTCCACAGCGCTGCCGGTGCCAAAGGGCACGACAATGCGCACCGGCTTGTCCGGGAAGGTTTGGGCGCCAAGGGCGCTGCAGAAAGCAAGGAGTGCGGCTGTGAGAGCAGGCGCTAGATGCCGGGCCGTGATGGTTCGTTTTGAAGTCATGGTGTGATCCGCAAAGGTGGCGTCGGAGCATTGTAGACTGCGCATCGAAAGAACCACAATCGAAGCCCCAAGGCGGGGCGCGGTTGCAACCGAACAGCATGGAGCGGCGCATGACGACCCAAGCAGCACGTAATTACCTGGATGAACTGGCGGACTTTGCCAATCGCGCGCGATTGTCCGATGTGTCGGCACCGGCGCTCGATTACCTGCGCGCCATCGTCGCCGACACGCTGGCCGCGTGTGCCGTCGGCAACCGGGAGCCGGAAATGCAAGCGCTGCTGGCCAAGCAGTTGCCGCAGGTGGCTTCGGGCTTTTCCAGCGTGTTCGGTTCGGGCAGGCGCATGAACCCGATGGACGCGGCGGCACTCAACGCTGCAGCGGGATGCTGGCTGGAACTCGATGAGGGCAATCTCGCCACCAACGGGCATCCGGGCATCCAGGTGATTCCGGCGGCGCTGGCGGTTGCGCAGCAGCTTGGCAGCAGCGGCGAGGATTTTCTCGCCGCCTGTGCGATCGGCTACGAAATTTGCGGCCGCATAGGCGGCGCGTGCGACATGCGCATGACCATTCATCCGCATGGCACCTACGGTGTGGTCGGCGCTGCAGTCGCTGTTGCACGGCTGCAGGGCCTCGCACCGGAGCGCATGCGCGAGTTGATCAGCCTCGCCGGTTCCGCACCGATCGCGGGTAACCGACGCAGCATGAAAGACGGCGCCACGCTACGCAACTGGTACGCATCGCATAGCGCCATGATGGGGCAGATGGCGGTGCGCCTGGTCGACTCGGGTTTTACGGGGCCGAACGACGGTGTTGCAGCGACCTGCGACGAAGTGCTGTTCGATAATTTTCGCCCCGATGACGTGGTGCGCGATCTTGGCCGGCGCTGGTTTCTTGCCGAAGGCTACATCAAGCTTTATCCCTGCGGCCGGCCCATCCATGCGGCCATAGATGCGCTGCGCATGGCGCTTGCCAGGGCGAAGTCGCCGGTGCGTCCGGAAGATATCGATCGCATCTGCGTTCGGGGATTCAAATTCATTACGTTTCTTAATCGCAAAGACATTCGCAATGCCTTTGCCACGCGTTTTTCGACTCCGTTCGCGCTTGCGGCCGTGACGGTAAAAGGCAGCCACGGTCTGGAGTGCTTTACCGACGCCACGGCGGTCGACCCGGTCATCAACGCGCTGATGCAACGCGTTGAAATGGTCGAAGTGCCCGAATACAGCGCACAGTTCCCGGGCAGGCAGTTATGCGACGTGGATGTCCAGCTCAAGGACGGCACGATGCTGCAGGGGCGCTGCGAAACCATAAGGGGCGAGCCGGGCAACCCGGCCGACCCGTCCGAATACCGCGACAAGTTCTTTGCCATCGCCCGACCGATCTGGGGCGAGGCATTGTCAGCGCGGGTTTATGAGGATGCAATGCGCATCGAAACGCTGGGCAGCATGCGAGATTTTGCCGGTGGTGCCGATCTGTAAGCCCTGGCCCCCAAGGCAGACGCGTCCGCAGGGATCGGGGTGCTCAGTACTCCAGCGTGCGGCTGACGACGTTGGCGAGCTTGCGCCCGGCAATGAAGCGCTCCATTTCCGTGAACAGCATGTCCAGGGTCTTTGGCGTGTAGCGCTCCGTGTCATCCGAGGAACAATGCGGCGTGATGATCAGGTTGGGCGTTTTCCAAAGCGGTGAGCCCGCCGGAAGGGGCTCGGGGTCAAACACGTCGAGCACGGCTGATACTTCACCGCGTTCAAGGCGTCTGCGCAGGGCGTCGTAGTCGACCAGAGCCGCACGGCTGTAGTTGAGCAGCCCGGCGCCTGTTTTCAGCATGCCGATTTCCTTCTTGCCTAGCATTTTTTTCGTGCTGGAAGTGGCCGGTGTGGCCATCACAACAAAGTCGGCGCGCGGCAGCAGCGCGTGCAGTTCGTCGGGTGTGTGCATTTCATCGACGTGGCGGCGCGGCGCGCCCGTCCTCCGGATGCCGATAACGTGCATGCCAAAGCGCTTGGCCCATTTGGCGATGCCCGCGCCGACGCTGCCGACGCCGATGACCAGCAGGGTCTTCCCGGCGATGCCGCTGTTGAATTCCTGCTGCCATTTTCCGCGCCGTTGGTGGGTCACCATTTCGGGTACGCGGTTGTTGAGCATCAGGATGGCCATGATGCCGTATTCGTGGGCGCGTTCGCCGTGCACCCCGCTGTTGTTGGTGAACACCGTCTGCGCCGGCAGCCAATCAAAGGGCAGGAAGTGGTTGATGCCAGCGCCCGGTGCGAATATCCAGCGCAGATTCGGGGCGCGTTCGGCCAGGTTCTTTCGGTCAAAGCGCCAGCCCCACAGCACGTCGGCGGTTTTGAGATGGTGGTCGAGGCGGCGGCCGTCGTCTTCCAGCGTGATGCGCAGGCGCTTGGCCACGGCGGGAAACTTTGCAAGCGATGCCTTGATACGCGCCAGCGTGACCTCGAAAACCTCGCCGAGCGCGCTGTCGTTGTCAAAGTGCAGGTGTATTTTTCCGGCGGACAGTGCTTTTTTTGCTGCCATGGATGCGGCGTTCCTTGTGACTGGTTGTATCAAGCGGAAGGTTCAGCGGCGTGCAGCGCCGCGATCGACGGTATGCCCGATCCACCAGGCGCCGAGTTTGGGGATCAGGTATTCGTGGCTGGACAGCCGTCCCTGACGTGCGAGCGGGGACGCCATGCCCGACTGCTGGATACGCGCGATTTCATTGTCTTCGCCCACCGATTTGTCCCATCGCTTGTAGTAGTACTGGGCACGCGCCTCGAAGTCCGGCAACTGGGTCGTGGCCCGGGGAAAACAGGACCCGACAATGACGCGGGTGCGCGTGGGTGAGAGCGGGTGCAGTTCGATGTACCAGACGGCGTCTATGGTCATGCCCAGCATGGTCGAGGGGTTGAGGCAGACGTAGTTGGTGCCTTTGGCAGCGTGACCGTGGATGCCCGGGATCACCGGGAAGGCGTGCTGGCGGTCTTCCTCGAGCAGGGCGCGGGTGCCCTCGTGTTCTTCGCGGATGGCAAACCATGCGCCCTCGGTCGGCACGTCGCCGTGCACAAAGTCGAGCAGGTTGAGCGTGGACCCGTGCACTGCGGGGAGGTGGTATTCCTCCATGGCGTTTTCGATGTGGATTTTCCAGTTGCATTCGATTTCGTGCACGACGATGCGCGTGGTGACGAGATTTTCGCAATCGTAAGCGGCGAGGTCCTGCGGCAGGTTGCCCAGGTACTTGAGCAGCGGTTCAGCCTCGTTGTCAAAATTCACGAAAATGAAGCCGCCCCACATTTCAAGGCGTACCGGTACCAGGCCGTACTGCAATTTGTCGAAGTCGACGGTTTTTTCCATGCCGGGGCAGCCCTTGAGTTCCCCGCCCAGGCCGTAAACCCAGCCGTGGTAGGGACATTTGAGGCCGCGCGTGCTGGCGATGCCGGTGAGCATTTCACCGTCGATGATGCGCGCGCCGCGGTGGCGGCAGGTGTTGGCGAAGGCCTTTACCGAACCGTCGCGGTCGCGAAGAATGATCAGGGGAACGCCGGCGTAGTCGACAGTAAAGTAGTCGCCGGTCTTGGGGATGCGGTCGGCACGGCCGAGGAAATTCCAAACTTTCATGAACATGTGATCGACCTCGGCGCGGTAAAACTCCGGCGAGGTGTAGCACCATGGCGGCAGCGTGGCGGCTTCAACCACCGGCTTGCGGATGCCGTCGTAGGTGCGGGGATCGAACATCGCATCGGTGGCGTTCATCGGGGCTCCTTGGTCGGTGCGTGGGAGGAAAATTAACTGAACGATTAATTAAAAAGCAGTATAAGTGTTTTCAGCTCCCTTGAAAGGTGTTAGTTTGCCGGCAATGGTGGCAATTGCAAGCCCCGCGCGCCGGCTTCCCGCGCAATGACGGAGCAGGATGTGCAACAGATCAGGAATGATATGAGCAAACCCGACATTGCGGTCGATCGTGCTGCGGCCAATGCCGAGGCGCTCAGGCGCCTGGGCGGCGCCGAGCCGGTGCTGATGGACGTTGCGCCGGCGCGAGAGGCGGTGCCCGGATTCACGGCGCAGACTATTCTTACCTCCGGCCCGACCATGCCCTGGGCCGAGTACGCCGGCGGGCAGCGCGCCGCAGTGATCGGCGCGGCGCTGTTCGAGGGCCTCGCCACCGACGATGCCGATGCCGATGCGAAACTCGCCGCCGGCAGCATCACGCTGCGCGGCTGCCAGGAGTTGCGTTGCGTCGGGTCGCTGGCCGGAGTGTATTCGGCCTCCATGCCGGTTTTTGTGGTGAAGAACCAGGCCTATGGCAACACCGGGTATTGCAATATCTACGAGGGGGTCAACCACCGCCGTCTCAATTACGGTGTCTACGACGAGGGCGTGCGCGACCGGCTGCGTTACATCAATGACGTGGTGGCCCCGGTGCTGGGCCAGGCGGTGCGCGCCACCGGCGGCATCCCGCTCAAACCCATTATGGTTAGCGCGCTGCACATGGGCGATGACCTGCACAGCCGCAACACCGCAGCCTCACTGCTGTTTTCGCGTGAATTGTTTCCGGCGCTGATTGCCGTGGCGGCGACCAACCGCAGCGGTGTCGAAAAAGTCATTCGGGCGATGACCGAGGACCATTATTTTTTCCTGCGGCTTTCTATGGCGGCGGCCAAGGCCACAGCCGATGCGATCAGCGGCATAGCGCGCTGCAGCGTGGTTAGCGCGATGGCCTTTAACTGCAATGGTTTCTCCATCAAGGTGGCCGGCCTCGGCGAGCGCTGGTTCACCGGGCCGCACGCCACGGTCGACGCGGTGCTGTTCAAAGGCCACAGCAAGGACGAGATCACCTGGATGGGCGGCGAGAGCCCGATCACCGAAACGGTGGGGCTGGGTGGTTTTGCGCAGGCGGCGGCGTTCCCGCTGCAAAAATACCAGGGCGGTTCGCCCGAGGGTATGGTCAACCGCAACCTTTCGCTGTACGGCATCACCGTGGGCGAACACCCGGATTTCAGGATTCCCTATCTCAAGTACCGCGGCACCCCCACCGGCATCGATATCTTCAAGGTGATTGAAACCGGAGTCCTGCCGCTGATGAATATCGGTGTCGCAGGCCGCGACGGCGGCCAGATCGGCGCGGGGACGGTGCAGGCGCCGATGGAATGCTTTCTCCAGGCGGCCGACGCCTACCGCAGTGCTTATGTTGGCTTCTAGGCCAGGCATGTCGAGCGAAAAGTCCAGAGCGGAAGGCCGCAGCGAGGAAATGATGGCGGCGGCGCTTGACCTGTTTGCGCGCCACGATGTCTCGTCGGTGACCATCAAGGATATCGCCAAGGCCTTGCGCATCAATACGGCGCTGATCTATTACTACTTTGACAGCAAGGACGACTTGTTTCGCGCCTGCATCAAGTATTGCATCGAGCGCACGGTGGGTAATTTCCGGCGCATCGAAGGCCGCCACGGTGACGCGGTGAAGATGATCGCCGCCTGGTTCGAGACCCACGCGCAGATGCACACCGAAATCCGCCAGTTGGTGAAGGTCATCCTCGATTACGGCACCTCGGGCAACAAGACCAGGGGCATCGATACGGTGGTGGAGGAGTTCTACCAGCAGGAGAGCCGCATCCTGTCCGATGCCATCCGGCTGGGTATCAGGCAGGGCGTGTTCGTACGCGTCAATGTGCGCCAGGCGGCGTTATTCGCCTCAACCCACCTTGACGGCATCATGGTGCGCTCGATGATCCAGAAGGACTTGGACGTGCCTGCGGCTATACGCAATCTCGAGCGGGTGTTTTTCAACCACCTTGGCTGCCGGACGGCGCACAGCGGCACGCGTGCCGCGCCCGCGGGCAGTGGGCGCGCGAAAGCCGTCGCTGCACGGGCATTGGCTATGTAGCTGTAGATTTCCGGGCGGTGCCTGGCGCGGCCGTCTGTTTTCATGTTCAAACTGATGAGGAATTACTGTCATGGCCACCGGATCCAAAGCTGAGGCGCTGGGCAAGGCGCTGGAAAAACAGGGCGTCAAGTACCTGCTGCCGACTTACTCGGACATGCACGGACGCTCCAAATCGAAGATGGTGCCGATCTCGCATTACCACCGCATGATGGGCGGATCGGAGCTGTTCACCGGCGCCGCCGTGGAGGGTGTGCCGCAGGAGGTGAACGACGAGGAGGTCGCCTCCCACCCGGACCCGGCCTCTTGCACGGTGCTGCCCTGGCGGCCGGACACGGCCTGGTTTGCCAGCGACCTGTGGTCCGGTGGGAAACCTTTTGAAGCCTGCAGTCGCAACATTCTTGGCCGGGTGCTCAATGATGCCGCCAAGCTGGGTTATGGCGTCAACGTCGGCATCGAGGCGGAGTTCTGCGTGCTACGCGATGCCGCAGACGGCGGATATGAGCCGCTGAGCTCGCGTCCGAACCTGTCCAAGCCCGCTTACGACGCGTTGCGCCTGCTGGATAACATGGACTGGATGGATGAACTGGTGTCAGCCATGAATCACCTCGGTTGGGGTGTTTACTCGTTCGACCACGAGGACGCGATAGGCCAGTTTGAGATCGATTTCAATTATTTCGATGCGAAGACCATGGCCGACCGCTATGTATTTTTCCGGCTCATGACCGATGAGATCGCGCGCCGTCACGGCGGCTTTGCGAGCTTCATGCCCAAACCCTTCGGCGACCGCGCGGGCAGCGGCGCGCATTTCAACATGTCGATGTTTTCACTCAAGGACAAAAAAAACCTGTTTGAGGCCGCGAAAGACCCGCGCGGCTGCGGCTTGTCAAAGCTTGGCTATCACTACATTGCCGGCGTGCTGCGCCACCTGCCGGCCATCTGCGCTGTCGTGGCCCCCACCGTAAATAGCTACAAGCGCCTGATCCCGCGCGGCAGCCAGGCCGGATTTACCTGGGCGCCGATCTTTGTCTGCTATGGGGGCAACAATCGCACCAACACCCTGCGCATTCCGCTCGGCGGCGGCAGGGTGGAAATGCGCCTGCCGGATGCATCGTGCAATCCTTATCTGGGCCTGGCGCTGACCATTGCAGCCGGGATGGAGGGGGTTCGCGAGGGGCTGGACCCGGGCGATCCGCACACCGACAACATGTACCTCAAGAGCCCTGCGCAATTGAAAAAACTCGGGGTGTCCATGTTGCCGCGCACGCTGGGCGAGGCCCTGGATGCGTTCGAGGCCGACCCGCTCAGCCGCAAGGTGTTTGGCGATGCAATGCACGCCTCATGGCTCGACTACAAGCGCGAAGAGTGGCACCAGTTCTCGGTGCATGTATCAGCCTGGGAAAAGGATCGCTACCTGAAATTCTTCTGATGAAGCGCGTTATTCCGGGAGACCGGCGATGAAGCCGGTGACCATCCTTGTCGGTTCGATGACGGGCAACGCGGAATTTGCGGCAGAGGATTTGCAGCATGCCCTGGCTGAAGAGTTCCAATGCGAGGCCGCGATGTTGCTCATGGACGGGCTGTCGGTTGAGGTCTTCCGGCAGCCGGGCATGTTCATCATTTGTACCTCCACGTACGGCGAGGGGGAGGTGCCCGAAAACGCCCAGGCGCTGTACAAATCGCTTTGCGAAGCGCGTCCAGATCTGCGGGGGATGCGCTATGCCGTATTCGGGCTTGGCGATGCCAACTACCGTCAGACCTTCAATTTCGGCGGCAAGCGTTTTGACGAGATTCTGGCGGAATTGGGTGCCGTGCGCGTCGGCGAGCGTGCGCAGCATGACGCGCAATCCGATGTTCCGTCGGGGGAACTGGCGCGCTTCTGGTTGCGCAGCTGGTATGGCGTCGTGACGTAGACACGCAGGTGCTTAGCTGAGGGGCGGGTTGTCTGGAGATGGCTCCGATGCGTCGGCGTGTTTCCGACCGCTCAACATTGCGGAGACGAGGTTTTCACGGTGCCGCAGGCTTGCGTGAACGATACCACACAGGTGCAGGCAGGCAAGGCCGGCAATCGGCCAGGCGGCACAGGCGTGCAGCAGGAGAACGTGGTCATCACCCCAGAAGCGTTCGGTCGTGTAGAGCCAGCCGCTCAGGCCGGCAAGCGTACTTGCAGCCAGCAGCGCGACCACCATCCAGGCGCCCAGCGGATTGTGGTTCAGGTGCCGCGGCTCGGCACGGGCCAGCACGGCGCGCGCATAGCGAAGCGTCGGCGTCAAGCCGCGGACAAATTCAGCGAAGCGGGTCGTTGCTGGCCCGAATACGCCCAACGCGATGCGAAAAGAGGCAAAAGCGAGTGCCGCATAGCCCGCATTTTCATGCAATCTGCCGCCTTGGTATGTGACGAGGGCTGTCACGATCGATGCAGCCAGGCCCCAGTGCGTCGCACGTTGCCACCATGGCCAAACCAGAATCTTGCGATGCGGCGTGTGCGCTTTCACAAGCGAATCGCGAACGGTTGGCGTGAAGGGCGGGCTAGCGTGGTTTGGTCGGAACCGGGGCCAGCGTCACCGGATGAAAGTAGGCTTCAACGCGCTCGCCTTTGTCATTGATGGCGTAGACCTCGTAACAGCCGCCGTCTTCCTTGATACGGCGGATCTGCCAGCCTTTTTCCTTGAGCATTTTTTCCAGAGTTTCCGTCGGTTGCCATCCACTTTTGGGGCCGGAGTCACAAGTCGCAAGCCCGGTCGCAAAGGCGTGCGGGGCGAATGAGACGAAAGTCGCGGCGAACGCTAGCGTTGCCACCGCCAGAATGAAATTTTTGCTCATTTTTTTAGATCCTTCGGAATAAAACCGGCGCTGCATGTTTCCCGGTTGGCTGGTGATGGCTTGATGTTCGTTCAGGGTGCGTGGAGGTCGGCAATTACGTTTTGCAAGCATACACAAAAGAGCCCAAAAAGACGGCCTTGCTCTTGTGGTCGGACACGCGATTCTGTACATTGCCCCTTGCGAAAACTTCCTGTGTCCCCCCCCCCACGATGTGTCGGGAGCGGAATCGGCGAGTTTTCCGGATGACCGGCATCGCGCCGCCCCACACTCAAGGAGGAACCCTGATGGCACGCCTGAATATCAACGGAAAAAACATAGATGTCGAGGTCGACCCGGCCACGCCGCTGCTCTGGACGCTGCGCGAACAGGTCGGACTGACCGGCACCAAGTATGGTTGCGGGGTTGCCCAATGCGGTGCCTGCACCGTGCATATCGATGGCGCCGCGGTGCGATCCTGCGTGGTTCCCGTGGGCAGCGTTGCCGGCAAGAAAATCACCACCATCGAAGGTCTCGCGGTCAACGGCAAACTGACCAAGGTGCAGCAGGCCTGGCTCGCCAATGAAGTGCCGCAATGCGGCTATTGCCAGTCTGGCATGATCATGGCCGTATCGGCGCTGCTCAAGAAGAACCCGAAGCCCACCGATGCGCAAATCGACGATGCGATCACCAACATTTGCCGCTGCGGAACGTTTCAGAACGTGCGCGCAGCCATCCACGATGCCGCCAAGGCCTGAGGAGACGACCATGACCGACACTCTCAAAATGACCGGCCCCAAGATTTCCCGCCGCGCCTTTATCGTGACCAGCGCCGCGGTGGGTGGCGGCCTGATGCTCGGCCTTAACGTACCGTTCGGCCCGGGCGTGGTTCGCGCCGCTGACGGCTCCCCCGAAGTGAATGCCTGGGTAGTCATCCGCCCGGACGACACCGTTGTGGTCCGTATCGCCCGTTCCGAAATGGGACAGGGCACGCTGACCGGGCTGGCCCAAATGGTCGCCGAAGAGCTCGAGTGCGACTGGAGCAAAGTGGTCACCGAGTACCCGACGCCGGGTACCAACGTGGCGCGCAAACGCGTCTGGGGCGATTTTGGAACCGGCGGCAGCCGTGGTATCCGCACTTCGCACGATTACGTCCGCAAGGGCGGCGCGGCGGCGCGCATTATGCTGGTGCAGGCGGCAGCCAATGAATGGAAAGTCCCGGTCACTGAGTGCACAGCCGCCAACAGCATCATCACGCACACGCCATCGGGCCGAAAAGTCACCTACGGCAAGGTCGCAGAGGCGGCCGCCAAGCTCGAGGCGCCGAAGGATGTGCCGCTGAAGGACCCCAAGGACTGGAAAATCATCGGCAAGGGCGTCAAGCGCCTGGATACGTTGGACAAGCTCACCGGCAAGCAGATCTATGGCGCCGACCTCAAGCTGCCCGGCATGCTCAACGCGGCGATCAAGGATTGCCCGATTTTTGGCGGCAAGCTGAAGAGCTATGACGCGAGCAAGGCGGAAAAGATGCCTGGCGTGAAAAAAATCGTCCGCGTGCGCGACAGTGCGGTTGCTGTTGTCGCCGATACCTGGTGGCACGCCAAGACTGCGCTCGATACCATCACGGTCGAGTGGGACGGCGGTGAAAACGCCAAGGTGTCCAGCGCGACGATTGCTGCGACGCTGAAGGAGGGCCTGACTGCAGACAAGACCTTCGTAAGCAACCAAAAAGGCGATGCCCTGGCGGCTATTGCAGGATCGGCGAAAAAACTAGAGGCCACCTTCGCCTATCCTTACCAGAATCATGCGCCCATGGAGCCCAACAACGCCACCGCCTTGTACACGGCGGACCGTTGCGAAGTGTGGTGCCCGACTCAAAACGGCGAGGCCGCCTTGGCCGCAGCCGCCGAGGCTTCGGGCCTGCCGGTATCCAAATGCGACGTCACCAAACTGCATCTTGGCGGAGGTTTCGGCCGGCGCGGCATGACCGACTATGTCAGCCAGGCGGTGTTGATCGCCAAGGAAATGCCGGGCACGCCCGTCAAGTTGCTGTGGTCGCGCGAGGAGGACATGCTGCACGGCAGGTACCACCCCATCATGCAGGCCAAGCTGACCGGCGGCCTTGATGCCAGCGGCAACCTGACGGGATTGCATGTACGCCTGTCCGGGCAATCCATTCTTAATGCGGTCCGCCCCGAGGCGCTGGGGAAGGACGGCAGCGACCCGGCGGTGTTCCAGGGTTTCCATACCAGCGGCGAGCACTCGTTTGAATACACCATGCCCAACCTGCTGGTCGATCATGCGATGCGCAACCCGCATGTGCCGCCTGGCTTCTGGCGCGGGGTCAACATCAACCAGAACGCCATTTTCCTGGAAACCTTCATGGATGAACTGGCGGAGGCTGCGGGTCAGGATGCGCTCGAGTTCCGCCGGAAGCTGATGTCCAACAACCCCAAGTCGCTGGCGGTGCTCAATGCCGTCGCGGAAAAGGGCGGCTGGGGCAAAAAGGCGCCCAAGGGCGTGTACCGCGGACTTGCGCACTTCAGGGGGTATGGCAGTTATGTGGCGGCCATGGCCGAGGTGTCGGTGACCGGTGGCAACAAGGTCAAGGTGCGGCGTATCGTTGCCGCTACTGACTGTGGTTATGCCGTCAACCCGGCGCAAATTGAACGGCAGATCGCCGGCTCGTTCGTGTACGGCCTGTCTGCGCTGTTCATGGAGGAGTGCACGGTCAAGGACGGCCGCATGGAGCAGGAGAACTTCCACAGCTACGATTCCATGCGCATCAAGCAGATGCCCAAGGTCGAATCCATTGTCATGCCTTCGGGCGGGTTCTGGGGCGGCGTTGGCGAGCCGACGATTTGCGTTGCGGCACCGGCGGTGCTTAACGCGATCGCAGCGGCAACCGGCAAGCGTTACCGCACGTTCCCGCTCAAGAACCACGGTTTGACCATGGTCTGAGTGCTGAGTGGTGCGGGGTTCAGTCCTGACGCCCCCTCCCCGTTGCAGGGGAGGGGGCGTTGTTCTTGGTGGGAGCGGTATTTGAAGCGGATGCGCGTATTGCTCACAGCTTCTCTGCTCGCTTTGGGGCAGGGTGTGGCTGGTGCACAGGTGTTGGTGGGCGATGCGATTCCTGCGTCGTTGACCGGTGTGCCCGGTGATGCGACGCGCGGGCGGGCCATCGTCGGCAATCGTCAGGTCGGCCTGTGCCTTTTGTGCCACAGCGGGCCGTTTCCCGAGGAGCGTTTTCAGGGCGATCTCGCGCCACCACTGAACGGGGCGGGTGGAAGGTTGTCTGAAGGTCAGTTGCGCCTGCGCGTGGTTGATTCGGGGAGGGTGAATCCGTCGAGCATCATGCCGGCGTATTTCAAGACCGAAGGACTGACGCGTGTGGCGCCTGCTTTTGCCGGGAAGCCCGTGCTGAATGCCGAGCAGGTGGAGGATGTCGTGGCATTTTTGAAAACCTTGCGTAACTAGATGAGGCAGACCAAATTGAATCGCGGAAAAGACACATCGATTTCCGGAAAACGGCGTGGGTTTCTCGCCGCAGCAGGCGGAGCTGCCGCCGGTGTCGCACTCGAATCGGCGGGCCTTTCAGTTGCGGTAGCCCAGACCTCTCCGGGGCGTTCTGCCTCGGCACCGCAGTCTTTGGTCGCCGCACGGCTCGAGGCTATCCGTCGTGTGACGCGCGGGGCCCCGGTCAACAAGGGGCGAGTAAAGCTGGAAATTCCCGAGCTCGTCGACAACGGCAACTCGGTTTCCCTGTCGGTGAAAGTGGACAGCCCGATGAGCGCCAACGATTACGTCAGGGCCATTCATGTCATCACCGAAAAAAATCCGCAGCCTGACGTGGTGAGCTTTCGGTTCACACCGCGCAGCGGACGTGCCACGGCCTCGACGCGGGTGCGACTCGCCGACACACAGACTGTCCTGGCTATTTGCGAAATGTCGGACGGCAGCTTCTGGTCGGGAACAGCCGACACGGTCGTGACGCTCGCCGCCTGCCTGGAGGAAATCTGATGGCGCGCGCAATCATCACCCTGTCGCCTAATCCGCGTCGCGGGGAAATCATCGAGATCAAGGCCATCACGGCCCACAACATGGAAACCGGATTTCGCCGTACGCAACTGGGCGAGCTGATCCCACGCGACATCGTCACCCACTTCGTTTGCATATACAACGGCGCCGAGGTGTTTTCTGCGGAATTGCATCCGGCAATCGCCGCCAATCCGTTTATCGCTTTTTCGCTGCTGGTCGCCGAAAGCGGCAGCGTCACCTGCAGATGGACCGGTGACAACGGTTTCTCGGTCACAGAGTCTGTTGCCATCAACGTCGCGTGATTTCAAACCGGTGTTGATGCGCAGCCTCCTGCGGTTGCCCCGAGATTTTGCCGCCTCGCTGCTGTCATTGCTCCTGGCGCTGGCCGCGGGGGCAAACGCGGCGGACACGCCGCCGCCGGGCCGGCGCTCCGGCTACGAATTCATGAGCCGGGAGACACGCGTCATGCAGGACGATGACGCAGCCAACCCGGCGATGCTTTGGGTCCTCGACGGGGAGGCGCTGTGGCGCCGTAAAGCGGGCGCGGCGGCCAAATCCTGTGCCGATTGCCATGGCGATGCGGGCGTGAGCATGAAGGGAGTGGCGGCGCGGCATCCGGCCGTCGACGCTGCGGGCCGCTTGCGTAATCTGGAGCAAAGTATCAACGTCTGCCGAATCGATCGGCAACAGGCGCCGGCGTTTTCGTATGAAAGCCGCGATATGCTTGCCTTGGGTTCGTTCATTGGCCGGCAGTCGCGCGGCATGCCCGTCACCGTTGCCGGTGATGCGCGCACGCAGGAGTTTGTCAACGCAGGGCGCCTCGGCTATGAGCGTCGCCAGGGGCAACTCAACCTGTCCTGCGCCCAATGCCACGATGACAACGCAGGACGACTACTTGCAGGGACGCCGATACCGCAGGCGCATCCGACCGCCTATCCGCTGTATCGTCTGGAGTGGCAGGGGGTGGGGTCGCTGCAGCGTCGCTTGCGCAATTGCCTCGCCGGTACGCGCTCTGCAAACCTGCCCTTCGGTTCATCCGAATTGGTGGAGCTGGAATTGTTTTTGATGTGGCGCGCGCGCGGCATGCCTGTGGAAATACCGGGCGTTAGACCCTGAGCTGCGCGGCCCTTGCGGCCGTCCGGGAACGCGGCAGCATCGGCGCTTGCCCGCGCAGCGCATGGCGGTTAATCTGAACGACCAATCTAAACAAAGGGCTTTCTGCTGTGACTGAATTTGTCCTTTACAACGCGCCGCAATCAACCTGCAGCCAACGGGTGCGCTTTTCGCTCAACGCAAAGGCGATTGCGTTTGATGAACACACGCTTGATCTTTTTTCGGGTGAGCAACTCAAGCCAGAATACCTCGCGATCAACCCTAACGGGGTTGTCCCGGCCTTGGTGCACAAAGGCCGGACAGTGCTCGATTCGGCGGTGATAATCGAATACCTTGATGAGATACACCCGGATGTCGCCTGTTTTACACCGATGGACGCGGTTGAACGCGGCCGCATGCGGTGGATGATGCGCTATATCGATGAGATCCCGACGCCTTCGATACGCGTACCCTCTTACAACCTCGCTTTCCTGCCGCACTTTCAGAACATGAGCGAGGAAGCTTTTCTGGCGCTCGCCCATTCCAAGCCCTTGCGCAAGGAATTTTTACTGTCCATGGGACGAACCGGTTTCCCGGTAAAGGAAATGGATCAGGCACTCGACCGGTTGAATCGTGCGGTGGCTCGGATTAACGACTGGCTGACCGAGAGCGGCGGACCGTGGCTGATGGGGGCTGAACTGACGCTCGCCGATATCGCCGTTATGCCGGTGATTGTGCGCATGGACGATATCAATCTGCATGCGAGCTGGTCGGATAAACCCGCGGTCGCGCGCTGGTACGAGCACATACGCGCCCACCCCGCTTTCAAGCCAACCTACTATCACGGCTCGCTCCTAACGGAGAAATATCCCCACCTTACGCGCTTGCGCGAGGAACGCGGCCTGACACCGGCCTGATGCTACGGAGAAAGTGATGCCGCTGATGTGTTTGAATTTACGCCGTTTCCGAGCCTGCCGTTTGAGTCTCGGGATTGTATGCGCGCTGGGCGTGTCCTTTTTCTCCGCGGCTCTCTCGCCTGAGGCAGTGGCGCAAACGTATCCATCACGTGCACTGAGGTTTGTTGTGCCCTTTACACCGGGCAGCGCGAGCGACGTTCTCGCGCGCACCGTCGGAGAGCGCCTTTCTGCTGCTTGGGGGCAGTCCGTCATCGTGGAGAACCGGCCGGGTGCGGGCGGCGTAATCGGTACCGGTTTTGTGGCCAAGGCTGCGCCCGACGGATACACCCTGGTGGTGGTTTCGGCTGGTCATGTCGTGAACGCGTTGCTTTACAACGGTCTTTCTTATGACGTGCTTCGCGATTTTTCTGCCGTTATTCCCTTCGGGAGTCTGCCCAGCGTGCTTACGGTCTCGCCCGTGCTCGGAGTCAACTCGGTGGCCGGTCTTGTCGCGCTTGCCAAGGCAAGGCCCGGATATCTGAACTATGCGTCCGGCGGGATCGGCAGCGCCTCCCATGTCAATGCACAGAAATTTGTTGTTGCCACCGGAATCGACGCAGTGCATGTGCCGCTAAAAGGTGCGCCTGAAATGGTTACGGAGACTTTGGCCGGGCGTACTCAATTCGGTTTTGAGCCGATTAGCGCGGCGTTACCTTCCATTCGCGACGGGCGGTTACTGGCGCTGGCAGTTTCATCTCCAAGTCGTGCGCCAACTTTGCCTGATGTGCCGACGATAGCGGAAGCGGGGGTTCCCGATGCGCAGTTCAATTTCTGGATCGGTCTGCTCGCACCTGCGAAAACCCCGGCTGAAATTGTGCTCAAGCTTAATGCCGAAATTCGGCGCATTCTTGATGCCCCCGACATGAGGGACCGTCTTGCCCGTTTGGGCGCGGAGCCCATGCCCCTGAGCCCGAGCCAATTCGATGCGCTGATGAAAGAGGAACTTGCTGCGCTTTCCCGTGTTGTGACGTCCGTCGGTCAGGTGCCGAACTGAATCTTATCTGGACCGAGGCGGGCGAAACGCGAAGCGCGCGCTGGCGCTCCGAAGGCGGGTCGCCGCCGCCGCGCAAGGTCGCGCTGGCCGATGACAACAGCATGAATGCGGACGCGGCGTTCCGGCTCGCGTGCGAGGGGACGGCGCTGCTGTGGCGCGGGGATTTCCAGAACGCGCGGCAGATGCTGCAGGCGCTGGCGCGCCGCGTGGATACGCGCCGGGCGAGGGCGCGCAAACCGGGCAAGGCGCCAGCGTCGATGCTCGATGCCTTCAACCTGCATCGCCTCGCGCAGTCGCAACGTGCGCGGGTGCTCGGGTCCGTGCTTATTCCGGTTGAGGCTGACTACGGTATTCCGTTGCGCCGTGCGCCGGACATGCGCGCGGCCTTTATCGAAGGGTGGGGGCCGGTCGATGCCGATGCCGGAGAATCGGTGGCCTCGCTGCGCGAATTGCTGGGGTTGATCGGCGCGCATGAATGGCGCAAAAAAGGCGTGGAAATCCCCGCCTTGGGCGACCGCATTCATCCACATTACGGCGTGTTCTCGCCGGTACGGGGCGAGTACATCGCACTGGTCGCAGCGGCACCGCTGCCAAAGGGGGCAGTGGAACTGGCCTTCGATATAGGCACCGGCACCGGCGTGCTTGCGGCGGTGCTGGCACGGCGCGGCGTGCGGCGCGTTATCGCCACCGATCAGGATGGGCGCGCCATTGCCTGTGCCAACGAGAACATCGTGCGGCTCGGGCTCGCCGGGCAGGTCGAGGTTTTACAGAACGACATGTTTCCACCGGGACGCGCGCCGCTGGTGGTGTGCAATCCGCCATGGGTGCCTGCGCGCCCAAGCTCACCTTTGGAGCACGCGATCTTCGATCCGGAAAGTCGCATGCTGCGAGCCTTTCTCGGCGGGTTGGCGGCGCATCTTGAGCCGGGCGGCGAGGGCTGGTTGATCTTATCGGATCTTGCGGAGCATCTGGGGCTTCGCGCGCGCGACACCCTGCTGGCGCTGGTGGCGGCATCGGGGCTCAGGGTGCTGGGGCGGTCGGACATGAAGCCGCATCATCCCAAGGCATCCGATGCGGCCGATCCCTTGTATGCGGCGCGCAAGGCCGAGGTGACTTCGCTCTGGCGTCTCGCAGCAGCCTGAGGGAATCGTTTAGCGTGCGCGTAACAAATCCGTAACTTGCCAGCGCTTGTCGTTTCGACAATACTGGAAATATGAAATCAATCGATGCGGTAACCCGTCTTGCTGCGCTAGGCCAGGAAACACGACTCGCCCTGTTCCGGTTGCTGATGCAGGCGGGGGAGGCAGGTCTGAGCGCCGGTGTGATCGGCGAGCGGCTCGGCCTCGCGCCGGCGACGCTGTCTTTTCATTTGGCGCACCTCGTGCGCGCAGGGCTGGTCACCGGCAGGCAGGACGGCCGGTTTATTTACTACGCCGCTGATTTTGCCGGCATGGACGACCTGCTCGTATTCCTTACCGACAATTGCTGCAATGGAAACAGTTGCCTGCCAAAGGCGACGGCCGTGGCTGTTACCGCCAAAACCATTTCCAAATATCGACGCCCGGCAGCACGCCGTTCAGACAAATCCGGCGTCAATTAAAAGGACTTTCAAAATGCAAGACCAGGTATTCAACGTACTTTTCCTTTGCACCGGAAACTCGGCGCGCAGCATTCTCGCCGAGGCCATTCTCAACCAGCTCGGCAAGGGGCGTTACCGCGCCTATAGTGCGGGCAGTCATCCTGCCGGAAAGGTCAATCCGTTCGCCATCGAGTTCCTCAAGGCGCAAGGCATGACAGTCACGGACTTGCGCAGCAAGAACTGGGACGAGTTCGCTGCCCCGGGCGCTCCGAAAATGGATTTCATCATCACTGTTTGCGACAACGCCGCCGGCGAGGTATGCCCGGTCTGGCCGGGGCAGCCGGCCTCCGCGCACTGGGGCATAGAAGACCCGGCCTCCGTAGACGGTAGTGATGAGGACAAGCGCCGGGCCTTCGCACATGCCGCCTCGTTGATGAACCGGCGGATCTCGCTTTTTACCAGCCTGCCAATCGCGAAACTGCAGGGCATGGCGCTAAAACACGAACTCGACCAGATCGGTCGTCTGCGTGAAAAGGGTGAATAGGCTCCAATTGTATTCGTCGAACCTGCCCCCCCCTGAACAGCATGCAGAGAGACTGACCATGGAAATCCTTACCCGCCAAAAATTGCTAGCCGAGGCGCTTGGCACGGCCTTGCTGCTCGCCATCGTGATTGGTTCGGGGGTTATGGCAGAGCGTCTGTCCGGCGGCAATGTTGCGATTGCGCTTATCGGCAATACCGGCGCGACAATATGCGGCCTCTACATTCTTATCGAAGTGTTCGGCCCGATCAGCGGTGCGCATTTCAATCCGGCCGTTTCGCTGGTAATGGCGTTTCGCGGTGCGTTGGATCGTTCCCTGCTGCTTCCTTACATTGCCGTCCAGCTTGCGGGCGCGGTGCTCGGCGCCTGGCTTGTCCATGCAATGTTCGACCTCAGCATCGTCCAGTTTTCCAGCAAAGCCCGTGACGGCGCCGGGCAATGGCTTGGCGAGATCGTGGCCACTGCCGGGTTGCTGCTGGTGATACTGAAAGCCCCTGCGGCTAAGGTTTCGGCGATGGTTGCCGCGTATATTGGCGCCGCATACTGGTTTACGTCTTCAACCTCGTTTGCCAATCCTGCGGCGGTAATGGGTCGCCTGTTCAGTGACAGCTTCGCCGGCATCGCCCCGGCAAGCGCCCCTGGTTTCGTCGCAGCCGAACTGGCGGGTGCAGCTGTCGCAGTGTGGCTCAATCATATGCTGAGCCCATCGGCGCAGTCTGCGGACTGAATTTTGAAAGGACATGCATTCATGACAGCTGAAGCGGTAACGATTTATCACAATCCCAATTGCGGAACCTCGCGCAACGCGCTCGCGTTGATCCGCAACACCGGCGCCGAGCCCGAGGTCATAGAGTATCTGCTGACGCCGCCCACGCGCGCGCGCCTGCTTGAGCTGATCGCGCAAATGAACATTTCGGTGCGCGCGCTGCTGCGGCGCAAGGGCACGCCGTACGACGAGTTGAACCTGGACAATCCCGCGTTGACCGACGTGCAACTGCTCGATGCCATGATGGCGCACCCCATTCTCATCAATCGGCCCATCGTGGCGACCTCGCTTGGCACGAAGTTGTGCCGGCCGTCCGAATCCGTGCTCGATATTCTTGCCCTGCCGCAACGGAGCGCACTCAACAAGGAAGACGGCGAGGCGGTGGTTGATGCGAGGGGTAGTCGCGTCACAGGCAAATGAGCTCACCAACCCTGATGACGTCCTCGATACGCACGACAAGGTCCGGGCACCGGGGCGGGATTAATCAGGGTAGAACGGCGTCTTGCGCAGGAAAAAACGTTTCCGGTTGGTCCGCATGCCACGGTGCGTACTTTTGCATGACGCGATTGAACAACGTCGAGTTTTCCCAAGCGGATAGCCAGCCGAACAGGTTTGGCCAGGGCTGGCTGGCGAACCAGTCATCGTCGGTATGTGCGAACTGCCGGACAAAGGGTGCGATCGCCATGTCGGCAATGGTCGCATGTGCGCCAAACAAGAATGCAGTGTCGCCTAGGCGTTGTTCGAGGGCTAGCAAATGCGTGGCGCAGGCTGCACGGTGGTCCGGTGCCGTGCCGCCGTCTGCGTGACGGTTGGGGTATTTGTAGCGGTCGAGGTGAGGCTTGAATTCGCCGTCAAACTGAGCGATGAGTTCCAGCATGGTGGCGCGTGAGCCACATTGTGGTATGAGCCAGCCTTCCGGGTCGTTTTGTTCCAATGCCCACAGCATGATGTCCAGGCTCTCGTCGATGACGGACCCTTGCGGCGTTATCAGTACGGGAACGGTACCCTTGGCTGATGCACTGAGCATGGCCTGCGGCTTGTCGCGCAACACGACCTCGCGTAGTTCGCAGCGCTGTCCGCTGATCGCGAGGGCCAGCCGTGCGCGCATCGCGTAGGGGCAGCGGCGAAAGGAGTACAGGACGGGCAGGGCGGAGTTCATGCTGGAGGCAGGTTAGGCCCTGTTTTGCACAAGCCACAAGCTTGAAAGCCGCTCTGGGAGCGGCTTTCAAGGCAGGTGCCGGCTGTCAGGCGAGTTTGTGGTGGCTCAGCGGCAGGCTGCGAACCGGTTTGCCGGTTGCTGCAAAAATAGCGTTGAGCACCGCCGGCCGCACTACGCAAATAGTCGGCTCACCCACACCGCCCCAGAAGTCGAAGGTCGGCACGATCACCGTTTCGACCTTGGGCATGTCGGCAACCGTGATGCTCGGGTAATCGTGGAAGTTCGACTGCATTACGCGGCCCTTGTCGATGGTGATTTCGCCGTAGAACGCCGCCGACAGGCCATAGGCGACCGAGCCCTCGACCTGGGCCGCGATCTGGTCCGGGTTGACGGCGTGGCCGCAGTTGAGGGCCAGCACCATGCGATGCACCTTGACCTTGCCATCGGGCTTGATCGAGATTTCTGCGGTGGCGGCCGAGTAGCTGCCGTAGCCCATGAACTGTGCAATGCCGCGGAACCTGCCGGCAGGCAGCGGTTTTCCCCAGTCGCCTTTTTCGGCGGCAGCGTTGAGCACTGCGAGGTGCTTGGGGTGTTTGCCCATCAGCTTGCGACGGAATTCCACCGAATCGACGCCGGCGGCGCGTGCCGCCTCTTCCATGAAACATTCCATGTAAAGGCCGTTCTGGTTGGTATTGACGCCGCGCCACGGGCCGACCGGTACGTGGGTGTTGCGCATGGCGTACTCGACCATCAGGTTGGGCACGGTGTAACCAAGCTGGGCGTCACCGGGTGCGGCGTAATAGCCCTGCACCTGGCGCTCGTCCTTTCCGTCGATCACCGAACCGGGGTTGGCGAGGGCGTTGATGGACTGGCCCGAGATGCGCACCTGCAGTGCTACTAGGTTGCCCGAGGCGTCAAGGCCTGCGGACAGCTTGGCCTGCGAAATTGGCCGGTAGAAGTCGTGTTGCATGTCTTCTTCGCGGCTCCACACCATCTTGACCGGCACGCCGGGCATTTGCTTGGCGATGGCGATGGCCTGGCGCACGTATTCCTGTGTGCTGCCGCGACGGCCGAAGCCGCCTCCCGGATCCATTTTGTAGACCTCGCATTGGGCGAGGGGAATGCCCGACTCGTCCGCGAGTGCCGCGAGCGAACCCTCGCCGTTTTGCGTCGGCACCCACGCCTCGGCTTTTTCAGGCGTGTAGCGCGCGGTGCAGTTCATCGGCTCCATGGTCGCGTGGGCAAGAAACGGCGTGCTGTAGACCGATTCGATCACCTTGGCGGCACCGGCCATGGCGGCGGGCGTGTCACCTTCATTGCGGCTGATGTAAACCTTTTGCGCGCTGAGGCCTTCCTGCAGGCGCGCGGCGATGGTCGCGCTGGTTTGCGCTGCGGCGGGGCCTTCGTCCCACACGATGGGCATCACGTCGAGCGCCGACTTGGCGCGCCACCAGGTGTTTGCGACCACGGCGACGGTGGAGGGGTTGACCCGCACCACGCGAATTACGCCGGGGCGGCCCAGCACCTTGGACTCGTCATAGCTTGCGAGCTTGCCGCCAAAGACGGGGCAGGCCTTGACCGCGGCGTGCACCATGCCGGGCAGAGCGAGGTCAATCGCAAAAATTTTGCTGCCGTCGGTCTTGTCGGGTGTGTCTAGGCGCTTGAGCGGCTTGCCGGCGATTTTCCAGGTGCGGGGGTCCTTGAGCTTGATGCTCTTGAGGTCGGGCGGCGTGAGCTTGGCGGCGGCCGGCGCAACCTTGCCGTAGGTGATGCGTCGCTTGGAAGCAGCGTGGGTGATGATGCCGTCTGAAACGCTCAGATCTTCGACCGGGACCTTCCACTGGTCGGCTGCCGCCTGCAGCAGCATCATGCGCGCGGCGGCACCGCCACGACGGACGTAGTCTTCGGAGGTGCGGATGCCGCGGCTGCCGCCGGTGCCCATTTCACCCCAGGCGCGTTTGCGCGCGAGGTTCTGGCCCGGGGTGGGAAATTCAGTGGCGACATTCTTCCAGGCGCATTCGAGTTCCTCGGCTACGAGTTGCGCGAGGCCGGTGCGCGTGCCCTGGCCCATTTCCGAGCGCGCGATGCGGATGACGCAGGTGTTGTCGGGTTTGATCACCACCCAGGCGTTGATCTCGGGTGTGGCGCCGGATGCGCCAAACGTTGAGGCCGCGGCTGCGGCTTCTCCCGAACCGATGGCAAAGGGCAGTGTGAAGCCGAGGGCGAGCCCGCCGCCGGCGATTGCGGAGTTGACGATGAACTTGCGGCGCGACGGATTGCTTATCGTGGTTTTTTTCATGACTGGTTTCCCCTGGCTCAGGCTTTGGCTTTGGTCGCGCCGGACTTGGCGTTGGTGGCGATCATCTCGGCGGCGCGGTGGATGCCGGCGCGCACGCGCTGGTAGGTGCCGCAGCGGCAGATGTTGGTCATCGCCTCATCGATATCCGCGTCCGTGGGCTTGGGGTTTTTCTTGAGCAGGGCGGTGGCGGCCATGATTTGCCCGGACTGACAATAGCCGCACTGGGGCACATCGAGCTCGTCCCAGGCTTTTTGCACGGGGTTGGAACGCTTGGTGGAGAGGCCCTCGATGGTCACGATCTTGTCCCCGGCCTTCAGGCTGCTCACCGGGATCGAGCAGGAGCGGCGCACCTCGCCGTTGACATGAACCGAGCAGGCGCCGCACTGGGCGATGCCGCAGCCGTACTTGGTGCCGGTGAGGCCGGCGTGTTCGCGCAGTACCCACAACAGCGGGGTGTCATCTTCCACCTTGATGTCGCGGGTCTTGCCGTTGATGTTGAGCTTTGCCATGTGCAACCTCCTGCGTGTGCCGTCGGGCGGCAGTGATTTTTTTGAGAGCGCCGTGGGAGCGGCGGTGCGCGCGGCTATGCTGTTTTTGTGCCGCAACGGTGGAGAAGCATAACGCAGAAGATTGCCGCGATGAAATGTCGCGGCGCGGGTAGGGCCCGTCGCGCATGCTGCAGCGCAAGAAGTGGTTGCGAAACGTCCCGTCAGATCGAGAACCTCAGGTCGCAAACGCCAGGTCGCAAACGCCAGGTGGTGAACCTTTAGGCGGCGAACACTTTTTCCAGCAAGTGCCGGCCGTGGGGCGTGGCCATGGTGATGAGGGTGTCGCCGGCGCGCACCGCGAAGCTGCCTTCGGGATTGAAGTGCCAGTGGCCACCGGAGCGTACAGCCAGCATGATGAACTCACGATGGCCCAGGCCAAGCGCCGACAGGGTTCGATCGGGCGCGCCAGCGGGAACGTGAACTTCCTCGACGCGCAGCTTGTTGTCCGAGCGCAGCATTTCGTCCAGGAAGTTGACTACCTGCGGCCGCACCATCGAGGAGACGATGCGCATGCCGCCGGTGAAATCCGGAGAGACGATGGCGTCGGCACCGACCTTGCGGATTTTCTCGATGTA
Organism: uncultured Pseudomonadota bacterium; assembly: GCA_903895005.1. Next base: position 34,059 of record CAITSH010000400.1, read on the forward strand.
GTTGATCTCGTGGCAGCGCGCCACCACGCGCGGTAGCGGGTTGAGCTGCTTGGCCGACAGCGTGATGACCAGGTTCTTGCTGTCGTCGCCGGTGACGGCAAACACGCCGGCGGCCGAGTCAATACCAGCGAGCTTGAGCAATTCGTCCTCGCTGGCGTCGCCCTGAATCCACATCGCATCCGGATAACGTTCTCGGTGTTTCTCGATGTTGACCATGTCGGTGTCGATCACGACGTAGGGGCGGTCTGTGATGGACAGCTCGTGCGCGACGTTTGAGCCGACGCGGCCGATGCCGCAGACGATGTAGTGCTGGTCAAGCGCGCCTATTCTTTTGAGCATGGTCCTTCTCCGAAATGCCACATTGATTTCTCCCGCCACCAGGAACATCGTCATTTTGGCGAGCATGTAATACACCAGACCAATGCCGATGGTGGCGATGAACATGGTGAAGATCCGACCCGCCGGGCTTTGCGACACATCGACGATCTCGGCGTAGCCTATGGTCGCGATGGTAATGAAGGTCATGTAAAAGCAGTCGAGCAGCGTGTACTGCGGACCGCCGATGATGCGATAGCCTATGGTGCCCACGGCGTGGGCGAGGATCAGTGCCGCCGCCGGCCCGGCGAAGGTGCGATAGAGGTTGCGGGTAATGCTGAGTTGCGCCGGGTCGCGGTATTTCATGCGCCTGAATCTTTCCGGGCCAGCGCGCGCCGCCTTGCGCGGTCGCGCCACGCTATTCTCACCTGAACGCGCCATCCGATCTGGACGAGCACGTAACCGATCGCCGCAAGCGTGATCGCCAGCGCGAGCAGTCCAATTGCAAGCGGCTTTCCCAGCGAGAGCATCCAGTCGCCAAAAGCGTGCAGGCTGGCGAGGAGGTGTGTCCAGTCGATGCCAGGTGGCGCCGCCGGCAGTGTTGCGGCATCGCCGCTGAGCAGTCGTCCGTACTCGTAGGCGAGCAGGTAGAGCGGACCGATGGTGAAGGGGTTGGTATACAGCGTTGTGATCAGCGCAACCGGGAGGTTGACGCGAAGCGGCACGGCGAGCACGGCTGCAGAGATCATTTGCAGCGGCCCCGGAACCAGGCCGGCGAACAGGCCCACCGCCAGCCCTCCGGAGACGGAGCGGCGGTTGAGGTGCCACAAGTTGGGGTGTCGCAGAAGTGGCCCGAAACAGCGGACGTAACGGTTTTCACGGATGGTTTCGTGGTCGGGAAGGTATTTGCGGAAGTACTTGCGTGGCATCGGAGGTTTGAATTTAAGCGATTGTAACGCCGGATGTGAACGGGTGATCAAGCTTGGTGAAGCCGTAAGCATGCAGCCAGTTTGGGTTACCCCCCGTTGGTGTAACCGTAGCGGCTTGAACGCGTTAAGGCTTGATGCGTATCAACATCATGGCATTTGCCCTTGGCGTGTGGCTGTTGCAGTCGCAGGCGCGATTGCCCGATGCATCGCTCCTGGCGCTGCTGACGGTGCTGGCGGGCGGCGTATTTTTCGTAGGATATCGGCTGGAAACCCGCGCCAGGCGGGCCTTTCCAGCCATCGCCTGCCTGCTGTTGGGCTTTGTGTGGGCCGCGGGTTACGGGCACTTGCGCATGGCCGATCGGCTGGATGCGCGGCTCGAGGGGCGCGATCTTATCGTGACCGGGGTCGTCGCCAGCCTGCCGCAGGCCGTGGAACGCGGCGTGCGCTTTGACCTTGCCGTGGAGGCGGCCCCGCGGGGCGTGCCCTCGATGCTCGCATTGACCTGGTTCAACGGACTCGCGGCTGATGAGGCTCAGTTGGTGCAGCCGGTTGTGGCCGGCGAGCGCTGGCGGCTAACAGTGCGTCTCAAGCGTCCGCATGGCAGCGCCAATGCCCACAACTACGACCTTGAGGCGGCAATGCTCGAACGCGGTATTGGCGCAACCGGAAGCGTGCGACCCGGCGAGACGGGGCGACCCAACGAGCGCCTCGAAGCCCTGGCCGTGACCCCGGCGGCGCTGTTACAGCGTGTGCGCGAGGTCATTCGCGGGCGGTTCTGGGAAGCGCTCCCGGAGCACCGCTATGACGGGGTGTTGCTGGCCCTTGCCATCGGGGAGCAGCGCGCGATCGAATCGGACGATTGGACCTTGTTTGCGCGAACCGGGGTGTCGCACCTCATGAGCATTTCCGGCCTGCACGTGACCATGGTGGCAAGCCTTGCGGCCTGGGCTGCGTCATGGCTATGGCGCCGCTCGGTGCGGCTGATGCTGGTGCTGCCGGCGCAGAAAATCGCCGCCCTTGCCGGGTTCGGCGCTGCGCTGCCCTATTGCCTGTTGTCGGGCTTTGCCGTGCCGGCTCAGCGCACGCTCTACATGGTCGGCGTGGTGGCACTCTGTTTGTGGCTGGGGCGCTCGCAATCGGGCACGCGGGTGCTTGCGCTGGCCCTGCTGGTTGTCTTGCTGCTCGATCCGCTTGCCGTGCTCGCTGCCGGCTTCTGGCTGTCGTTTGGCGCAGTGGCCGTGATCTTGTACGTGGGTCTGGGGCGCAGCACCCGGCCGCAATGGTTGTTGCAGTGGGGGCGGGTGCAGTGGGCGGTGACGGTAGGGCTGGCGCCGGCGCTGCTGGTGTTGTTCGGGCAGGTGTCGATCGCCTCGCCGCTTGCCAATGCGCTGGCCATCCCGGTCGTCAGCCTGCTCGTGACACCGCTTGCGCTGGCCGGTGCGGTGCTCCCGGACTGGCTGGGGGGCGGTGTTGCGTTACGGTCGGCCCACGCGCTGTTCGAAGTATTGATGGGGTTCCTGCGGTGGCTTTCGGCCGGCGAGTTCGCGGTGTGGCAGCAGGCCCGACCGCCGCTGTGGCTTGCGCTGTCGGCCTGCGTCGGCGTGCTGTGGTTGCTGGCGCCGCGCGGCTTTCCGGCGCGTCATGCCGGACTGGCGCTGCTCGCACCGGTGTTTTTCGTGCCCGCGGCGGCGCCAGTACCGGGCGTGCTCTGGCTGGACGTGCTCGATGTGGGGCAGGGCCTTGCGGTGGTGGCGCGCACGGCAAAACACACGCTGCTTTTTGATGCCGGCCCGCAATACAGCGCGGACTCGGACAGCGGCAGCCGCATCATCGTGCCCTGGCTGCGCGGAGAGGGCGTGACACGACTTGATGCCATGGTGATTTCTCACCAGGACAATGATCACGCAGGCGGCGCGGCATCGGTGGCGGCCGCGCTTGCGGTCGCACAGCTGTGGTCGTCGTTGGCATCGAGCCATCCGGTGATGGCCTCGGTCCCTTACCGCATCCCTTGCCACGCGGGCCAGCATTGGGATTGGGACGGGGTGCGGTTTGAAATGTTGCACCCGGTCGCTGCCGACTATGCCCGCTGGTTGCCCGCCGCCAATGCCATGAGTTGCGTGCTGCGCATCGAGGCCGGCGGCAAAGTGGCGCTGATCACCGGCGACATCGAAAAAGCCAGCGAAGCCGAATTGCTGGTGCGTTCGCCCGAACGCCTGCGCGCCGATGTGTTGCTGGTGCCGCATCACGGCAGCCGTACCTCATCGACGCCCGGGTTCATCGCCGCGGTCAGCCCCGGGCACGCGGTATTCACCAACGGCTATCGCAACCGCTTCGACCATCCGCGTGCCGACGTGGTGCAACGCTACGTCGACAGCGGCGCGCTGTTGTATCGCAGTGACCGTGACGGCGCCATCGACTTTCGCATCGATGCGCAAGGCATCGCCGTTTCGCGCCGGCGCGTTACGGAGGCACGCTACTGGCGTTGATCACCCGGCCACGGATCCATTGAAACGATCGCACCTTCCGGGTTGAAGTTGGCGACCAGCGAACGCTCCGCCTGCCAGGTAACAACGTCTTCGGGACGCAGCCCCAGCGAGCGCGCATGTTCGTCCGGCGGCAGCGCCGCCGGTTGCGGCTGGTAGCCGGTCGCGGCCAGCGTGGCCCGGCGATAGTGGCCCCAGACGAGCAGCCAGGCCATCAATACGGCGATGAACAAGGCGTAGCCCTCGAGGCGATGCCACAATTCAAGCCAGTCCGGGGGAGTGGCGCTGGTCAACTGGAATATCGGGTAGCGCAAATAGTCCCAGGTGAGATACAGCGCGTCGCGCAGCATGAAGCCGAGCATGCCCCAGGCGCACAGGGTGAGAATGTCGTCGCGGATGCGGATCGCCAGCGGCAGGTGGGCGGCGCCGACCAGTGGCGGCCATTTCATCGGCGCAGCGGAGGGCGTCGTGGACGGTTTCATCGCAGCCCCCGGTCCGGGCTCACCCAGGTGCCGCGCACGTTGGCCGGACGGCGCAGGGCGCGCGGGACCGCCGCCACCGCGGTAAAGGTTTGCAGCAGCCAGAACACCAGCGGATACCAGATCACCCAGAAGAGTGAATTGGCGAGGCCTTTCTCAAAACGGTCATCGAGCGCCACGCTGACCGCGCTTTGCAACAGGTAGGTCAGCGCCAGGAGGGTGCCCCACCATTGCGGCAGCAGGCCGAAGCCGAGCGGGCCGCCGGTGAGCGCGGGCAGCAGCGCGGAAACGATGCCAAGGACCAGGCCGAACATCATGAGGTAGGCCCAGACGATGCTGACGATGTAATTGGCCCAGATCGGAAACAGGTGCCAGCGGCCGCGGCGCAGCATCACCGGCGTGGCGTGCAGCACCGACTGCAGGCCGCCTTCGGCCCAGCGCAGGCGCTGGCGCCACAAGCCCTTCAAGGTCTCGGGCATCAGTATCCAGCACAAGGCCTTGGGTTCAAAGGTGACTTTCCAGCCGGCAAGCTGGATGCGCCAGGTGACATCAACATCGTCGGTGAGGGCGGCGGCCGACCACCAGCCGGCGTCCTGCAGCGCGCGCTTGCGAAAGGCGCAGATCACGCCGGAAACGGTGAACAGCGAGCCGTAGGTGCTTTGCGCGCGCTTGATCAGCCCGACCACCGAGCAGAACTCGCCCACCTGCAGGCGGCCGAGGATGGAACCGCGGTTGCGTATGCGCGGATTGCCGGTCAGGGCGCCCAACTGCGCATCAGCCTGGAAGCGGCGCACGAACCAGGTGAGGGCGTGCGGGTCAAGCAGGGCGTCGCCGTCTATGCCGACGAGGATTTCGCCGCGCGCGACCAGCGCGCCGGTGTTGAGGGCTGTGGACTTGCCCTGGTTTTGCGCCAGGTGCACCACGCGCAGGCGCGGCATGCGCAGCGCCATCGCATCGAGTATCGCCGCGGTGTTGTCGCGCGAGCCGTCGTTGATGGCGATGATCTCGAAGTTCGGGTAGGCGATGCGTTCGAGCGCGGCAAAGGTCTCGTCGGCCTGCTCCTCCTCGTTGAAGCAGGGCAGCAGGATGGAGACCAGCGGGTACTCGGGAAGCGGCGGCGGGTTTTCCGGCAGCGGTTCGCGGCGCTCGCGCAACAACAGGAACAGCACGCCCCCGGTCATCCAGTACCAGCTCATGACAAAGGGGTAGCCAAAGCAAAAGCCGGCGAGGATTTCCGCGAACAGCTGCCGGTCGAACAGCAAGTCAGAACCTCACCGGGAAGGTCGCGGCCGATACGCCGGGCGCCGCTTCTGCCGCGACGGGAAGATTGGCGACGGGTGCATCGGCGCACCAGCCTACGGCCGAGCCGCCCAGTTGCTGGAAGCGGCGTGTCGCCGCGGACAGCACCGCAGCCGGCGGCGGCGCCGGCGAGGCAAACCACAGGCCGGAACGGCGGCTGGTGATGGTCTGGATCTTGGCGTAGGCGAGGGTGTCAAACGGCGCCGCGGCCTTTTGCGACGCGTAGGCGGCGGCATCGGCGCGTATCAGGGTAAGGTCGGCCAAGGTGCCCAGGTTGTCCGGATCACCCGGGTCGTCGGCGGCGCGGGCCGCAACGGGCACATCAATCAGCAGGGCCAGATTCATCCACGGCCGCGAGCGCTGCACTTCGCGGAAAGACTGCATGGCAAGTCGCACCGGCGCGCTGAGGCCGTCCAGCTCGAGCGTATCGCGCGCACTGCGCGTTTCCCACAACCGGCCGCGGAATGAACCGGACTTGCGATTGAGGCGGGCGAGGGTGATGGCCGCCTCGTCGTCGATGAATAATCCGGCGAGAGATGCGCTTACCCCGAGGTCGCGAAACAGGGTGAGCACGCGCGCCTCGCTTTGCAGCTTGCGTTGTACCGCGCCGCTTGAAAGCCGCACATAGGCCTCGACGCCGCCGCGTGTCTGCAGTTGCCACACCAGGCGCGACAGGATGTCGGCGCGCAGCGGCAACTCGGTGGTCGGGAACCAGGCCTCGGCGGGCGTGCCATCCGGACCGATTGTGGCGGCGTCGATGACCACGGCGGTGGCGCCCAGCAGGCGCAGTCGCTCTATGGCCTGGCCGAGTCTTTCGTCGGTGCCGGCGTTGTCGCCCGTCCATAGCGCGCCCGGATCGAGGCAGGCCAGGCGTTGCGCCGCCGGCAGCCGGCGGTCAAGCCGCAGCATGGACACGAGGTCGGCGAGTTTGACGTCGGCTCCGGGGTACTGGCGTGGAATGGCCAACGGCTCACTTGCACTGGCAATGCCCGCATCCAGGGTCATGGCGAATTGGAACCCGGCTGACTTGACCGCTGCAATGCCGGCCTCGGAGTAACGGCCGTAAGGCCAGATCCAGGCGCGCGGCGCGCGCCCCAGTTCACGCATCAGCAAGGCGCTCATGCGGCGCGCATCGACCTCAAGGCGTAGCCGGTAGGCAACGGCGTCCTCATAGCCGCCGCCACGGTATTCGCGCGTCACTGCGCTGGGCATGGCGTTGCCCTGTGGGTTGCCGATGACCGTGCGGTGCAGGTCATAACTGTGCGAGGCGAACTCGACCAGCCCGGAGGCCTGCATTTCGCGCGCCTCGGCCCAGGAAATGAAATTGCGCCGCGGCACAATCTTGTCGTTGTAGCGCACCTCGGCGTCCAGTGGCGCGTCCATCCACGCGCCCACCAGGCCGGACACCGCCGGCATGCGATAGGCGAGCAACAGCGGAAAGACGCGGGTGTAGAGGCTGCGGTAGCCGTCGTCAAACGTGAGCAGCACCGCGCGCGGCGGCAGCGGCTTGCCGCCCTGGCGTGCACGTTCGACATCGTCCAGTGATACCGCCGTCCAGGCATTGCCATTCATCCATTCGAAAAATGCCACCAGCCGGTCGCTGGTGACGGCGTCGTCGGACAGCATGGCCGGGTCGTCGACGATGTCGTGAAAGGCGATGGACACATATTGCATGCCCGGGGCCACGGACTGTGTCTGGCCGGCTGCAGGCCAGAGGACAAAGATGCATAGCAGAAGATATTTGCGCCACATGCTCAAAATCGCTTGGTCAGGCCGAAAAAGCCGTTCAACGCCCGCTCGGCTACGCCGTCGTACAGCCGCCGGTTTGTCTCCACGCCGTAGCGTACTTCAAAGCTGGGATCGAACTGGTAACGCTGCTGGTAGCGGATTGCACCGATGGTGCCGCTGCCGAATCCTTCCTGCCAGTAGCTTCCTGCCGTGACGACCAGCTGCTGGGTCCAACTGCGCTCGTAAGAGCGCCAGATGACATGTTCCGCATCAAGTGTGAGCGTCAGGGCCTCGTCCCTGGCCGGGTTGAAGTAGGGCGCGCCCGACAAGGAGTTGCGCGACGCGTAGTATTCAGGACGCAGGGTGAGGTCAAAATGCGGCCTGTCCACGATGCGCTGTGAAAACACCACGGTTTGGCTTTGGCGCTCGTTGCCGTCGGAGAACCTGCTCATGCGCACCGAGGCGGCGACGGCGCGCGATTCGTGCCAGCGGTACTCCGCGCCAAGGTCGGCGGCGTTGGAGGTGATGCCGTAAAACAGTGCGCGCAACGGCGTGGTCGCGGCAAAGGCCTCGGCGCTGGCATAAACGGCCCAGTGGTCGTCGGGGCGCCAGGCACCGACCACGCTCGCGCCGGGCTTGTTGAGCGTGCCGCCGTTTTGCCATGCAACGGCTTCGACCGTCAGGTCGGGGCCGGAGTATTCCGCGCCCAGGCCGGCGCGTTTGCGCACCACCCGGCCCTCGACCGGCGTGGCGGTGGCATCGCCCACTGCCGCGAGGGCGCGCCAGCGTTCCGCCATTGGCGAAGAGTAGAGCCGCGCGGCGGTCTCCGAACCACCGCCGGGAGCGGCGGTGGCCGAACCGGATTCGCGCCGGCTGTTTACGTCAAAGCGAAACTCGGCCTTGTCGAACAGCGCGAGGTCGCGGGCCAGACGTTGCACCGCCTGGTCGTCGGGGAAGCGTGCGATCAGGCTGGCCGTGCGTTTGCGTGCGGAGGCGATGTCGCGCCGGCGCAGGTCGGAGTCGGCGACAGCCACCTCGGTGCCGCGGTCTTCGGGGGCGAGGCTGGCGGCAATGTAGACCTCCTGTTCGGCGAGGCGCGGCCAGCCGCGCGCGGCGGCAACCGCGCCGCGGGCGGCGCGCAAATAGCCCAGCGCCGGGGCGTTGTCGGCCAGCGGGTCCATGCGCGACCACGCCTCGGCGTTCATGTCGGCGTAGTTGCGCGCGTTGGCGGCGAGGATTTGCGCGTCCAGCCAGTCGTTGTTGGCTTCGGGGCTGCTGCGCGCGGGCGTCACCTTGCGCGGCCCGCCTTCGGCGGCCAGGGCGTCGACCGTGGCAAAGGCGGCGGTAAAGTCCTCGTCCTCGACCTCGGCGTAAAAACGGCCGATGCGCGCGTCGCGTTCGCGCGGGTCGGCGTCAAGCACGTCCTGGTAGGCGCGGCGCGCTTCCTTTGGGCGGCGCAGGGAGAGCAAGGCATCGGCTTCGGCCAGGCGCACATACGGCGGAATGGTGTCGCCGGAGGCGCGCAGGTCGGCGATTTGAGCCAGTGATTCTGACCAGCGTTCGCGGTTGCGCAGCGCCACGGCGCGATCACGCCGCAAGCTGCGCAGCGCCGCCGCATCGACCGGCGTTGCCGCCACGGCCTCGGTGATGAGCACGTCAAGGTTGGCGATGGCTGCGTCGGTGCCGGCGAAGCGGTCCGCCTGTTGCTCGGACACAATCGCCTGGCCCCAGCGTACGCGGCTGCCAGCCTGGCGCACGCGCATGTCAAAGGGCGGCTTGTCTGCACGGCCGGCCGCTCCCGCGGCATAAGGCGCGCCCAGTTCCTGCAGGATGCGCGCCTGATCGCGTTTGGTCTCGGCGTTTCCCGGTTGCAGGCGGTTGGCCTCGGCATAGGCGCGCAAGGCCTTGAACAAATCGCCCCCGGTGCGGGCGGCGTAGCCGCGTCCGCGCCAGGCTTCGGCGTTGCCCGGATTGCGCGCGACCAGGTCCTGCAAAAGCGCTTCGGCCTCGGCGGCGCGGCCAAGGTCGGTGAGCAGCGCCGCGAGCAGGATTGTCCAATCGGCATCGAGAGGCTTTTTTTGCAGGGCGGCCCGCGCCATGCGCCCGGCCTCGGCGAATTGGCGGTTGGCGCGATAGGCACGGGCAATGGCCGCCTCGACATAATCCGGTGCGTCGGCGGCGAGCCCGCGCCGCTCGTACAGGCGAATGGCTTCTTCATGCTGGCCGGCCCAGGTCAGCACCACGGCAAGGTCAAAGGCGATGCGCCGGTCGCTGCTGATCGTTTCGAGGCGGCGCAATTCGGCGATCGCCTGTTCCAGCCGGCCTTCGCGCGCCGCAATCACCGCCTGTTCGCGGCCGGCATTGACCTGTGCCGCATCGGCCGCCTGTGCCATGGCGGCGGGGACGGCAAGCATGCCTGTGAACAAACCGGCGCCGCCAAGCGCCGTCAGGTGAAGCGGGCGCATCACGAGGGACGGCGGCGCAGGTCCAGGGTGTAGGGGAACTGCGGATTGAGCGTCTCGGTCTTGACGTCCATGGCCCCGGGCGAGTGGCCATGGGACCAGAAGCGCGCCACGCGGCGCGCTTCGGCCTCGTTGGCATTGACCGGGAACGTATCGTAGTTGCGTCCGCCGGGATGCACCACGTGGTAGGTGCAGCCGCCGATGGCACGTCCGCTCCAGGTATCGATCAGGTCGAATACCAGCGGCGAATGCACGCCAATGGTCGGGTGCAGCGCCGATGGCGGATTCCAGGCACGGTAGCGCACGGCGGCGACAAATTCGCCATGGGTGCCGGTCGGGTGCAGCGGCACCGCGCGGCCGTTGCAGGCGACCAGGTGACGGTTGCTGATCATGCCGTTGACCTTGACCTGCAGGCGCTCTACAGAAGAATCGACGTAACGTGCGGTCGCACCAAGCTGTACTTCCTCGCCCAGTACATGCCAGGGTTCGATCGCCTGGCGCAGTTCGATCTGCACGCCTTCGTAGACGGCGGTGCCGTGGCGCGGGAAGCGGAATTCCAGGAAGGGGGCATACCACGCCTCGCGCAGGTCGTATCCGGCATGGGCGAGATCGCGGATTACGTCGCGAATGTCCTGCTCGATGAAGTGCGGCAGCATGAAGCGGTCGTGTAGCTCGGTGCCCCAGTAAATGAGCTGGGCTTTGTAAGGGGTTTTCCAGAATCGCGCGACCAGCGCGCGCAGCAGGAGCATCTGCACCAGACTCATGCGTGCGTGAGGCGGCATCTCAAAGGCCCGGAACTCGACCAGACCAAGCCGACCGGTGGGGCCGTCGGGTGAGTAAAGCTTGTCGATGGAAAATTCGGCGCGATGGGTGTTGCCGGTAAGGTCGACGAGCAGGTGGCGCAGCAGGCGGTCGACCATCCAGGGTTTGGGGCTTTCCTTGCCGGGGGCGAGATGCTCGGCGATTTGCTGAAAGGCGATTTCCAGTTCGTACAGGTTGTCGTCGCGCGCCTCGTCAACGCGCGGGGCTTGGCTGGTGGGACCGAGGAACTGACCCGAGAACAGGTAGGACAGTGCCGGGTGGTTTTGCCAATACGTGATGAGGCTGGCGAGCAGGTCCGGCCGGCGCAGCATGGGCGAATCTGCAGGCGTGATGCCGCCAAGGGTGACGTGGTTGCCGCCGCCGGTGCCCGTGTGGCGCCCGTCGAGCATGAATTTCTCGGTGCCAAGCCGTGCCTGGCGCGCCTCTTCGTAAAGGACGGTTGTGTTGTGTACCAGTTCGTCCCAGCTGCTGGCCGGATGGATGTTGACCTCGATCACGCCCGGATCCGGGGTGACGCTGAGCACCTTGAGGCGGGTGTCAAAGGGCGGGGTGTAGCCCTCGGTGCGAATTGGAATCTTGAGCGAGGCGGCGACGTTTTCGATTGCGGCGATGAGATTGACGAAGTCTTCAAGGCGTTGCAGCGGCGGCAGGAACACATGCAGGCGGCCGGCGCGTGCTTCAAACACAAGCGCCGTGCGCACCACCTCTTTGGGTTTTGGCTTTTTCCCGGTAGCGGCCTTGCTTTCGCCGCGCGCCTTCTCGGCCGCGGTGTGCGCATCGTGGAGCGGGCTTGCTGCGTCAAAGGGGTCGCGCGGGAACTCGGGCTCGACATCCTCGGGCAGCACTTCGGGCAGAGATGCAAGGGGCAGGCGGTAGCCCATGGCCGAGTCGCCAGGCAGCAGGTATACATGCTCGCGCTTGATCGGCCAGGGGCTGCTTAGCCAGGTGGTTGTTTCGGTTTTACCCTCAAGCGCCTTGAGCGGAAGTATGAAGCCGGCGCATTTGCCCAACCCGCGGCCGAGCAGACGGGCGAGGCGTGAGCGCTCGCCGGGCTCTTCGAGGTCGGCCTTGAGCGGATCCGCGTTGTCGGGCAGACCCTCTTCCAGAAGCGCTGCCTGCACCACGTCTTCATAGGCACTGATCAGGTAACGTGCGTCCAGGCCGAGTTCGATTGCGAGCGCTGCGCCAAAGCGTTGCGCGTCATCGACGTCGAATTCCGTGTTGGCATCTTCGGCCGCGATCAGTGCCTTGTTGCGCCACAACGGTTTGCCGTCCGGGCGCCACATGATGCCCAGCGCCCAGCGCGGCAGCGGCTCGCCCGGATACCATTTGCCCTGGCCGTAATGCAGCAATGCGCCGGGGGCAAACCGCTCGGCAAGCCGGCGCGCCAGTTGTTCCGCAAGCGTCCATTTTTTCGGCGACAGCGCGGTGTAATTCCATTCGGCGCCTTCCATGTTATCAATGGACACAAAGGTCGGTTCCCCGCCCTGTGTTAGACGGACGTCGCCGGCCACGAGGTCGACATCGACCTTGGCACCAAGCGCAAGAATGTCCCGCCACTGTGATTCGGTATAGGGTTTGGTGACGCGCGGATCCTCGTGGATGCGCGTCACGGTCATGGCGAAGTCGAGCGTCGACTCACACACATCGGTGAATCCGATGATCGCGGCCGCACTTCCGGTGAGGGCCGTGCAGGCGAGCGGAATATGGCCTTCCCCGGCCATCAGGCCCGAAGTTGGGTCAAGGCCGATCCAACCCGCTCCGGGAATGAACACCTCCGTCCAGGCGTGCAGGTCGGTGAAGTCCTTCTCGGTGCCAGAGGGGCCGTCGAGGGATTTCTGGTCGGCCGTGAGCTGGATCAGGTAACCGGACACGAAACGTGCGGCCAGCCCCATGTGGCGCAGAATCTGCACCAGCAACCAGCCGGAGTCGCGGCACGAACCGCAGGCCAGTTGCAGTGTTTCATCCGGCGCCTGCACGCCAGGCTGCATCCGGACCAGGTAGGCGATATCGCGCTGCACGCGCTGGTTGGCGGCAACGAGGAAATCAACGATACCCATGCCGGGCCTGAAGCCGTCGCGTTTGAAGTTTTCCAGCCACGTTGCAAGCAGCGGGCCGGCCGGTTCGGCGTCTAGGTAGGGCGTGAGCTCCTGCTGCAACAGCGCGGGGTAGGCGAAGGGAAAGGTCTCGGCGTAAGACTCGACGAAAAAGTCGAAGGGGTTGATCACCGTCATGTCCGCGACGAGGTCGACCTCGACGCACAACTGGTTCGACTTTTCCGGGAATACCAGTCGTGCGACGTAGTTGCCGTAGGCATCCTGCTGCCAGTTGATGAAATGCTTTTCTGGCAGGATGCTCAGCGAGTAGCTGATGATGGGGGTGCGGCAGTGCGGGGCCGGGCGCAGGCGCACTTCATGGGGCGACAGCCCCACGCAGCGGTCAAACGTGTAGCGGGTGCGGTGGTTTAACGCGACACGAATGGACATGGCCGGGTGCAGGCGGGGGTGTTGCGTGAAGGGTACGACGTGTGGAAGGACTTGCCGGGGGCGGCGGCCCCGGGCGCGTCGGGGGGAGTCACTTGAATATCTGCCCGTTCTGCTGTGCCGGAACCACGGTACTGTCGTCCCAGTAGGGGTCCGGTAGTTGTGCAAACACGCGGCGCAGGCCTTCGCCCCACTGCGTATGGATCATGTTGAAGTAGGGGTCGTTTTCGGTGATGCGCCGCTGCAAGCCGATTTTCAGGCTGTCGTTGTCGTATGTCACCAGGTCTATGGGCAGGCCGACAGACACATTTGAGCGCATGGTCGAATCGAAGGACACCAGCACGCACTTGCTGGCTTCGACCAGGTTGGAAGTGGTTTTGATTACGCGGTCGATGATCGGCTTGCCGTACTTGGTTTCGCCGATCTGGAAGAAAGGGGTCTCCTGGGTCGCCTCGATGTAGTTGCCCTCGGAATAAATGAGGTAAAGGCGTTGCGAGTCCCCCGCAACCTGGCCGCCGATGATGAACGAGGCACTGGAATCGATGTTGTGTTGCGCAAGGTAGGGTGCGTCGCGCTCGCGTACCTCGCGCAGGCAATCGCCCAGCAGGCCGGCGATCTCGAACATCGACTGCGCCGTGAACAGGTTGACCGGTCCCTCGTTTTTGCGCGCCTTTTGCTCCATCAGGTTGATGGCGCTTTGCGTCACCGAGAGGTTCCCCGAACTCATGGCCACCACCACCCGGTCGCCCGGGCGGTCGACCACTTTCATTTTCCGGAAGGTCGAGATCTGGTCGATTCCGGCATTGGTACGCGAATCGGACGCGAATACCAGGCCGGCGTCCAGGATGATGCCTACGCAGTAAGTCATTAAAAATGTGGCAAGTGTGCGGTTGCGGAAACATCAGAGCATAGAGGATGCGCAAGTGTCGGGCAACCTGCATTAAATTTTAATTTAAACAAAGGGTTGATCAACATAATCGCCTTAGGAATAGGCGGGCGCGAGGAAATGCTGATTTACCTCGGCGTTGAGCGCGTCCATTTGCTCGACAAAGTCCATCAGATACTCGTGCAGGCCTTGTTCCATGATCTTTTCGGTGCGGCCGTAATGCAGCCTTGCATGCATTTCCCCGGCGAGGCGCTCCGGCTCCTGGCTTGCGGTATCGGATAGTTCGGTAAAAATGTTGTAAATCGCGTTCATGCAGTGGTGCAGCGAGCGCGGTACGTCTTCGCGCAGGATGAGCAGTTCGGCAACGCGCAGGGGCGTGATGACGTCGCGGTAAATTTTTCGGTATGACTCGAACGCCGAAACCGAGCGCAGCAATGCGCCCCATTGGTAGTAGTCCACTGCGCCGCCGACGTCCTCTACAGTGGGAAGCAGCGTGTGATATTTGACGTCAAGGATGCGCGCGGTGTTGTCGGCGCGTTCCATGAAGGTGGCGAGGCGGATGAACCGGTAACCCTCGTCGCGCAGCATGGTGCCAAACGTCACGCCGCGAAAGAGATGCGAGCGCATCTTTACCCACTCGAAAAACTCGGCGACGCCCTGGCGCTGCAGTTTGGCATAGGTGGTGTTGCGGATTTCGAGCCAGGTCGTGTTGAGGCTCTCCCACATCTCGGAGGTGATCGCGCCGCGCTGGGCCCGGGCGTTTTCGCGCGCCATTTGCAGCGAGGCGATGATGCTCGAAGGATTGGAGGCATCGAGCACCATGTACTCGATTACGCCCTCCGCGGTGAGTTGCTGCTGGCGCTCGTAGTAGCCGGTGGCAAGCCCGGTATAGACGAGCGGAAGCGACCACGGCTCGGCCCATTTCTCGCCCTGATCGAGGATGCGGTAGGGCAGCAGCGACATGCGATAGGTGATGTCGAGCATGCGCGCGGCGTTTTCCGCGCGCTCGACGTGACGCGACATCCAGAACAGGTCGTTTGCAGTGCGGCTTAGCATGATGGCGTGGCGTTCACGTTAGTATTCCAGTACCCAGGTGTCCTTGGTGCCGCCGCCTTGCGAGGAATTGACGACAAGCGATCCTTCGGCAAGGGCGACACGGGTCAACCCGCCGGGGACGATGTTGTTGCCCTTGCCCGAAAGCACGAAAGGGCGCAGATCGAGGTGCCTCGGGGCGATTCCGGCATCGACGAAGGTCGGGCAGGTGGACAGCGACAGAGTCGGCTGGGCGATATATTTTTCCGGCGATGCGATGATGCGTTCACGAAAATCCGCAAGCTGTGCCGCCGTGGAAGCGGGGCCGACCAGCATGCCGTAGCCACCGGCGCCGTGTACCTCCTTGACAACCAGTTCCTTAAGGTGGTCAAGCACGTAGGCGTAGTCGTCCTTTTTGCGCAATTCATAGGTCGGCACGTTATTGAGGATGGGTTTTTCACCCAGGTAGAACTTGATCATGTCGGGCACGTGGACGTACATCGACTTGTCGTCGGCAACGCCGGTGCCGATGGCGTTGGCGAGCGTCACCCGCCCGGCCTTGTAGGCGGAAAAGAGCCCGGGTACGCCCAGGATGGAATCCTTGCGAAAGGCGAGCGGGTCGAGAAAATCGTCGTCGACGCGCCGGTAGATCACATCGACCTGTTGCGGTCCGCGGGTGGTGCGCATGTAGACCGTGTCGTCCCGTACGAACATGTCCTGCCCCTCGACCAGTTCGATGCCCATCTGCTGTGCGAGAAAGGTGTGTTCGAAATAAGCCGAATTGAATGAGCCAGGCGTGAGGAGCACCACCGTTGGATTGTTCGTGCCCGAGGGCGCGACAGCGCGCAGGTTGTCCAGCAGCATGTCCGGGTAATGTTCCACCGGCGCGATGGCGTGGCGCGCGAAAAGTTCGGGGAACAGTCGCATCATCATTTTACGGTTCTCCAGCATGTAGGACACGCCAGAGGGAACGCGCAGGTTGTCCTCAAGGACGAAGAACTCACCTTCACCGGCGCGGACGATGTCGACCCCGGCGATGTGCGCGTAGACGCCACCGGTGACGTTGAGCCCCTGCATTTGCGGGCGGTATTGGCTGTTGCTGAGCACCTTTTCGGACGGGACAATGCCGGCTTTGAGGATGTCCTGGCCGTGGTACACGTCATTCAGGAACAGGTTGAGCGCACGCAGGCGCTGCTTAAGGCCTGCCTCAAGGGTGCGCCACTCACCGGCTGAAAGCACACGCGGAATGATGTCGAAGGGAATCAGGCGCTCGGTGCCGGAATCTTCGCCGTAGACAGCAAAGGTGATGCCCACGCGATGGAATAGCAATTCTGCCTCGACGCGTTTTGGCGCGATCTGGTCGGGGGGCATCGCCTGCAGCCAGTCGTTATAGGTGCGGTAGTGCTGGCGCACCGACCCATCCTGGCCGCGCATCTCGTCGTAAAAGGTCGGCGTCTTGGCCGATTGGGATTGGTTTTGCGACATGTTCAGCGGATACGCGCTTTCGAACTGTATTGGGCTGTAACGCCGGGACTTTGGGCGGCTTGAACCACCTGATGGTGACAGTAAAGCATTCTGTTTCAGTCTTAGCAATGCTTATGCCACGAAGAGGTGCGTGTCATCAAGTGGTTGATACGTTGGCGTTATGTTTCGATGCACACGAGCTCCGCGCGCGCTGCCGCACCAAATCTGTGCTGCCGGCAAAGCCTTGGTGCGGCTGGCTTTCGTGGATCGGCTGCGATTTTCCCTTTGTTATACTCGTCGCGAGTTTGCGTCCTACACGGGTGCCCGACCCGCGCCTCATGGTGCAGGACCGGTGTTGGTTTTTCCCTGTTTTCCGGGATTTTTTAGAATTTTTGAGGAATCGTTTTGGCAGCTTCCTTTTCGGCAACCGTGACAGTAGTGGGCGACCCGGCCTCCCTGCAAGGCTATCGATTGCGCGTGCGTGAATTGCTCGATGCGGAGAAGATCGGCGATTACCGCGAACTGCATACCATCGACGCGCTGGACTGGCGTTTCAAGTTGAAGGGCGGCATTCCGTTCCCCTCGTTCGTGGAGGCTTCGGTGGCGTTTCCTGACCTGGAGGTTCGTGTCGAGTGGAGCCGACCCGGAGAGGGCCGCAACGCGCTTGCGATCATCAAGGGCGGCAACGTTTCCCAGCAGACAGCCGATGTCGGCGACACGGCCGATGCAGGCGATGCCGAAGAGGTTGCATTGGATCTCGAGGTGGCGCCAGATGGGGAACTCAAGCTGGCATTGATTGCGCGACGCTGGCGCGATGAGGCCTTGGTTGGGTATGCCCTCAGTGCGGAGCAACACGCCTGGTTCCACGTCCGGCGCGACGGTACCGCACTCGTCCTGACCGCAAGCGACGGCATGGAGGCCGAGTGGGCCGAGCGCTGGGTCGTTACGGGCGAACACGCTCAGTACGCCGAGCTTGGCGAGCGCGCCCCTATTGAAGGAGACCTCGTCCAGGAATTGGAGCGATTGTCGTCCGTGCTTTGTTCCGACTGGATCTGGTTTGCGGCCAGCGCGCCCGAAGAAACGGTGGTTGAGCGCCAGCGTTACGAACAATACGGTCTTCAGATGCGTGAGGCGAATGTGCGTTCGGTGAAATTACGCACGGTCATGCAGGCTAAAGATGGTGGCGGCTTTGTTTTTATGTCGCAGCGCGCGGATGTTTCCGAGGCACGCCGCCTGTTGTTGCGCTGCTGGGTGCAGGGCCATTGAAGCGGATAATGGAGCGGGCATGAGCGAAGCATTTCGCAGGAAAAAAGTGCAATGTGCCACCCCATCGGGTCTGCATCGCACGGCCTATCTTGAATGGGGTGACGCGGCCAACCCGCGTGTCGTGGTCTGTGTGCACGGGCTGACGCGGTGCGCCCGCGATTTCGATTTTCTTGCGGCGGAATTGTCACAGCACTTTCGGGTTGTGTGTCCGGATGTGGCCGGAAGGGGCGACAGTGACTGGCTGAAGAGCCCGATGGAATACGCTGTCCCCACCTATGCCGCCGACATGGTGACGCTGATCGCCCGGCTTGATGTTGAAACGGTGCACTGGGTCGGGACTTCGATGGGCGGTCTGATCGGCATGATGCTCGCCGCCCTGCCTGAATCGCCGGTGTCGCGGATGGTACTCAATGATGTCGGCCCGGTGGTCACCGCCGTGTCGCTGGAGCGGATCGGGACGTACGTCGGTAAGGCGCCGCGTTTTCCATCCATCGAGGCGGCCGAGCAATTGGTACGCATGGTCAGCGCGCCCTTTGGTCCTCACAGCGATGCACAGTGGCGTTTTTTGACCGAGCACGTGGTGCGCCGCGAGCCCGATGGCAGCTATCGCATGCATTACGATCCGGCGATCGCCGTGCCCTTTAATGCGGCGGCGCCGCACAAGGACATGGCGTTGTGGCCGTTTTGGGAGGCTGTTCGCTGCCCGACCCTGGTTATCAGGGGGGCTCAGTCGGATTTGCTGACGCATGAGACCCTGATGCAAATGGCGGCGACCGGACCCAAGGCGAAAACGGTCGAATTTGCGGGGATCGGCCATGCGCCCACGCTGCTGCAGGCAGACCAGATCGCCACTGTTAAGGACTTCCTGCTGGGGGCCTGAAGGGGCTTCTGAGGCTTACGGCTGCCAATGCGGGCGCGCCGCCGCCGTGGTTTTGTCCGGGACCACGGGTTTTTACCTTTGACGAAAAGACCGCGGTTGCCGCGAGCGGCTGCAAGTAAAAGCCCATGCCAACGGCCGGAAACCGCTGTCTGGCGCGGGTTTCCGGGCGATTGTCTTTTATGCGGGTGAATCCTGTGCGGCTGTCTCCGCGCGCTTGCGCAGGTTGTCGCGCACCAGGTTGATATGCGATCTCAGGTTGTAGAGGTAGTCGGTATAGGCGAGCGGTGTGGGAATGTGGCTGACGCTCGCTTCGATCACATCGAGGCGCTTTTGCAGTTCCGCGATTTCAGCGGCCTTTTTCGCCGCTTCCATGTCCACCTCAAGCACCTTGAGCTTGCCGTACCAGCGGTAGATGCGCGACTTGATGCGCCACGCGTAGGCAACCGGCGCGAGTTTCATCAACGGTATGAGCACGGCCAGTATCGGAATGAGCATGACGACAAGCCGGTCGAATAACACGGCCATCCAGAACGGCAGATGTCGCTGCAAAAAGGGCGGACCATCCTTGATGTAACGGCGGGCATCCAGGCTTTGTGGAATGTCGAGATACTTGGAGGAGGGAAACTCCCCGGCCTTGTGCAACATGCCCGAATCGCCGTGCACCTCGTTTGCGGCCTGCATCAGGAGTGAAACCAGCGCGGGATGGATGTCATCGCGCACGACAAGGTTCGCGGTCGGCGCAATCAGGTGCACATCGTGTGCAGGTGCGTCATCAACCAGGTTTATGCCCCCTTTGGGTAACACCACGTGCGAAAGGAAGGGGAGGTAGCGTGTGTAGGCCTCGGCATGGCTGAAGTTCATCAACTGTACGGACTTTACGTGCATGAGTTTGTGCACAACGGGTGATTCAGGAGAGCCGATGACAAACGCGGCATCGATGCGTCCGAGCATGAGCGCATCGGCCGATTCGTTTGCGCCGAGCGCGACAAACGTGGTGTTGGATTCGTCGAGCCCCGCAAGCTTGAGAACCTGTAGTGACAGTGCGCGGGTGCCGCTGCCTTGCGACCCGATCGCAATACGCTTGCCGCGAAATGCCCGGACGCGGTCGACTTCCGGGCCGTTGCGATAAAACACCCAAAGCGGTTCGTAGTAAAGGCTCGCGAGACTCATCAGGTTGGCGCCATCCTCGCTCTTGGCAATGCCGCCCTGAACAAAGCCCACCGACACCCCGGACTCGTCGTCTTTGAGGCGGTTGAGGTTGTCCACCGACCCGGCCGAGGCGCGTAACTCGACTTCGATGCCTTCGCGTGCCAGGATGTCGCGAAATTCGGCGGCAAAGGTCTCATACGCGCCGCCCTCCGCACCGCTGGTCATGACCAGCTTGCGCGGCGGGGCGGGTTGAACGAACTGGTAGGCCAGCCATGCGGTGCCCGCCAGGATGGCGATGACCGGCAATATGGTGTGCCAGAAGTCGCGGGAGAGAAATGACTGAACGATTTTCGGCATGGCAGACTCTTCGAGGGTTTTCCCCCTAGTGTAACAAGTCAGGTCTTGTGTTGCGGCTGCCGGCCCGCCGCGGTTCTGGAAGACGGGTCCTGACGGAAAAAGGCGCTCAATTCGCGGTAAATGGCGGGAAACTCTTCGGACAAACCCGCCGGGTCGGTGAAGAATGTTTCACTGGCAACGGCAAAGAATTCCGCCGGGTGCTCGGCGGCGTAGGGATCCATCCGCGTTGGCATTCCGCGATCGACAGCGCCGCAAAAGCGCGTGTAGGCCGCCTCAAAGCTGGTGTCCCATCGCCCGGTATCCATGTCCGGTTGTGGCCGCGGAAAGCCGGCGTCGTCGTCGCCACGCAGCATGTGGATTTTATGCGCGAACTCGTGGATAACGACGTTGTACCCGGGTTCGTCGAGGCTAGCATCCTCCCAGGAGAGCACCACAGGCCCGTCGGGCCAGGCCTCGCCGGCCAGTTCGTCGTCGAATTCGTGCACCACGCCGTCATCATCAAGGATGGTTCGCGCCACCTTGAATTCTCCCGGATAGACGATGACACCGACCCAGCCGGCGTACCAGTCCAGTCCGAGGTTGAGCACCGGCAGGCAGGCTTGCGCTGCAATCGCAATGCGTGCCTCGTCTGAAATCACGAAATCTGCGGCGCCGTGCAGTTCTTTTTCATTCAGGAACAAGACAACCAGTTCGCGCAAGCGCCGCGTTTCATCGGTGGAGAGCGCACCGATAAACGCGTAGGGCGCGGTGGCGCGCAACCAGAGGGCGTCGGGCAGTGAATGGTCGCGCAGAGCGCGGCGACGCCGCCAGTCGGCAATCCAGCCCATGTCGCCGCGCCGTTCAGGCCGCCTTGTCCCGGGTTCCGGTCTTGAGGGCTTCGTTGACGCGCGGCATGACTTGCGTGGCCATCAATTCCATCGAGCGCTTGGCCAGGGCCGGATCGACCCAGTCCATCCCGGCGTAGACGATTTCGCCAAAGTCACCGGCCTGCTCACGCAGCGCGAGGATGCCGTCGACCACCTTGTTGACGGTGCCCGAGATGACCAGTTCGTCGCACAGCCGATCGACCGTGACCGCCTCGTCGGCTTCATCGGCGTGCTTCTTGAAAATGACATGGCGCTTGGCCATCATCATTTTGGTACGCAGTTGCTGGTAGTAGTAACGATAGGGGTTGTCCGGCGTCTTGTTGCCATAGGCGGCGGCGACCTTGTCGTCGTCGGCGACAAAGATGGTGCGTGCCACCCGCCAGTCGCCTGGGTCGGCGATTTTGCCCGCCTTGCGCTTGCCCTCGGCGTAATTGTTCCAGTGTGAGGGCAGCCAGTGCGGCAGCAGGAAATTGGCCGACATCGGATGAAAGTCGCGTTCCCCCATGGCGATGACGCCCTTGGAGTGGGGCGCGACAACGGTGCCGACGATTTCAGGACGCGGTTTCTGGTAGGGCTTGTACATCATGCCGCGGCCGATCTCGAGCCGCTGGGTGCGGGCCGTCGAAACCTTGAAGCGGTTGCCGGGGAAGTCGATGTTGTAGGGCGGATCACGTTCCCATATGGCGAGTATGACGTCGATGGATTCGGCGAACAGCTTGTTGCGTTCCTCCTGCGCCAGCCCGAGCCCGAGTGCCTCGGCGTCGGAGGACAGCGCGCCCGGGCTGATGCCGAAGATGAAGCGGCCTTTTGCAAGGTGGTCGAACATCGCCGCGTGCGCGGCGACCAGCGTGGGGTGGGTGTGCGAGAGATTGGATGTTCCGGTGCCCAGCAGGATGTTCTTGGTTTCGCTGATCAACGTCGCCAGAAAGATGAAGCTGTTGGTGACGTTTTCGGCGCTGTCGGTGAGATGTTCGCCGACAAAGGCGTCGTGAAAGCCGAGCTTGTCGGCGAGGATGATGGCCTCGCGGTCCTCCTGCAGCGTGACCAGCGCATCGCGCTGGAACGGGTGCAGGGGCATGGTGAAGTAACCCAGTCGCATGATGCTGTCCTTGATTTCGGAATGAAGTGGGGTAATGCGCAAACGTTTATTGGGGTTCGATGCCGGCGGTCTTGACGTACTGGCTCCAGCGTTCGATTTCGTGCGCCACAAATTTGCGGTATTCGTCGCGCGGCATGGTCCGGGTCTCCATGCCAAGTTGGTCGAGCTTCTGCCTGACACCCGGATCAGCGAGGGCCTTACCCACCCAGGCGTGCAGCGCTTCGACGACCTCGGGCGGTGTGCGCGCCGGCGCGGCGAGGCCAAGGTAGGCGATGAGTTCATAACCCGGATACGTCTCGTTGATGGCTGGTACATTGGGCCATGCCTTGTGTCGCGTTGCACCGGTCACGCCCAGCGGGATCACCTTGCCGCCTTCGATATGGCTGGAGCCTGATACGTATTCGAGAAACAAGACCTGGATTTGCTTGCCCAGCAGGTCGGTGACGGCGTTGCCTATGGTCTTGTACGACACGCCTGTCAACTGCGCGCCGGTTCTGGCGCGAAAGAGCTCTGCTGACATTTGCGAGGCAGAGTTGTAATGGCCGAAAAAGAACTTGCCCGGATTGGCCTTGGAGGCGCTGACCAGATCGGCGATGGAATTGATGCCGCTACCGGGCGGAACCACAGCCACCGAACCAAACGTGCCGAACAGCGCGATGTTGTCAAAGTCCTTTACAGGGTCGTAGGGCACCTTTTTGTACAGGCTGAGGTTCGCGGCATGGGTGGTGTTCGTGGTGAGCATGAGCGTGTAGCCGTCTGCCGGGGCGTTCTTGGCAACCTCGGTGCCTATGATGCCGTTGGCGCCGGGTTTGTTCTCGATGATGACCGGTTGCCTGGTCTGGGCCTCAAGGTATTGGCCGAAGGTGCGTGCGGTCAGGTCGCCGGATCCGCCTGGCCCGAAGGGCACAATGATGCGTATGGGTTTGTTCGGGTAGCCCTGGGCGAGTGCCGTGCCGGCCACGCAACCCAGCGAAACAAACAGCGCAAGCAGGCAAGAGTGGATCAGGAGCGTGAGACGACGATGCATTGGTTTTCCTCCGGCAAAGTGTTTTTTTTGTGGCCGAGAGCATATCACCAGAGCTCGGAGTCGCGTTGTCGCCAAGCATGAGTTTTTTGTCAATGTCGGCTGTAAACCGGCCACTGGCGCGGGTTTGCAGCGTAGTGTCGGTTAATTTCTGGATTGAAGTGGACGCATGGGGCGCAAATAACTGCGAATTAGCTTGACCCCTTGACCTTAGCTGCGTACGAGTGACGTGCAGGATTTTCTTAAGCAGTGATCGTTGGTCCGTTGTAACCGCCAAGGCGGTGCCTTTCAGGTCGTCGTGTCTCTTCTCTTGAATCTCTCGCAATGCTTCAACGGGCGTTTTGCCCAATTTCATTTTTCAGGAAGAACAGATACATGGCTACCGGTACAGTTAAGTGGTTCAATGATGCCAAAGGTTTTGGCTTTATCACCCCCGAAGATGGCAGCAAAGACCTTTTTGCCCACTTCTCGTCCATCAGCGGCGACGGGTTCAAATCCCTCAAGGAAGGCCAGAAGGTCTCCTTCGAAGTAACAGCCGGCCCCAAGGGTGACCAGGCAGTAGCCATCAAGGCGATCGACTGATCGTTTTGCATGTGCGGTAAAAAAGCCCGGGAAACCGGGCTTTTTTATTGGTGCGCCGTCCAAAGCGGCGAAATTTGACCTGAATCAAAACTCCGAAAGCGGCCTGCGCTATGGTTGGCCTGCACCCGAGGTCGCGGCTTGTGCCGGTCGCGCCCCGTCGCGTGTGGCTTCAAAGGAGCACGATCATGGTCGTCGAGGAAATCCGCAGCGAGCCGATTCGCGATATCGCACACCTTGGTCGGGTTGAGTTGCTGACCCCGAAGCCGGACAAAAGCCTCTGGTATTTTCGTGACGTGCTGGGTATGGAGATCGCCCATGTACAGGGGCAGTCCGTCTATCTGCGCGGCTATGGCGACTACGCAGCGAGCACGCTCAAGCTCACCGATTCGAAGACTTCCGGGGTGGGGTGCATCTCTTGGCGGGCGGCCAGTCCGCAGGCGCTGCTGCGGCGCGTGAAATCGATAGAGGCGACCGAATTGGGTCTCGGTTGGAGCGAGCATGATTTTGGCCGCGGACGCGCCTACCGCTTCCACGACCCGGACGGGCACCTGATGGAGGTTTACTTTGATGAGAGCCGTTACTTTGCGCCGGCGCACCTCAAGTCCGCGCTCAAGAACATGCCGATGAAATACACCGGTCGGGGCGTCGGGGTTCGCCGTCCCGATCATCTTGCGCTGCTTGCGAAGGATGTGGCGGCAAACCGGCGCTTTGTCGAGAAACAGCTCGGCCTCACGCTGCGCGAGCAGGTGCGCTATGACGGGGGCAAGGTCGAGATTGGCTCCTGGTTGAGTTCATCCCAAGTGCATCACGAGCTTGCCTACGTCAAGGACGTAAAAGGCGGCAGCGGCAGGCTGCATCACTTTTCACTTTGGGTGGACAACCGCGAAGAAGTGTTGCGCGCAGCCAGCATCCTTTCGGAAAACGGCATCTTTATCGAAGCGGGGCCGGCGATGCACAATAACTCGCAGGGCTTTTACCTCTATAGCTACGAGCCGGGCGGGAACCGTGTTGAGATTTACTCGGGCAGCTTCCTGGTGTTCGCCCCGGACTTTGATCCGGTTACCTGGAACGAAGAGGAGCGCGGAACTGGCGTGTATTGGGGCGGTGCGCTGCCGCCAAGCTTTCTTGAGTACGCCACCCCCGATATCGCGGGGGCCATGCCGGCGAGGGCGAAAAAGATCCCTGTTTTCGATCCCCACTAGGATTTCGTTCAGGACATTCGTCCCGCCCCGGATGCCCGCTTTGCGTGGAAGTTACTTGTAGCGCAGCGGTGACTCGTCCATCAGAGCAATCTGTTCCTTGAGTTCTAGGATGCGGTCTTGCCAGTAACGATGGGTGTTGAACCAGGGAAACGCTGCGGGAAAGGCGGGGTCGTGCCAGCGCCTCGCAAGCCAGGCCGAGTAATGTATCAGGCGTATTGTGCGCATGGCCTCCATCAGATGGAGCTCGCGCGCATCGAATGCCTGGAAGTCCTCGTAGCCCGAAAGAACGTCCGCCAGCTGTTTGGTCATCGCTGCGCGATTGCCCGACAGCAGCATCCACAAGTCCTGTATCGCCGGCCCCATTCGGGCATCGTCAAAATCGACGAAATGCGGACCATCCGCGGTCCAAAGCACGTTCCCAGCATGACAATCCCCGTGCAGGCGAAGATAGCTGATGTCGCCGGCGCGCTCGTAGCAGTTCTCCACGCCGGCGAGCGCAAGGTCGGCAGCGCTGGTCCAGGCCTCTTCGAGGTCTTCCGGGATGAATCGGTTTGCCAGCAGCCAGTCGCGCGGCTCGTCGCCGAAGGTTTCAATGTCGATGTCCGGACGGGCTTCGAACGAGCTCAGCGCACCCACGGCGTGGATACGGCCGATAAAGCGTCCCATCCACATCAGCGTCTCGCGATCATCGAGTTCGGGGGCGCGGCCGCCTCGGCGAGGGTACACGGCAAAGCGAAATCCCCCGAAGGTGTTAAGCGTGCTGCCATGCACCTTCATTGCCGCGACAACGGGTAGTTCGCGTCCGGCGAGTTCGGCAACGAATCCGTGCTCTTCCGCTATTTGTTCATCCGTCCATCGGCCGGGACGATAAAACTTGGCGACCACGGAATCCGCACCTGCCGCCGGATCCTCGAGATAAATCTGATAGACACGGTTCTCGTAGCTATTGAGACCGAGCATGCGCCCGTCGCCGCGCAGCCCGACGCTCTCAAGTGCATCGAGTACCGTATCGGGTGTCAGGCCGGCGTAGGGGGCAGACAAGTCATCGTTCATGACGTCATTGTACGTTGGCCCAAGCGGGCGCCGACGCCGCCCGCGCCTGCGGCGATAGCGTAAAATCCCGCCCAGCATTGAATAATAAATAAATCGTGCAAAAGGACGGACAGATGTATCTACGCATGCGGCAGGCAGTCGTATCCGCCATGTCACTGGTTGCGGCTCTTGCGGTATTGCCACATATAGTTCATGCCCAGGCGTGGCCGGCCAAACCAGTCCGAGTGATTGTGCCGTTTGCGCCGGGCGGATCGGCCGATACGCTCGGTCGTCTTGTGGCGCAAAAACTCGGCGAAAGCCTCCGTCAGACTTTTGTGGTCGAGAATCGCGGCGGCGCCGGGGGCGTGATCGGTTCCGAACTGGTCACGAAGGCGCCACCGGACGGTTACACGCTGCTGATCTCGGGCGTGGCATCCCACTGCATTGCGCCGTCCATGTCCAGGGATTTTCCGTTCGATCCCCTGCGCGATTTCAGCCACATTGCGCTGTTCGGTGGTCCGCCGGGAGTGCTGGTGGTGCATCCGGGTGTGGCGGCAAGGGACCTGAAGGAGTTCATTGCCTTGCTCAAGGCGCAGCCGGGGAAGCTCAGTTACGGTTCGCCCGGAAATGGCACGCAGGGTCACTTGCTGGGCGAGAATTTGAAGCAGGTTGCCGGTGTTGAAATGACCCATGTGCCTTACAAGGGGGCAGGTCCTGCGGTTGCCGACATGATTGCCGGGCACGTCGTCGTCGGTTCGACGACCTTGTCGACTGCGGCTACGCAGATTCGCGCCGGCAAATTGCGTGCACTGGCGGTTAGTTCGGCAAAGCGTTTGCCCGATTTCCCGGATGTGCCGACCTACGCCGAACTTGGTTATCCGGAACTCACAGCGACCATCTGGTTTTCAATGTCGGGCCCCGCTGGTCTGCCGCGCGACATCGTAAATCGTCTCAATACCGAAGTCCGGCGGATATTGCAGCAGCCTGACGTGCGGGAACGGCTTCGTCCGGAGGGCATTGAGTACATGGATATGGACGCGCCGGCCTTCACGAATTATGTCGCGTCCGAGCTCAGACGCTGGGCGCCCGTCGTGCGGGCGGCGGGCGTCAGGGCGGATTAACAAAACTAGTACAGGAAAGGGAACACGCAATGCTGACGCAGGAACAAAATGAGCAGCTGACCCGCACTGGTCCGGGAACCTTGATGGGGGATTTGCTGCGACGTTACTGGGTGCCGGCGCTGTTGGTAGAGGAGATCGCGGAACCAGACGGGGCGCCGGTCAGGGTGCAATTACTGGGTGAAAAACTCATCGCATTTCGCGATAGCAGTGGCAAGGTGGGCGTACTTGACGAGTTTTGTGCACACCGGGGTGTTTCGCTCTGGTTTGGAAGGAACGAGGAGGGCGGACTGCGGTGTCCGTATCACGGCTGGAAGTACGACACGACCGGGCAGTGCATCGATCTACCTTCCGAGCCCGAGGAGACAGGCGTCCGCCGGGACATGAAGATGACTTCGTACCCTGTGCTCGAGCAGGGTGGTGTGGTGTGGATTTACATGGGGCCGCCCGAGTTGCAGCCCGATCCGCCCGGGCTGGAATGGACGCTGGTCGCGCCCGAGCGAAGATTTGTGTCAAAGCGCTTGCAGGAGTGCAATTTCCTCCAGGCGATAGAAGGCGGTATCGACTCCAGTCACGTATCCTTTTTGCATGCCGGCGCTTTGCACAAGGATCCATTGTTTGTCGGGAGTCGCGGGAATGAGTACAACTTGCGCGACCGCATGCCGTTTTTTGATGTCGTGGAGTTTGATGGCGGATTGCTAGTAGGGGCTCGCCGCAATGCGGATGAGGGCCGCTACTATTGGCGAATAACACCCTGGATCATGCCCTGGCACACGATTATCCCGCCGCGCGCTGGGCATCCCTTGGGTGCCCATGTTTGGGTTCCCATTGATGACGAACACTGCTGGGCATGGAGCATTAATTATCATCCGGCCCGTGCGCTTAGCGAAAAGGAAGTAACGGCGATGCGCAACGGCGCCGGTATCCACGTGCAGTACGTGCCCGGCACGTACGTACCACTTGCGAACAAATCAAATGATTACCTCATGGACAGGGCGGGACAAAAACGCGGTGACACCTACAGCGGCGTGGAGGGTATTTCCATGCAGGACGCATCACTCCAGGAATCGATGGGGGCGCTGCAAAACCGGGAGAAGGAGCACCTGGTGCTTACGGACAAGGGTATCGTCGCCACGCGCGCGCGGCTGCTTAAGGCGGCCAGGCTTAACCGTGACGGCAAGCTCGTTCCCGCACTTGACGAAAAGTCGCAGCGAGTTCGTTCCTGCGCGATCGAGCTACCCCACGCGGTTCATTTCAAGGATGGCGCAATGCACGGGTTGTTTCGTGAACTTGACACCGATCCTGTGACGGTCTGACGTGGTCAAGCGTTTACCGCGTATCGCGATTGCTCTGGGCGATCCTGCCGGGATCGGTCCGGAAATCGCCCTGAAGGCCGCGCTTGACGAGCGCGTCCGCAGCATTTGCCTGCCACTTTTGGTGGGGGATCGCAGCGTTGTAACTGAGCATGCGCGGCTGTCCGGACTTGCCCCGCTTGTTCGCGGGTATTCGCAGGCTTCCGAGGTTGACTGGTCTGCCGACGGGCTCCCAATGCTTGAATTGGAACAATTCGCGGCGGAGCCATTCGCTCTGGGTGAGATTCGGGCGGCGCACGGCCGTGCCGCATGCGGCGCGGCGCGGGCGGCGATTCAGGCTGCAATGGATGGCGAGGTCGAGGCTGTCGTTGCAGCACCGCAGACGGAAACCGCGATCAAACTGGCTGGAATCGACTTTGACGGCTATCCGTCGTTTGTTGCACGCTGTACGGGCGTGGCGGCGGAGGATGCGTTTCTGATGATCTGCTTCGACAGCACGCGCATCGTTCACGCAACATTGCACGTAAGCCTAAGGGAGGCCATCGGCCTTGTGACCGGCGAGCGGATAACTGCAGTCATACAAGCGGCGGATACTGCGCTTCGGCGCATTGGCATCGCCGGGCCGCGGCTGGCCGTTTCAGGATTAAACCCGCATGCAAGCGAGGGCGGTTTGTTTGGGACTGAGGAGAACGAGATCATCGCGCCGGCTATCGCCGCGTCGCGGGAGCGCGGTATCGACGTCGATGGGCCGTTCGGCGCGGACACCATGTTTCACCAAACCGGTTACGATGCCTTTATCGTCATGCTCCATGACCAAGGGCATATCGCTGCCAAATTGCAGGCACGCAATCGAACGGCGGGTCTCACCATCGGTACCCCAGTTCTTTTTTCGTCAGTGGCGCACGGCAGCGGGCTCGATATCGCAGGGAAAAATCTTGCAAGCCCGGCGGCGGTGATCGAAGCGGTGGAGCGGCTTGCGGGGGCCGCCAGTTTAACGCGTTAAAACGTCAATTTTCCGTTTACGATGACGGATACGCCGCGCCGGGGTGCCGTTTCGAAAAAGCGGCTGTTGGCGTCTGCGACGATGATCGATCCGATGTAGTCGATGTTGGTCAGGTTGTCGATGCGCAGCGTTTCGGTGAAACGCCACCCCTTGGCTTTCTGTTCCAGTCCGAAGCGCAGGTTGGTGACGGTGTAGGCGCCCGCGGCGTCGCTATTCTGGTCATCGACAAAAACCTGGCTGGCGTGACGTACTTCAAGTCCGGAATTGAAACCGCTTGGCAGGTGCTGCCAGCGAAGTTCAGCATACGCGGAGGTGCGCGGCACGCCCGGAATCCGATTACCCGCAGCCACCGCCGGTGAAGTACCGCTGCTGAAGGCCTCGCTGTATTTTGCATCGACCACGGTGTAGGCCACCGAGGTATCAAAACCTGCCGGCAGTGCGGCCTGCCATGAAGCCTCCCAGCCCGAGCGCCGGGTTTTGCTGGCATTTTTGAAGCTCGCACGCCCGCCGGCGTTGACGTCGGTAACGATCTCATCCTGGGTACGTGTTTCAAACCGGACAAGGGTGATGCGATGATCGGTGCCGAAGCGGCCCTTGAGCCCTAGCTCGTAGTTGTTGTTACGCCCGGGTTTTAGCGCGGTGTTCATGCCGGTAGCTCCGTTGCGATAGGCCAGTTCAGCGAAGGTCGGCGTCTCGAAGCCGCGTCCGGCGCTGCCGTAGAGGCTCATTTCAGGCGTTAGCTTGTAGACAAGGCCTGCCACCGGGCTGGTATTGGCGAAGACGACCTTGCCGCTGTCGTCGGGGTTGGGCACGGTGATGTAGTAGTCCTTGAGCGTGACCGATACCCGCGTCGAGCGCAAACCGAGACTTGCGCTAAGTTTTTCTGCAAAGCGCCAATCCGCCTGGGCGAATGCGTTGTTCGATTCGATGCGGTTGTCCTCGTCACGCCGCAAGGTGCCCATGGTGCCGCTGTTGTTGTCAAAACCGCGGCGCCGGTCATTCATCATTTCCTGTTCAACGCCAACGGTTGCGGAGAACGGTTTGCCCATCAGGTTTCCGTAGTGAATCCAGTTGAATGAACAGCCGCCAAAATAACGCTGCAGGTCGACCACGCCACCTGAGTATGTGGTTGCATTCGCGATGGGAATCGCCTGGTACTGACGCACCTGCCGGTCGCCGCCGTAGGCGGTGACCCGAAGCGTGTTGCCGGCATCGATTCGTTTTTCGTAACTCAGGCCGCCTTGTTCCTGGCGGTTGGATTTTCGTGTGTTAAAGCGCAGCGCGACTCCGTCCACCTGGCGCGGGTTGTCCAGCACCTGCGCGCGCGTAAGACCGAGGGGATCCAGGGTATCGTTCTGGTTGATCGAGTTGAGCACCAGGGTGACGCGCGCGTCCTGGCCGGACTGCCATTTGAATTTGCTATTGAATTGTTCACGGTCGGCGACCGAGTGGTCGCGCCATCCGTCGGTGTGGAAGCGCGACCAGTCTGCGATGTAATTGAGCCGGCCTTCCTGGCCGCCCCATTGCGTACCAATGCGCCGGGAGCCGAAGGTTCCGAACATCGTTTCGCCGCTGATGCTTGGTCGCGCGGGACCGTCCTGGGTGAACATCTGGATTACGCCGCCAGGGGAGTTACCGTAGAGGCTGGCAAGCGGGCCGCGCATCACCTCGATGCGTTGCGCGGAGGAAATATTGAAACTCGAAGTCTGACCCTGGCCGTCGGGCATGGTCACCGGAATGCCATCGGCGTAAAGCTTGATACCGCGGGTGCCGAAATTGGAGCGAAAGCCGAAGCCGCGTACGGACAGTTGAAGATCCTGCGCGTAGTTTTGCCGGTTCTGGATGTTGAGTCCGGGAACGCGTCCGAGTGACTCTGACAAATTCACCTTGGGTTGGCCATCGCGCAGCGTCTCGGCACCAACGACGTCTATGGAGCCGGGGATGTCCAGGCTGCGTCGTTCGCTGCGTGTTGCGGAAACGACAACGCCTTCGGCATCGTCGGCGGCCAGCGCTGTGCCGGCACCAGCGGCGATGCCAAGCGCAGCTAAGCTTGCCTGAACCGCCTTTAGGCCTGGGTGTCGCATGCCTTATTCAGGGCGTACCCAGGCTGGACAGATAATCTGCAATGGCATCGCTGTCTGCAGCGGGAAACGCGCGTGCCGCCGACGTCATGTTGCCATCCA
>CAITSH010000401.1 GCA_903895005.1 uncultured Pseudomonadota bacterium
CAGTTCGTCACGCCTCGATTGTTGTATTTCACCAAACGAGTCAATTTGGGCGGCTAGGTCGTCAAGTACTTTACCAAGCTTTAGGAGGTCTTCCTTGGATAATGGGGACCAAATATTTGCTACAGCTCCGACGCCAGTCATAATGGCACCTACCGGTCCATTGACGGTTATGTTTGGGGCGACGCTTGCCGCTTGCTGATTTATCGCGCGTGTTTCCATTTGCGCTACGAAAAATTCAATGCTGGCCTCAAAACGTTTAATTGCGACTATTTCTTCTGAGTCAACGAGGTCTGTTGCCAATAGGGCGTAGCCTGCATAGGCAGAGTTTGCTTTTTCCTGCGCATGGCCTCGAAGCTCAAGGGCATCCTCGTGGATATATAACTGCCCCTCCTGCTTTAGCGCGGCGGTAAGATTTTGCGGCAAATGTGTCAGGGTGTCGGATACCACATGGATTAGGTGCTTCTCAATAAATCGGGCACGAACCGATAGTTCCCGTGCACAAAGTTCACCAATGCGTTGAACCGTCATGGTGGAATGCAATGTGCCATGCCCTATCGCATCTCCGTAGATTGATGAAACCTCCATATTGATTGTCGCCATCCGGCCAGCGCGCTCCGCGTGAATCAAATTTCGCGCGAGTTCTTGCGCTTTAATTGGAAGCATTTTTGCAATCCGGTTATCGTTAGATCCGGCCCGTCGCCAAAAAGAGGAGCTATGGTGTCATGAGCCCTACACGCAGGCAACCGTTGCCTGGTGGTTTTGGTGATGCTGGTGTACCGCTTCGGCTACAGCCCTGCCTTTTGCATGAGCCTAGCAAGACTTAGTTCGAGTGCGGCCGCCAGGCGCGCCAGGGTCAGTACCGCGACGTTGTTGTCGCCACGTTCGATCCGCCCGACATACGAGCGGTCTACTTCCGATAGCAGTGCCAGCCGCTCTTGGGATATACCCTTGGATAGACGGACTTCTCGGATCGTTTTGCCGAGGGCAACTAAGGTGCGGTGCTGCCGCTTACCGGATGGATTAGCCACCCGCGCATCATTGCGGTAAGCTGCGCCACAGACCACGGGACATGTCCCCCATATCCCGGTCGCATGGCGAGGGACAAACATGACTCGATGGTGCGTAGCAATACCCTTCGCTGCGCTCGCTTCGACTGCGGACGCAGGTTGGTTTGGCCCCTCAAACTACGACGAATGCATCCTTGAAAATATGAACGGTGTGGGCAGTGATATGGCTGCACGAGCCGTCGGTGCGGCGTGCGCACGGCAATTCCCGCCGAAGAAGATCGCCGAGAAACCATTGGCCCCTGCGGCTACGGTTCCTCCTTCGCCGACCACGCCGGACAAGCCGGAGCAGCGCGAATCTATGGGTGGCAAATGGGATGGCCCGTTCATACCCGACACTGCCAAATGAGTCAGGAACCGGTTACGGCGCGTCGAGCCTCCTTGGCTATTTGTGGCCAGACCGATGCTAGAGACGGGCCACGGAGCGTCCAATGAACGAGGGGCCGTCCGCGCTAACCACGGTACTTGAGGCGATCCTTGAGGCGGATCACTGCGAGGAAGGGGAGGACGAGCTTTCTATTGAGGAATCTCGTCGCGTAAGGTCAAAAATCCGTGAATTTTTGCAAATCACCGATTCACCCGATAGCCGACTACGGACGGACATTGCTGATTTCATTTACAGGAACTGTGAAGGGCAGTCATGCAGCGCGGCCGAACGGTATTTAAGCTCATGTACGGCTAAGCAAATCCAAAGTTTCAATCTCGTCGATGTCCTGGAGATTCTTCAGCCAGGGCGCGCCGAGGCTTACGAGGAGTTGGCCGACGAAAATGAGGCGGAGAATAGGGCGGGAAATAGGCCGGAAATATCGGGGAGATAAAGCCATGATTGATTACGTCCTTGTAATTGGTTTCTACGCTGGCCTCTTTGCGCAGGCGGCGCAAGGCGTTTCCGTATCATCGCTACCCGTGACCTTCACCACCGAGGCCGAGTGTGCCTTGGCTGGCAATAAGATCAAGGCGGCGTTTGAGGATAAAGCCAAGTGGGCCGGGTTTATTTGCATACAGCACACGGTTCCAGTTGCGGCGACGCCGAAGCCATAGCCAATTCGCCCCCGTTTTTTGCGGTCCTACATCCAGCACTGGCGTGGGTTTATCGGATTGATATGTATCACTTTGGCTCAACTTGATCGCGGCAAAGACAGCCACGAATTTGAGTTAGTGGCCATCTTCTTTGCCGCGGTGGTGCCGGAAATGCACCGTTGGTATGCGCTTGATGCGCTCGCGCGTGGACACATCTCACCAGGGCTTTGGAAGGGCCTGCCCGCAGATGTTGGATTAGGGGCGGGCGAGGGTGATCCGGGTCCCAAAGGACAGGTTATCCCTTGTAAAATTGCCTGCCAGATGCGTAATCTCTGCGTAACACCACCCGATTCGGGCATTTATGAGCAAATTAGATCAAGTGGTAAAAAGTCGGTCTAAGTCTTAATTTCCTCGGTAAGGCAATCAGTTACCATCAAGTTAAGATGAGCTGTCTCGCCTTCAATCGACTTCAGGTATTACTTAAAATCCCTCGCTGCGAAAGCGGCGTGCCGGTTCGATTCCGGCCCCGGGCACCAATTTGAAATGACTTTAATAAAATGAATTATCTTATTGTTATTATTGTTATTAATATTTATTATTTTCCCCATGGCGGTGGTAATTGATCGTGTTTGAGCTCATGTGTGATGAAAATCATCGTTTTGAAGGATGGTTCTCATCGTCTGAGGAGTTTGACCGGCAGATTGTTGGGGAATTGCTCTCTTGCCCATCATGCGGTTCCATTTCAGTCCGCAAGTACCTTATGGCGAAAATTGGACGTGGGAAGGCGATCCAAGCCAGGGGCGGTGTTGCCCCGGGCGGGGCTGCTAAGGCCAATGCCGCTGATCTGTCAGGCCTTATAGACCACATTTTGCTCAACACTGAAGATGTTGGCGATGAATTTGCTGCTGAGGCGAGGCGAATGCATTCGCGCGATGTCGAGGTACGCGGTATCCGTGGTCATGCGACCTCTGAGGAGTCTGAGGCGCTGAGGGCGGAAGGGATCCCGGTTTTTTCTTTGCCCATTCCTCCTAAATCAGGCTGGAATTGATTGGGTCTAGGCGTTAGGTGGAGTTGTAATGCACGTTAGAATGTGTATTATGTTAAATATTGTATTCGTCTAAATCACCGCTATTCCTTCGCCCCTGCCTGCTTTAGCAAATCAACAATCTGAGAATTCCCGGCTTTGGCGGCCCATTGCAAGGCAGTTAGACCGCCATCGGTTTTAATCCTTGGATCAGCATCCTCCCAGAGGAGCGCCTTGACTACGGGTAGATGGCCCTGCCGGGCGGCGATCATCAGTGCCGTCGCCCCGTTGGGGGCACGTGCGTCAATTTCGGCGCCTTTACTGAGCAAAAAACGACAAATTTCCGCATGCCCCTCGAACGCGGCATAAAGTAAGGGCGTCCAGCCTGCGGGGTTCACATCCGCGCCGGCCGCCTGGAGCCGGGTAACCACCGCCAAATGCCCTTTTATGGCCGCCAACATAATCGCGGTTTCTCCGGCACCATTTCGGGCATTGACGCGGGCCCGGGTCTGAATGAGACGGTTAACCATCAATTCATTGCCCTCCCTGGCGGCCAACATCAAAAGCGTATCACCGCGGGAATCCGAAGAATTGACGTCTATGCCACGAAGATAAAGCCGGTCAAAGGCAGAAATATCATTGGCCTTTACTGCTGCGAACATTTCATCGAGTGATTGGGAGCGGGCGACGGTCGTAATCAGCGATAACGCCAGGAAAAAAGAGAGGCACATGAACCGGGAGCATCGGGTCATCGTGCTCGCTCCGGTATGCGAAATAGCTTGAAAAAATTGTCGCTTGTTACCTTTGCGATGGTCTCCACCGGTACGTTCCGTAGTCGTGCAATTTCTTCTGCAACATGCCGAACCCAGGCCGGTTGATTGATCTTCCCCCGGTGCGGCAACGGCGCAAGATAGGGCGAATCGGTTTCAATCAGAAGGCGATCGAGCGGCACCATCTTTGCGACTTCCTTGATAGAAAGCGCGTTTTTAAAGGTGACTATGCCGGAGAACGAAATGAAAAAACCCATGGAAACGCAAGCTTGGGCGACTTCAAGTGATTCTGTGAAGCAGTGCATCACCCCGCCCGCCTCGCCCGCATTTTCTTCGTCCATCAGGCGCAGTGTGTCTGCGACGGCCTCCCGGGTATGAATGACAAGTGGTTTGCTGGTTGCGCGTGCGGCTCTGATGTGTGCTCGAAATCGATCCCGCTGCCATTCCATGTCCCCCGAAGACCGGTAGTAGTCGAGGCCGGTCTCCCCAATCGCGACAACCTTCGGATGTAGTGCCAGTTCCGCCAGGTGGACCGGATCTACGGGAGCGCGAACATCGTGGTCGGGGTGAACACCGACAGTGGCATAGGCATTTTCATAGTTCTCGGCTACCGCGAGCACTCTCGGGAAGTCTTCGAGGTTTACGCTGACGCACAGAGCATGCGTCACCAGATTTGCCCGCATTTGCCCGAAAATATCTGGCAGCCTGTCAGCAAAATCAGGGAAATCAATATGGCAATGTGAATCGACGAACATGGGGTGTTTGACCGACGTTTTAGGAGCCGTCAGATCAGTATGTGTGGGTGGGACGGGAAGACTGCAACAGCGGCCCTAAGATGGTTTCTATCCGTCGGCGGGCGATCCGCTCTCGTCGTCGCTGAACTGGACGCCGACGCCTTGGGTTTTGTTGCTTTGGACGTTGGCCGGCGTTATCCAAACGACCTGCCCCGCGACCGGTATCTTTCCAGGCTCGCTCATCAGGCTGAGGAGCATAAAAACCTCATCTCCAATGCTGTAAGTCCTTGAAGTAGGCACAAAAATACCACCTCGCTTGAGATGGGGCATGTAAGCGGCGTATAACGCCGATTTTTCCTTGATATTGAGCGAAAGCACGCTCGGTCGGGCGCTTGGCTTTACTTCATCACTCATTTACGGTCGCCCCAAGTTCCCGGTAAGAAAGAAAAAGCGCCTCGAAAAAAAGCCTCGCATTCAGCGGGTGACGGGCAAGGCTGCGCGCGTCGCTCAGTTCCCTCGTGAAACGGTGAACCTTGCGCAGGTCGAGTTTGCCGCTTATGGCCAGGATCCGGTCACGCTGTGCAGGATGATATCGGACTTCGCCCGTGGCGGCGGCGCGTATCAGGTCGTAAGTCCACTGTTGCAGCCAGCTGATGACGGTCGCAGGTTCGATACTCTGGCAAAAGTCGGTCAAAACCAATGCGTCTGGGCGAGGTTCGGCGATCCTTCGTGCAAACTCCCGGCGTAAGTCGCCGGCCTCCGCAAGCGCCAATGCTTTGAGCGGGGAGCCCCCGGCGTACGAAAGAAGGGCCTCCACATCTTTAACTGATTGATCACGAAGCCATTTTAGTGCGGAAGTGCGGTCTGGCGGCGCGATCGGAAGCTGCTGGCAGCGGCTTCGAATCGTAGGAAGGAGCCGGCTGGCTTCATTGGAAATAAGCAGAAACAGCGTGTCAGGGGGCGGTTCCTCAAGGCTTTTAAGGAGGGCATTTGCCGTTGGGCCCTGCATTGCCTCTGCGGGTTCAATGATGATGACCCGTAATCCAGCCTGATGGGTGCCCGTGGAGAGCGTCTCCTGCATGGTACGAATCTGCTCTATCTTTATATTTTTACTGGGTTTTTTCTTTGACTTCTTGCCATCCGCCTCGGTTGACTCCTCGCCCTCCTCCTCACTCATGCTTTCGGGTTGGAGATGCAAAAAATCAGGATGCGCGCCTTGGCTGAGCCAATGGCAGGCTTTGCAGGTGCCACAGGCAAGTCCGGATGCTTGGGGTGTTTGGCAGAGAAGCGAATAGCCATACTCACGCGTCAATACGGACTTGCCGATCCCTTCCTGGCCGTAAATTAATAAGGCGTGTGCAAGCCTGCCGCGCTGCTTCTGCAGTTTTGCCCAAATCTCATTTTGCCATTCAAATATCATTTAGAACATATGTCTACGATTATTTTTTCAAGTATTACTTTAATTTCTTCGCGGGTTTTCGTACCATCAATCTGGCGAAACCGTCGCGGGTCAGCGGCTACGCGCGCAGCGTATCCGGCGCGTACCCGGGTGAAGAAATCGAGATTCTCCTGCTCAAAGCGGTCCAAAGCCGCTTGTTGCGCGAGCAAGCGCTGTCGGGCAATCTCCAGCGGAACGTCAAACAACAAAGTAAGATCGGGTTGAAGCCCCCCCTGCACCCATTGTTCCAGCGCTGAAATTCGCGCCAAATCCAAGCCCCGACCGCCGCCCTGATAGGCGAAGGTGGCGTCCGTAAAACGGTCGGAAACCAACCAGCGACCGGCTTCGAGTGCCGGTCGGATAATCTTTGCGATGTGCTCGCTTCTGGCGGCAAAGATAACGAGCGCTTCGGTATCCAAAGTCATAGGCTGCGTCAGCACAAGTTCGCGCAGGGATTCACCAAGCGGTGTGCCGCCCGGTTCGCGAGTGACGAGCACATCCTTGCCCAACTCGCGCAAGCGCGCCGCAATCCATTCGAGGTGGGTGCTTTTCCCGGCGCCATCGACGCCTTCCAGGGAGATGAATTTGCCGCGCATCAAGATGAAATGATCCTTATGTTTCTGCTGTAATGGCATGGGACATTCACGTTAATTCCATTTTATCGCCTTGATGAGAGCTGATATTTTTGCACGGCGCGATTATGCTCGGCCAGCGTCTTCGAAAACTGGCTGGTTCCATCGCCGCGGGCGACAAAATACAGTTCATCCCCTTTCGCCGGGGCGACTGCCGCCATCAGTGCGCCGCTGCCGGGCATGGCGATGGGGTGAGGTGTCAGTCCCCCACGGGTGTAGGTATTAAACGGGCCATCGCGCAGCAAGTGTTCTTTTTTTAGGTTGCCCTTGAATTCCTCACCAAGACCGTAGATGACCGTCGGATCGGTTTGCAGGAGCATCCCGATACGCAGCCGGTTGTTGAACACGGCGCCGATGCGGGGACGGTCTTCCGGTCGCCCTGTTTCTTTTTCAATGATCGAGGCGAGGATCAGCGCTTCGTAGGGCGTTTTCAAAGGCGATCCGGGCGCGCGCTTCTCCCACGCTGCATCCAACCGGCTTTGCATCATGCGCCAGCTACGTTTGAGCACCGACAGGTCGCTCGCGCCCTTAGCGTAAAGGTAAGTATCCGGAAAGAACCACCCCTCGGGATGCTGCGCTGGAGCACCGATGCGCGCCATGATCTGCTCATTGGTGAGCCCGGCACTGTCATGCCTCAGGCTGTCGTCGGCGTTAAGCAGGGCCCGAATCTGGTTGAAGGTCCAGCCCTCGACAAAAACGATTTCAGACTGGGAGAAGTCCCCCTGGGTAATCTGTTCCAGCAGTTTCCAGGGCGTGATGCCATGCGCGACCTCATAACTCCCCGCCTTGATCGATCCGGCCTTTCCCGCCGCGCGCGCCAACAGCTCAAATTGCCAGGGGGACATGGCTATACCGGCTGCGGAAATCTGCCGCGCAGCACTGCGCAGTCCGCTGCCAGGTTGTATGGAAAAGTCCAGTTCCGGGCTTTGCAGGCGGATCGGGCTGAATGCAAACCAGGCAGCCCAGGCAAGACTGCCAAACACAGCAAGAGCGAGTACGGCGAAGAGGTTCTTGATCATGCGCCACTCGCGCTTTGCGTGGGGGTATGTTGGAGTTTGCGTACGGCTATAATGGGTCGATTATGCCACGCGGCGAAGCGGTCAAGCCTGCCGACTGTGGTTTACCGGGCGAGCTTCCTTTCTGTACAGCGCCTTCACGCAATACTTAAACAAACATCTATGAATACCGATTGGGCAGCCTTTCTGGCAAATAATGCGGCAGTCGTCGATGACGGCGAGGTCCGAAACTTCGGAAACCCGGTGGGCGAGTTATCCGCCGCATCGCGCAGTCCTGTCGCCGCCGACCTGTCGCAGCTCGGCATCTTGTATTTCCATGGCGCCGATACGACGACCTTTTTGCAGGGTCAGTTGTCCTGCGACTTAGGCGCGATTTCCATCGACGGATGCAGTTACGGCAGCTACTGCACTGCCAAGGGCCGTGTACTCGCAACATTCCTCTTGTGGCGTACGGAAGCGGGTTATTTCATGGCCCTTCCCCGCGACATACTTGCGGCCACGCACAAGCGACTGGGCATGTATGTGTTGCGCTCCAAGGTAAAACTCGAGGATGCATCAAACCGCACGGTTCTCATCGGGCTGACCACGCCGGGTGGTGCGGGCCTGCTTAACGGCTTGTTCGCCACGCTCCCTGAAACCGATAAAAAGGGTGTGCGATCCGATCGCGGATTGCTTCTCCGCCTTGCTCCGAACCGATGGTTATTGGTCAGCGATGAGGTCGCCGCGCAGCAAGCGTGGCAGGAATTGTGCGCGGTGTTTTCTCCGGTTGGCGCGCCTGCCTGGTCGTGGCTTGAAATTCATGCCGGGGTTCCATGGGTGACAACGCCGACCCAGGATCAATTCGTGCCGCAAATGCTCAATCTTGAACTGATCGGTGGCGTCAGCTTTCAGAAGGGCTGTTATCCGGGGCAGGAAATTGTCGCACGAACCCAGTACCTCGGAAAACTCAAGCGACGCATGTATCTGGCCAGCATTGCATCTGACGTCGCCCCCGCCCCGGGCACGGCGCTGTACAGCGAAGCGCTGGGCGACCAGGCGAGCGGCATGGTCGTCAACGTGCAAGCCTCGCCTGCGGGCGGGTTTGACCTGCTCGCAGTCGCCCAGACGGAAAGTATCGGAGCGTCAGTGGTCCACGTCGGATCATTGAATGGCCCGGCGCTATCGATCCTGCCCCTGCCCTACGTGCTGCCATGAAGGTCAGTTACTTTGTGTACTACCGCATTGCAAAGCCTGACGAACCGGCGGCACGCACTATCATTGAGACCTTGCTTGCGCGCGTAAAAGAATCGACCGGCATCGCCGGACGGCTGCTGGTGCGCACCGAAGATCCGACCACCTGGATGGAAATCTACGAAGGCGTAGATCGCCCCGAATCGTTCGAAGCTGCATTGGCCGATGCCGTCGCAGCCTGCGACTTTGCCACAATCGTCGTTGCCAACTCCGGTCGGCACATCGAACGCTTCAAGTCCCTTTAAATGGTATTGGGTCGTCGCGCCAGATGTGCCTGATTCTCTTCGCGTGGCAATCCCACCCGGAGTACGCCCTGATTCTTGCTGCGAACCGGGACGAATTTTTTCACCGACCCGCCACCGCTGCGCATTATTGGCCCGACTGCCCCAACCTGCTCGCTGGCAGGGACTTGGAACAAAACGGTACCTGGCTTGGTATTGACAACCAAGGCCGGTTTGCTGCACTCACGAATTTTCGCGGTTCGGGTTCACGCGATGCGGGTGCGCGTTCGCGCGGTTTGCTCGTCAGTGAATTTCTGCAGGGGCAACTATCGCCCGAGGGCTATCTGGAGGCACTCGCCCCCGGCGCCAAGCGCTACAACGGTTTCAATCTGTTGGCATCCGACCAACATGGCATGTGGCATTTTTCCAATCGGAGCGGTACACCGCAGGCGGTACCTGTAGGCGTGCATGGGTTATCAAACCACCTTCTCGATACCGCCTGGCCCAAGGTTCTGGCTGGAAAGGCGAACATGCATCGCGCACTAGGCGGAAAGATCACGCCCGAGGACTTGCTGCAGATCCTCGACGATTCGGCGATTGCCCCGGATGAAGCCCTGCCGGACACGGGTGTTGGACTGGAGCGGGAACGTAAATTGTCGGCCGCGCGCATTGTGGGTGCGGGTTACGGCACGCGCTGCTCCACGGCGCTTTTGGTGCGCCACAGCGGAGAAACGGAATTCGTCGAACGCACTTTCAACGAGGATGGCGGCGTCGCCGGTACCGTCGCGTTTCGAATTATGCCCGGCGACTCGCCAGCACGCGTCGCATCGTGAAGTGCGGGATATTCGCCTCGATAAATTCCGGGCCCTCGGCGACAAAGCCGCAGCGCTGGTAAAACCCCAGCGCCTGGGTTTGTGCGTGAAGCACCAGTGTTTCAAGCCCCCGCGCGCTTGCCAGCGCGACGAGGGCATCAAGTATGGCCATGCCCACACCACTCCCCCGCGATTCTTTTAGTACCGCCATACGGCCTACCCTTGCTTCTCTCGGTGTTGCCGGTTCCGGCGGCAGCAATCGGCCGGTACCGACGGCCTGCCCCGCAGCGCTGAAGGCGATGGCGTGGTCGGATACGGCATCCCATTCGTCCCACTCTTCGTCGATGCTCACGCCCTGCTCGTGAACGAACACGGTTTCGCGCAAAGGACGCGCCAAGGCGGACGCCCCGCTCCAGGGGAGTATCCGGACGGTGTATTGGTGAAAGGAGGGATTCATGGTGTCGAACGTTATAATGCCGGGACATTTTAAGGGTTTGCGGCGATGCAGAGTTTATGGAGTGACAGCGAGGCGGCGGGCTTTTCCGGAGACCTGGGTCTTCGGGTGTACACCTCGCGCTTGCTCGGGCGCGACAAATCGCTGGTAATGCATGGCGGCGGTAACACCTCGGTAAAAATACTTCACCGCAACCTCTTCGGTGAAGACGAGGTGATGCTTCATATCAAGGGCAGTGGCTGGGACCTTGAAACCATCGAGGAGGCGGGCTTTGCGCCGGTGCGCCTCGCGCATCTGCAACGCCTAGCCGGGCTCGACGCACTCTCTGATCCGCAAATGGTCAATGAAATGGCCACCCATCTGCTGAGGGCGAGCGCCCCCCCTCCGTCTGTCGAGACGATTCTGCACGCATCCCTGCCCCACAAGTACGTGGACCATACGCATGCGGACGCGGTCCTGGCCGCGAGTGATACGGCGGACGGTGAAGCGCGTATTCGCGAGATTTACGGTGACAGTGTTGTTGTGATTCCCTACCTGATGCCCGGGTTCGATCTGGCGCAATATTGCGCAAAGGCGTTTCCGCGCGAATCGGGCCCACAAACCATTGGCATGGTGCTTTTGCAGCACGGCATATTTTCATTTGGCGAAACGGCACGCGAATCCTATGAACGCATGATCGAGCTGGTGGCGCGCGCAGAGGCTTACCTTGCAAAACATCGCGCACGGGATACCGCCCAGGCACCCGTCGGCACCACGCCGCGATTTGACCCGAAAGCGCAGGCCGAACTGCGTCAGGTTATTTCCCGTACGGCGGGCGGCCCGATGATCCTGAAGACTTGCTCAAACACGAGAACCCACGCTTTCGCCCGGCATCCGGCGGTGGCCGCGATTTGCGCTCAGGGCCCCATCACCCCGGATCACGTCATACGTACCAAACGGTTGCCGATGCTGGGCACCGATGTCGGCGCGTATGCCGATGACTACAAGGCCTATTTTGCGTTACACGAGCCGCAGGCGAAGGAGCGCAAATCCATGCTGGATCCCGCTCCACGCGTTGTGATTGATCCTGCCTTCGGCATGGCCGTGGTCGGACGCAGCGCCAAGGATGCGGCGATTGTCGAGGAACTCTACGAGCACACTATCGACGTCATGCTACAGGCCCAATCGCTGGGCGGTTATCGCGCACTTCCGGCGCGGGATATTTTCGAGCTCGAGTACTGGGATCTCGAGCAGGCCAAGCTAGGCAAGTCGGGCAAGCCCCCAGTTTTTTCGGGCGAGGTCGCGGTTGTCACCGGAACTGCCTCGGGCATAGGTCGGGCGTGCGTTGCCTCGCTGCTAGAGCGCGGTGCTGCAGTCGTTGCGCTTGATGTTAATCCGGAGGTTCGCACCGCCTGGGCGCGTACCGATTATCTCGGCCTGGTATGTGACGTAACCGACGAGGCGCAAATCCAGGCGGCCTTGCACCGTGCCATCGCGGCGTTTGGTGGCGTTGACATGCTCGTTCTCAATGCGGGAATTTTTTCGGCGAACCGCAAGATCGAGGACCTGCAAAGCGACGAGTGGCGCAGGGTGATGAGCATCAATCTTGACGGGAACCTGTTCCTGATGCGCGCCTGTCATCCTTACCTCAAGCTCGCCCCGCGCGGCGGACGCGTTGTGGTGATAGGTTCCAAGAACGTTCCCGCCCCGGGGCCGGGCGCCGCGGCTTATTCGGCATCCAAGGCTGCACTGACGCAATTGGTGCGTGTGGCTGCACTTGAGTGGGGTGGCGATGGCATTCGCATCAATACGCTGCATCCCAATGCCGTATTTGATACGGCATTGTGGACGGACGCAGTTCTCGAGCAGCGCGCCCGCCATTACGGCATGAGCGTGCAGAATTACAAAACCAACAATGTGCTGAAAACCGAAGTGACCAGC
Source organism: uncultured Pseudomonadota bacterium (assembly GCA_903895005.1). The sequence goes on from CAITSH010000401.1 coordinate 12,336, forward strand.
CGCGATGTCGCAGAACTTGCGGCGGAAATGTGCGGCCCGCTGTTTGCCAAGACCACCGGTGCGCAACTGCCGGTTGACGGGGGAAATGAACGTGTCATCTGAAGCTGCTGCGGTACAAACCCTGCGCTGGGTCGATGGCCGTCTTGAACTCATAGACCAACGACGCTTGCCGCACGAAATCGTCTACGTCTGCTGCCGTAACGCCGCGGAAACGGCCGCGGCAATACGCGATATGGTGGTCAGGGGCGCGCCGGCGATAGGCTGCGCAGCCGCCTTTGGCATCGCGCTCGAGTCGGCTGCAGGAGGCAACCTCAATGCAGCGCACGCAGCGCTTGCCGCAAGCCGGCCTACCGCGGTCAACTTGTTCTGGGCCTTGCAACGCATGCGCGAAGCCATTGCCTCCGGGCGCCCTGCCCTGCAGGAGGCGCTGGCCATTTACGACGAGGACATTGCCATCAATCGCGCCATGGGCGGTTTCGGTGCGGCACTAATCGCCGATGGCGCGCGCATCATGACCCATTGCAACGCCGGGGCGCTGGCGACTGCCGGCCACGGCACGGCGCTGGGCGTCATCCGTTCGGCGCGCGACGCCGGCAAACGTATTTCGGTCGTTGCCAATGAGACCCGCCCTTACCTGCAGGGTGCGCGCCTGACGGCCTGGGAAATGGTGCAGGAGCAAATCCCGGTCACCCTCGTCACCGACAACATGGCCGGCCACCTGATGCAGCAAGGCAAGGTCGATGTGATCGTCGTCGGCGCGGACCGCGTTGCGGCCAACGGCGACGCTGCCAACAAGATCGGCACCTACACGCTGGCGGTGCTGGCGGCGCGCCACAAGATTCCGTTTTACGTGGCAGCGCCGGTGTCGACCTTCGACCTGGCGATTTCCGACGGCAGCCACATCCCGATTGAGGAGCGTCATGCCGATGAAGTGACAGGTCACGGCGGCAATCGCTGGGCGGCGCATGGTGTCCAAGTCTTCAACCCGGCTTTTGACGTCACCCCGGCGGATCTCATTACCGCGCTGATTACTGAGCGAGGCGTCATTCAAACACCCAATACGGCGCGGGTTGCCCAGCTCATTGGGCACTGATGCACTCGGTTTTTAAGGGTGCCATAGGCTGGAAATGCCCGTCTGGCGGGGGGTTTCAGCTATTTTGCGAATTTAAGTTCGAAGCGCAATGGGTATGGGCTTGAGGCCGAAGAGTACCTCGTGCGGGGTCAGGTAGCCAAGACACTTGCGTGGTCGTTGGTTTAGCTGGTCTGCAATCGATCGGAGTTTGGCTTCGGTTAGCCG
>CAITSH010000402.1 GCA_903895005.1 uncultured Pseudomonadota bacterium
CGACGCGACGAGGGCGGCTGGTGCGCCGGTACTGGTGTTCTGGCACGGCGGCGGCTGGACCAACGGCTACCGCGACTACCAGACCTTCATGGCCCCGCACATCGTGCGCATGGGCATGGTGCTGGTCGCACCCTCCTACCGGCTCGCACCCGAATTCCCGCTGCCCTGTGCGCATGACGATTCCATGGCGCTGCTCGCAGCCTTGCAACAGCAGCTGCCCGAATGGGGCGGAGCGCCGGACCGCGTCTTCCTTGCGGGGCACTCGGCCGGCGGACATCTCGCCGCCCTCGCCGCACTGCGCAGGGCCGATCGCGCGGCAGCGGGCATTCACGAAACGATGGTGCGCGGCTGCCTGCCGATCAGCGGCATCATGGATTTGCATGACCCGAATCCTGTTCCCGGCAGTCTTGAGGAGCGCGTGTACACGACTGTGCTGCGCGGTCTTGATGCGACCCAGGACACAGTGCTAAGCCCCTTGTCTTGGACGGCCGGCAACCGCGTGCCGTTCGCACTGACCTGTGGCGAGCACGACAGTGCGCGGGTGAAAAAATCAAACGCGCGCATGTTGGCGATGCTGCAGGCACAGCCTGCGCCGGTCAGCTGCATTATCGAACCGGGTCGTGACCACTTCAAGACGCATACCGCGCTAAGGATGGGCGATGACGGCTGGTACCGCCGCCTCGCCTTGATGGCCGGACTCACGGCTACCACGCCCTCCTCCACCTAGCAGACATCGGCTGGAAACCCGCGCCAGTCAGGGCTTTCCAGCCTGTCAGCCCGCCGTCCAGTTCACCGCGCCTGACCAGGCGGTCGCCAGCACCACGACACCAAAAGCAATGCGGTACCAGGCGAAAATCGTGAAGTCGTGCGTGGCGATATAGCGCAGCAGCCATCTCACGCACAGGAACGCCGACACAAAGGCAGCCGCAAATCCCACCGCCCACATGCCCAAGTCATCGGCTGACAGCAGGGCGCGCTCCTTGTACAACTGATACGCGCTGGCGGCGAACAGGGTTGGTATGGCGAGAAAAAAGGAAAACTCCGTCGAGGCCTTGCGCGACAAGCCGAAAAAAAGCCCACCTATGATGGTCGCGCCCGAGCGCGAGGTGCCCGGGATCAGCGCGAGCGCCTGAGCCAACCCCAGCTTGAGCGCATCCTTCCAGCCCATGTCATCCACTGTCTGCACTGTCACCTCATGCTTGCGCCGCTCCGCCCAAAGAATGATGAAACCGCCGACGATGAAGGCCAACGCGACCGGAACCGGTTGGAACAAATGCGCCTTGATGGCCTTGCCGAAGGCCAGACCCAACACCGCAAGCGGCATGAATGCGATACCGAGGTTGAACACAAAGCGGCGCGCGGCGCTTTGCGTACCCAGCCCGCCAAGCACCGACAGGATTTTCGCGCGATATTCCCAGCACACCGCCAGGATGGCGCCGCACTGGATCACGATCTCGAACAGCTTGCCGCGCTCGTCATTGAAACCGAGCAGGTCACCGGCGAGGATTAAATGACCGGTGGAGGATACCGGCAGGAATTCGGTCAGGCCTTCGACCACGCCGAGAATCAGCGCCTTGAGCAAAATGGGGATGTCCATGGGGGCACATTGTACTGTGCCGCGATGTCCGCCCCGCTGCAATCGGCCCGGGCTGCGCAGCCGTGCCCCTGAATAACCGGCTGGAAAGCCTCGCCAGTCGGCCGTCTCCAGCCAATTTGCGAATTTAAGTTCGAAGCGCAATGGGTATGGGCTTGAGGCCGAAGAGTACCTCGTGCGGGGTCAGGTAGCCAAGACACTTGCGTGGTCGTTGGTTTAGCTGGTCTGCAATCGATTGGAGTTTGGCTTCGGTTAGCCG
>CAITSH010000403.1 GCA_903895005.1 uncultured Pseudomonadota bacterium
GCGAAATCAGCACAACGGTTTCCTTGGCGGCAAGGGGCAGACCCTCGGCGTTGAGCGCGACCGCAGCGTTCATCTCGATGACATTCGCCTGCTCGCGCGAAATGCCGCTCTGGATTTCGGTTTCGGAGCCCTTGCGTATCACCACCAGGTTGTCGAACTCGCCGGTCGTCACCAGCGTGCGCTTGAGCCCGGCGTCGAGCATCAACACCGCGGCAAACACGAATACCACGAGCGCAAGTCCCCCGGCGGTCAGCACCGTCGTCAGCCGCCGTGTCCACAGGTTGCGGGCGATGTAATTCAGCGGAACCATGCCCGCCCCTTCGTGGCCGCGCGTGACACGCTTGCACTCATGCGATGGCCCGCAAGCCGTCGACAACGCGCACGCGCGATGCGCGCACCGCCGGCACGATGGCCGCCAGCACGCCCACCGTCAACGCACAGCCTGCCTGCAACAAAGCCGTGTCGCCGGACACCGCAAAAATCGGAAAAATGCCGCCTGCCACAGACTTGAAGCCCGCCGCCAGCGCCGGCGTAAGCGCAATGCCCAGGCCGCCTCCCAGCACACAGATGGCCAGCGACTCACCGAAAATCAGGCTTGCAACAAACCCCGGCCCGAAGCCCAGCGCCTTGAGCGTCGCGTATTCGGCGGTGCGCTCGCGTGCGCTCATCGCCATGGTATTGGCCATCACCGCCATGATGATCAGGATCACCACATAGGAAACAATGCGTATCGCCGCGATGATCTGGTTGGACATCGCGACAAAGCCGAGCTGGAAGGCCTGCTCGGTCTCGGTCAGCGTCTCGGCCAGTGAATTGCGGAACACGGCATCGACCGCAAGCGACACCGTGGCAGCATTGTCCGGATTGTCGATGCCGATGACGTAAACGCCCACCTGGTCGGCGCGCGCCGGTGAAATCTTGCGCACCGATTCATTCAGGTAGTCCCAGTGAAAATACATCAGGTTGGTGACCTTGCTCTCGTCGGCCCCGTCGAATATGCCGCGAATGACGAACTCCCAGGTGCCGGGGAATATGGTCCCGCGCAGGGGCAGCACGTCGCCCACCTTGAAACCGTAGCGGTCTGCCAATTGCCGGCCCACCAGCGCCCCCTTGCGGTCGCGGCCGAAGGCGGCGCGCTGGGCCTCGGGAATGATGAATTCCGGGTACAGGCTGAAGTAGGCGTCGGACACGGCGAACTGCGGGAAAAAATTCTTCGGCTCCTGGTAGATGCCGCCAAACCAGTTGGACCGCGCCACGGTCTTCACGCCTTCCACACCGCGGATGCGGTTCTCGTAACTGAGCGGCAGCGCGAACACCAGCGAAATGGCATTGCGCGTCACCAGGCGCGCGTTGGATGAAGCGGCCGCACCGGCATACCAGGCGTCCACCACCGTCTGCAGCAGGCCGTAGGCAAGCACCGCAACCAGCAGGCCGGTCACCGTCAAGCCGGTGCGAAGGCGGTGGCGCAGCGCGTTGCGCACAATCAGTTTGATTGCGTTCATGCGGCCCTGTTCAACGCAACACCTCTTTGTCCGACAACTCGCCTTTTTCAAGGTGCATGATGGCGTCGGCGCTCTCGGCCGCCTTGCGGTCATGGGTGACCATGATGATGGTCTTGCCCATATCGCCCGCAAGCCGGCGCATCAACGCCAGAATGTCCTCTGCTGAATGGCGGTCAAGGTCTCCGGTGGGTTCGTCGGCGACGATCAGCGCGGGATCGGTGATAAAGGCCCGCGCCACTGCGACGCGTTGCTGCTGTCCGCCGGAGAGCTCGGAGGGGTAATGCGACATGCGGTCGGACAGGCCCACCAGTTCGAGCGCCGCTTCCGCGTGCTCGCGCCGCTCGCGCCGTGTGAGGTGGGTCAGTGTCAGCGGCAACTCGACGTTCTCAAGGGCCGTTAGCACCGGCATCAGGTTGTAGAACTGGAAAATGAAACCGACATGGCTGGCGCGCCAGTCGGCCAGGGCCGATTCGGCGAGACTAACAATGTCCGTGCCCTCGACCAGCAGTTCGCCCGCGTCGGGCTTGTCGATCCCGGCGATCAGGTTGAGCAGCGTGCTCTTGCCCGAACCCGACGGTCCCATCAGCGACAAGAATTCCCCGCGTCCGATATCAAAGCTGATGTCGGTGAGTACCGGCAACACCTGCCCGCCGCGTCGATAGGATTTGGAAACGTGCCGCAGGCTGATCAGGGGCGACGGGCCGGCGACGGGAACGGACGCGCTCATCAGGCTCTGCCCCGCATCGCTTACTTTTGCGCGGACTTGACGCGCGCGCCATCCGCGAGCTTGTCCAGCGGCTTCAGGGCCACGCGGTCGCCCGCCTTCAGGCCGCGCACCTCGATGAGGTCGCCGAGTTTCACGCCGGTCTCGACGCGCACCAGCGCGACACGGTCTTCGCGCAAGGCGTAGACATAGGATGCGCCTTCGCGCGCCACGATCGCAGCGGGAAGCACGGCGGTCACCGGCTTTTTCTCTTCGGCCGTGGTTTCGCGCTCGAGAAACGCCACCTTGGCGCTCATATCCGGCAACACGCGTGCGTCACGCGCCGCGAAACGCACCTTCACCAGTACCGTAGCCTTGGCGCGATCCACGGTGGGAACGGTGCGGCTGACCATGCCGGCAAAGCGTTCACCGGGGATGGCTTCGAGCTGGATCTCGCAGGGCTGTCCTGTCTTGATGCGGCCGATGGCCGATTCGGACACATCCGCCTCTACCTCCAGCGTTCCCATGTCGGCGATGGTGACCACCGCGCCTTTGGAATCCGCTGCACTCGAAAACGGCGTGATGTTGTCGCCAACGTTGGCGTTCTTGGTCAGCACCACGCCGTCAAACGGTGCGCGGATAACGGTCTGATCGAGGGACACGTCCGCCGATTTGAGATTGGCGCGCGCCACCGCCACCGAGGCTTCCAGGCTCACCATCGTCGCCTTGGCCTTGTTGTATCGCGCCACCGAGGCATCGTGCGAACTGTCGCTGATGTATTTCTTGCCGACCAGGTCAAGCGAGCGCTTGAAGTTTGCCTCGGCATCGACCAGCTCGGTGCGCCCCTGCTCGACATTGGCCTGAGCCACATTAAGGCTGGCGAGTGTCTGTTCGCGACTGGCGCTGACGTCCTTGTTTTCCAGGCGCGCAATGACCTCGCCCTGCCTGACCTTGCTGCCTTCGAGCACGCCCAGCCATTCCAGGCGGCCGGTGGCCTTGGACGAAAGCGAAGCCTTGCGCTGCGCCACTACATAGCCGGTGGCGTTGAGCTGGGCCAGCGCCTGTGACGGATAGGCGGTGACGACCGCGGCGGTTTCGATGCTGACCGCGCCGCCCAGCCGGCCGGAGAAAAACGCCGCGACGGCGAGCACGATGACCAGCGCGACAAGGACGTGAGGCCAGCGACGGCTTCGAACGACCTGCGGCCGTGTGGACGCGGCACGGTTAATCTTGAGCTTGTCGAGGTCGGTCATGCCAGTCAGGGAGGAAGAAACAGAATTGGAGAATTGGAGAATCAGCGGGGATTTCACGACGGAAAACACAACGCAAAAGACGCCGCGAAAACACGCATGCTGCAGCGCACCCATTATACCGCGCCCCCTCTGGCCTACGCACGGGGAGTGGACACCCTGGCAATGGCCAAACGTAGCGTAAGGACTTGCGGGAAAAGAAAAATCTGTAACTCCGACGTAAGGCGGGCATGGCGAAATGGCTATGCAAATCTTGCATGATGGGCGAAAATTCAGGGGTCTAGGCGTAACTACGCAAGCCACCCGGATTTATCCGGAACAATGCGAACGCGCCGGAAACACCCGCGCGGGTTCACAAGGCCACAAGCCGCATTGAACCGGTGACAGGGACAGGCTGCTTTAACAAGCCAGACTGGTAAGGTAACAAGGAGGAGTGAACATTGAACGCTTTATTGACCTTTTCAAGGCTGATTGACGCGCTCAGCAACCGCGTCGGGCGCCTCATCTACTGGCTGATCCTTGTCGCGGTGCTGGTCAGCGCCGGCAACGCGATCGTGCGCTATGCGTTCAATCTCAGTTCGAACGCGTGGCTTGAGGTCCAGTGGTACCTCTTCTCGGTGGTCTTCCTCTTTGGCGCCGGCTATGCTCTCCTGCACAACCAACACGTGCGCATCGACGTCGTCTCCAGCCTGCTGTCGAAAAAAACGCAGACCTGGATAGACATCCTGGGCACGATTTTTTTCCTGATGCCGATGGCCATCGCAATCATGTGGCTGTCATGGCCGGTTTTTGTCGAGGCCTATACGCGCAACGAGGTGTCCACCAACGCCGGCGGGCTGACAATCTGGCCTGCACGCCTGATGGTGCCGGTCGGATTTTTCCTGCTGATCCTGCAGGGCCTCTCGGAATTGATAAAACGCATTGCCTTCTTGCAGGGCCTCATTCCGGATCCCAGCGAAAAAGACACCGGCCCCAGCGCCGAAGAACTGCTGGCGGAAGAAATCCGCAAACAGCGTGAAGCCGCGGGGATGCCGACATGAGCGCTTTCCTGATCGCGAACATGGCGCCGCTGATGTTCGGCGCGCTCGTGGTGTTCCTGCTGCTCGGCTACCCGGTTGCCTTTGCGCTTGCCGCCAACGGAATTTTCTTCGGCATCGTCGGCATCGAACTGGGCATGCTGCAACCGTCTTTGTTCCAGGCGCTGCCACAGCGCATCTGGGGTGTCATGTCCAACGATACCCTGCTCGCGGTGCCCTTTTTCACCTTCATGGGCCTGATTCTCGAGCGCAGCGGCATGGCCGAGGACCTGCTTGACACCATCGGGCAGTTGTTCGGGCCGCTGCGCGGCGGCCTTGCCCTCGCAGTGATATTCGTCGGCGCGCTTCTCGCCGCAACCACCGGCGTGGTGGCCGCATCCGTGATCTCGATGGGCCTGATTTCCCTGCCCATCATGCTGCGCTACGGCTACGACCGGCGTTTCGCCTCCGGCGTGATCGCCGCCTCGGGCACGCTGGCGCAGATCATCCCGCCCTCGCTGGTGCTGATCATCATGGCGGACCAGTTGGGTCGCTCCGTAGGGGACATGCACGCCGGCGCCTTTATCCCCGGCATCATCCTCGCCGGCATGTATGCGCTCTACGCCATCGGCATCGCTTTTTTCAAGCCCGAATGGGCGCCGGCCCTGCCACCCGAGGCGCGAACCCTACGCGAAGCCGACGGTAGCGGCGGCACGCCGTCACTGATCGCGCTGGTCATCGTCGCCACGGCCGCTTCGGTGGCCTTTGCCAAATATCACTATCCGCCAGATGCACCCCTTGACGAACTGCTGGTCGTATCCACCTCGGTCGGCACCGGCCTGGCATTTGTGGCCGCGGTACTCAACCACGTGTTCAAGCTTGGCCTGCTGTCGCGCATCGCCACACGCGTAACATTTGTGCTCATTCCGCCGCTGGCGCTGATCTTCCTCGTGCTCGGAACCATTTTCCTTGGCGTCGCCACGCCGACCGAGGGTGGCGCCATGGGCGCCACCGGTGCGCTGTTCATGGCACTGGGACGCAAGCGCCTCTCGCTGAGCCTGCTCAAGCAGGCGATGGACTCGACCGCCAAGCTCACCGCCTTTGTCGTGTTCATCCTGGTTGGCGCGCGCGTGTTCAGCCTGACCTTTTACGGCGTCGACGGCCACATCTGGGTGGAACATCTGCTGACCGGGTTGCCCGGAGGCCAGTTGGGCTTCCTGATTGTCGTCAACATCCTGGTGTTCGTGCTGGCCTTCTTTCTCGACTTCTTTGAGTTGTCCTTCATCGTCGTGCCCCTGCTCGGCCCCATCGCCGAGAAATTGGGCATCGATCTGATCTGGTTCGGCGTGCTGCTCGGGGTGAACATGCAGACCTCGTTCATGCACCCGCCCTTCGGCTTTGCGCTGTTTTACCTGCGCAGCGTGGCGCCGGCCAAGGAATACCTCGACAAGGTCACGGGCAAGCTCACGGCCAAGGTCACCACCGGACAGATTTACTGGGGAGCGGTCCCCTTCGTGCTGATCCAGATCATCATGGTTGCACTGGTGATCATGTTCCCCGGCATGGTGACCGGCGGCCTGGACAAGAAAACCGTGATCGACACCGACAAGGTGCAGATTGAAGTGCCCCAGGAGGCGCCGGTTATGGACGGCGATCCGGGACTCGCCAACGATCCCGACAGGGCCGGTGCGGGTGGTGCCAAGCCGGAGGACGACGACCCGGCAAAGGCCCTGGAGCGGGCCCTGGGCAAGCAGGCCAACGACGATGACCCAGCCAAGGCCATTGAACGCGAGCTAAAGGGCGCGGCTAAAAAATAGCCGGCGGCACCCGCGCGTCCCAGTCGCACCAAAAACAAAACCCGCTTGCGCGGGTTTTGTTTTTTCGGCGTATCCGGAATCCGGGCTCAGCCTTTTTTCTTCGGCGCCTGCTGTGAAATGCGCTGCGCTGCAACCATGAAGTTGTCGAAGCGGTTTTCGGCGATCGAGAACCACTGCACCTGCTCGTTGCGAAACGCGTTCCAGGAATCGAACACCTTCTTGAATTTGGCGTTCTTGGAGGCGATCTCGGCGTACACCTCCTCTGCAGCCTTGTAGCACGCCGCCATCACGTCGTTCGAGAAGGGCAGCAGCTTGACGCCGTTGCCGATCAGCCGCTTGAGTGCAGCCGGGTTGGCGGCATCGTACTTGGCGAGCATGTCGGCGTTGGCTTCATAGCACGCAGACTCGAGAATAGCGCGGTACTCGGGCGGCAGCGACTCGAGCGCTTTAGTGTTGACCAACAGGTCGAGTTCAGGACCGCCCTCCCACCATCCGGGGTAGTAGTAAAACTTGGCCACCTTATAAAAGCCGAGCTTCTCATCATCGTAAGGGCCGACCCACTCTGCCGCATCCAGAGTGCCTTTTTCAAGCGATGGATAAATGTCACCGCCGGCGATCTGCTGCGGCACCACGCCCAGCTTGGAGAGCACCTGCCCGGCAAGGCCGGCGATACGAAACTTCAGGCCCTTGAGGTCGGCAACGGACTTGATCTCCTTGCGATACCAGCCGCCCATTTGCGTCCCGGTATTACCGGCCGGGAAGTTGACGCAGTTGTATTCCTTGAAGTGCTCACGCATCAGTTGCAGGCCGCCGCCGTGGTACATCCAGGCGTTTTGCTGGCGAGCATTGAGACCGAAGGGAATTGCCGTCGAGAAGGCAAACGTCGGATCCTTGCCGAAATAATAGTAAGGCGCCGTATGGCAGCATTCCACGGTGCCGTTCTGGACCGCGTCGAGCGCCTGAAGGCCGGGAACGATCTCACCGGCGGCGAATACCTTGATCTGGAATTTGCCGCCGGTTGCAGCCGAAACACGCTTGGCGATGGTTTCGGCCGCGCCGAAAATGGTGTCCAGGCTCTTCGGAAAGCTCGATGTGAGGCGCCATGAAATGGTCGGCGCTCCGGTTGCCGGCGCCTGCGCGGCGGCCTGACCCGCGACTGCGGCTGCGGCAGTACCCAGACCCGCTTTGGTTACAAAGGAACGTCTATCCACAATTGCCTCCTCAGGATGTGTGCATTGAATATTTTTAGGGATGCTACTCTGACGATTATAGGGAAATTTTCCGCTGGCTGCTTCGGCGCCCGGAACCCCCAAAACACCTTCGGTCAACCCCCTGGGTTAAACTGAGCCACTGCAAACATCCGCGCTGCGCACCGACCATGTCCGATCTTCAGACCCTTGTGTACGCCTTCCCGGAACGGCTGGACGCCGACAAGAACGGTGCGCTTTCACTGCACTGGGCTGCCGGCACCGAGCCCTTCGGGCACCGCCAGGCGCTGGGCCTCAACGATGCGCTGCAAACCATCCAGCTATACCAGGGCGCGCTGTCTCCCGAAGAGTGCCGCACGGTCATGGCCATCGGCGAGGCGACCGAACGCACCGACGGCCGCGTCGAACTTGGCGAGGCGGCGTCTCGCGTCAGCCACATCGCTTGGATCGAACCTTCAGCGCAAACACACTGGCTGTTCCACAAGCTCGGGGCGCTGTTTTCACAGGCCGCACAACATTACGGTTTCGAGCTGACCGGCTTCATCGATGCCTTGCAATACACGGTGTACGGTCCGGAGCAGCATTTTGACTGGCACATGGATCTGGGCCCCGGCGCGACCAGCGCGCGCAAACTCTCCATGACGATCCAGCTGTCGGCCAACGAGGATTACACCGGCGGCCAGCTCGAGTTCGTCAACGCGCCGGCCATGAACGAGGCGCGCGCAATGGGTGCGGCGACCTTCTTCCCCTCCTATCTCGCGCATCGCGTCACCCCCGTCACCTCGGGCGTCCGCCGCTCCCTCGTCGCGTGGGCCTGCGGCCCGACGTTTCGCTAGGCCTGCCAGAACCGCTGCGCCGCGATGTTCTCGCGCCTGCTCGCCGCGCTGCGCGGCACTGACAAAAAACCTCCGCCTGAGCGTAACGCCGCCGACACAGCGATGACCGAGCGGGCGCACGCGCTGTTCGATCGCGGCGAACATGCCGCCGCCCGTGATGCCTACGACCAGCTGATCACCGGCACGGCCGGCAGTGCGCACGCGCCAGGCCTGCTGGTCAACCGCGCCTACTGCGAATTGGCGCTCGGCGAAACGGACCGCGCACGCGAAAGCTTTCTTGCCGCGCTCGAGCACTCGCCACATCTGGCGCAGGCATGGGTCGGCCTGGGTGACATCGCGGCACAACGAAACCGGCACGACGAGGCCTTGCGCAATTACGACAAGGCCATCGAACTCGACGCCTCGCTACTCATCGCACGCAACAACCGCGCGCAATCGTTGATCGCGGTCGGGCGCATCGAAGAGGCATGGCCAGAGCTGGAAACACGCTACGCACTACCCGGTGCGCAAGCCCTCTACCCGCACCGGCTTGCGCTGCCGCGCTGGGACGGCGGCGCGGGCCAGCGCGTGCTGGTGCACTGGGAGCAGGGCTTTGGCGATATCATCCAGCACCTGCGCTTCCTGCCCCTCGCTGCGACGCAGATCGCCCGGACCGCGGGCGGCACTTGCACATTCGAATGTCCGCCACCCCTGCGCGCACTGGTGGACCGCATGCCCGGTGCGCCCGGGCTCGTCCCCGCAAGCAACCTCGCCCCCGACCTTGGCGCCTTCGACTGCCACGTGCCGCTGCTCAGTCTGCCCTTCCTGCTCGGGACAAGCGCCGATGCACTGCCACCTGCGCCGTATTTGCGCGCCAACGAAAAGCGCGCCGCCGAATTGCGCGCGAGCTGGCAGGGGAGCGACCCGCGCCGGCTAGTTGGCGTCGCCTGGCGTGCCAGCAGCTTCGATCCGCGCCGCAGCATCACGCTGCCGGCCTTGCTGGACGCGTTCGCGGCGCAGGCGCCACACGTGCGTCTGGTAAGCCTGCAAAAAGACATTGATGCCGCAGAGCAGACCCTGTTGGCGCAACACGGCGGCATCAACGCGGGGTCTGGATTTGAGAATTTCGACGACACAGCAGCAGCACTTTGCGCGCTCGACACCGTGATCAGCGTCGACACCGCGGTCGCCCATCTCGCAGGCGCCCTCGCACGCCCGACGCTGCTGCTGCTCAATGAGCCGGCGACCGCCCGCTGGATGATCGGCCGCGAAGACAGCCCGTGGTACGGAACCATGCGCATCGTACGCAAGGACGTGGATGAGGCCTGGGTAACAGCCCTGCGCCGCGCCGCATTCGCACTGTCGGTGGCAAGCTAAGGGGCCGCACTCCGATACGACGAGGAAACGGCTGGAAACCCACGCCTGGCGCGGCTTTCCGCTTGGTGACTACTAAAGTGGCAGACTAAAACGTCCGACTTCGCTTCGCTTCGTTATGTCCCCTGTGCCCCTTGGTTGAGTCCCTTTTTAGCCACTTGGTTTAGCAACCAGGTGGCGCGACTCAATTACCCGCAATGGTCATGTTGCCGATAAGGATCGACCCGCAAGAGCGCGACCCGCGCACCAGGACATCACTGCCGATTGCGGCGAAATCGAGGAACATGTCGCGCAGGTTGCCGGCGATGGTGATTTCCTCCACCGGATAGGCGATCTTGCCGTTCTGCACCCAGTAACCTGCGGCACCGCGCGAATAGTCGCCGGTAACCATATTCACGCCCTGGCCCATCACCTCGGTGACCAGCAGCCCGGTACCCATTTCGCGCAACATGCCGTCAAGGTCGAGCGTGCCCGGCGCGAGGATAAGGTTGTGATTGCCGCCGGCGTTGCCGGTGCTCTGCATGCCGAGCTTTCGCGCCGAATAGCTCGACAGGAAATAACCGTCGACGATGCCCTTGCTCACCACACTGCGCGGACGCGTCGCCACGCCGTCGTCGTCAAAATAGGAACTCGACAGGGCTTTTTTTAGATGCGGTTCTTCGCGCAGGTTGACATTCTCGGAGAACACCCGCTTGCCCAGGCTGTCGGGAAGGAACGATGACTTACGATACAGGCTGCCCCCGCTCACGGCCGCCACGAAGTGACCGATGAGTCCGCCGGCGATCGGCGCCTCAAACAGCACCGGCGCCTGTCGCGTGCCTATCTTGCGTGACTTGAGCCTTGCCAGCGTGCGACGACCGGCGTAATCGCCGACCGCAGCCGGCTTGGGCAAGTCGCGCGCAGCGCGGGTCTGCACATACCAGTCGTCACGCTGCATCCTGCCCGCCTGTTCGGCGATCACCGCGCAATACATGGACTGGCGCGTGCTGGAAAACCCGCCCATGAAGCCGGCGCTGTTGGCGGACACGAACTGCCCGGCCTGGCAGGACACGCTCGCACCCTCGGAGTTGCTGATGCGCTTGTCGAGCTTGAAGGCCGCCGCTTCGCATTCGGTGGCAAGCGTGATGGCCTTTTCAACCGGCAGGTCCCAAGGGTGATAGAGGTCAAGGTCCTTGATCTCCCCGGCGCGAACGATCAGTGACGGATCCGCGAGCCCCGCCGCATCGTCACTGGCGGTGAAACGCGCGATGGTCAGCGCCTTCTCGACCGCGTCGCGGACGGCCTGCGCCGAAAGGTCGGAGCTCGAGGCATAGCCTTTTTTCTGTCCCGAATACACCGTCACGCCGAGGCCCTTGTCTCGGTTGTACTCGATGTTCTCGACCTCCCCCTTGCGCACCGTGACGGTCTGGCCGTAGCCCTCGGAAATCTCTACTTCGCAATCGCTTGCGCCCTGCTTGCGCGCCTGTGCAAGCGCATCGCGCGCGATCTCGCGCAAGTTGTCGCCGGTATAGCTGAAACGGGGGTTTGCCATGGTGTTTCTGGGGGGTCCGGGGGAAGAAGCGCAGACGAAGAAGCTGCGAAAAACGTTATCATAACAGCATGACTAAAGTAATCTCCGCAGCAAAGTCCGCGCTTAACGAGAGCGAGGAAGACGACTACGACGGTCCGAGCAAGAGCCAGGTCAAGCGCGACATGCTGGCCCTGCAGGCGCTTGGCACTGAAATCGTCGAACTGACCGACGCCAAATTCGCCAGCATCGCCCCGATCCTGCCCGAGAAGCTGCGCATCGCCACGAACGATGCACGCAGCATCCGCGCACACGGCGGGCGCAAGCGCCAGTTGCAATACATCGGCCGCCTGATGCGAGAAGTCGATCCGCAACCGATACGCGATGCGCTTGCCGTCTGGAAACGCCATTCGCGCGAACAGGCTGTTGAGTTGCACCAGCTCGAGGCCTGGAGAGATCGGCTCATCACCGAGCCCGAAGCGCTGCACCAATATGTCGCCGCACACCCGGGCACCGACACGCAGCGCCTGCGCGCACTGATCCGCAACACGCGCGAGGAACAGGCGCGCAACAAGCCGCCCAAGTCCTACCGTGAACTATTTCGCATGCTGCGCGAGGCGCGGCTTGCCGCCGGCGGGGCGCATGAGAACAACGATGACGCAACCGAAACCGCAATCCCCGATGAAGATGAACACGATGAACGATGAGCTGCTGGTAGGCCTTGTTTCAATCAGCGACCGCGCCTCCGGCGGTGTCTACAAGGATGAGGGCATCCCCGCGCTCGAGGAATGGTTTGGCAAGGCCCTCAGCTCGCCCTGGCGCACCGAAACACGGCTGATCCCCGACGAGCAGCCCCTGATCGAATCGACGCTCGCCGACCTCGTCGACCGGGTTGGGTGCCACCTCGTGCTGACCACCGGCGGCACCGGGCCGGCGCTGCGCGATGTCACCCCCGAAGCAACCCTCGCCGTGGCCGACCGCGTGATGCCCGGCTTTGGCGAACAGATGCGCCAGATCAGCCTGAAGTTTGTGCCAACCGCAATCCTGTCGCGCCAGGTGGCGGTGGTGCGCAAACGCGCGCTCATCATCAACCTGCCGGGCCAGCCCAAATCCATTCGCGAGACCCTTGAGGGCCTCAAGGACGCCGAGGGAAAATCGCTGGTACCGGGCATTTTTGCCGCGGTGCCCTATTGCATCGACCTCATCGGCGGTCCTTACATCGAAACCAACGAACAGGTGATCAAGGCCTTCCGGCCAAAGTCGGCCATTCGGCCGGCCGCGGCAAAGCCCCCGGCCGCCTAGTTTCGATGCTGTTGTTGCTCAAACTGGTCCTGTCACCCTCGCTGGTGGCACTGGTTACACTCGCCGGGCGCCGCTGGGGTACGCGCGCGAGCGGCATGATCGCCAGCCTGCCGGTCTCGACCGGTCCGATCCTGCTGTTCTTTGCGCTCGAGCAAGGCAGTACGTTTGCCTCGCACGCGGCGGTTGGCGCACTGGCCGGGCTGGTCGCCACAGCGGCGTACTTCCTGGCCTTTGGCTGGGTCGCCATGCGCCACGGCTGGATTCCCTCGCTGCTCGCGGGCACTCTCGCCTACGCCGGTGTCACTACACTTATGATGGGCTTGCCGCTTGGCGCCGAAGCGGCGCTGCTCGCGGCCATGGCGAGTTTTGCCATCGTGCACCAGTTACTGCCGCGTGACCAGGGCCCGGTCGCCGCGGCAGCAGGGGTATCGCGGTTTGACCTGCCGCTGCGCATGCTTGCCGCGGTGTGCATCACCCTCACGCTGACCGGCCTCGCACAGTGGCTGGGGCCGCAACTGTCAGGCCTTTTGACGCCCTTTCCCGTGGCCACGTCGGTCATCGCCTCGTTCACGCTGGCGCAGCAGGGCCGCACCGGCGCCCTTGCGTTCATACGCGCCCTCAACGGCACAATGTACGGCTTTTGCGTGTTCTGCTACGTGGTCGCACTCGCCCTCGACACACAATACTCACTGTCAATTGCCGCGGCCTTCGCACTGGCGCTTGTGCTGCAAATGGTCGCCGGCACCGGCATCCATTTTGCAACTGGCCGCATCACCGGACTGATTCGAAAACGCCCGCAACGGAGATCCACACCATGAGCCCCGCACGCCTGGAAACCATTGAAATCGAAACCGCGCCCGCGCCCAATGCGAGCATCATCTGGCTTCATGGCCTTGGCGCCGACGGCAACGACTTCGCTCCCATCGTTCCGGAAATCGACCTCGGCGGCATCGCCGTGCGTTATGTATTCCCCAACGCCCCTACCATGCCGGTGACCATCAACAACGGCTATGTGATGCGCGCCTGGTACGACATTTCAGACGCGGCTATACGGCGTGAGGACGAGGCCGGTGTGCGCGCGTCGCAGGCGGCCATCGAGGCGCTGATTGCGCACGAAAAAACCCGGGGGGTCTCCGCGCACCGCATCGTGCTCGCAGGATTCTCACAGGGCGGGGCGGTTGCACTGCAAGCCGGGCTGCGCCACGCCGAGCGCATCGCCGGCATCATGGCGCTGTCGACGTACGTGCCGCTCGCCGACAAGCTTGCCGCCGAGGCGCACCCCATGAACCGCGACCTGCCGGTTTTCATGGCCCACGGCAGCGACGACACGGTGATCCCGCTCACGCGCGCCGCGCAATCGCGCGTTCTTCTCGAGCAACTGGGTTATCCGGTGGAATGGCACCAGTACCGCATGCCACACTCGGTCTGCCCGGAAGAAATCGGGCATATCGAGACCTGGCTGAAAAAAGTGCTGGCGTAAAAAAGCAGGGCAATAGCCCTGCTTTTTGTCGTGCACGAAACACCGCGATCTTCTTGGCCGGCGTCTTACTCTGTATCGCGGACCATCTGCCGGAAACGCACCAGCTCGTAGTCCTCGCCACGCTCGGCCACGCCGATAGGAATGAGCAGCAGGCTCAACCCGTCCGTGTCGATTTCGAGGTTCTGCCCCGGCACCCATGCGCCCGCGCGCAACACCACCATCGCCTCGGTACTGGTCGCCTGCGACAAGGGGTCGAGCAAAATGCCGAGCTCGTTGGCCTCGCTGGTGCCAAGCTGGCCGCTTTGCATGCGCAACTGCACGATGGACGCGGACTTGGCGATGGTCTGAATGCCGACCGATGCCTGCTGCGGCGTATCACGGCTCACACGTCGCAGCACACCGACCACCCAGTTCTTGCCACCCTCGGGTTGCAGCCCGAGCAGGCAGCCGATTTTCAGCCAGTCCCCCTTCACCTGCGGGATCATCGCGCCGAACCCACCGGTGCTGACGTTCTGCACGATCCAGTTTTCCTCGCTCGAGACATCAAAGTCGAGCGTCCCGGCGGGCTCCAACGCAATCATCAGGCCGTCGAACCCGTGGGTCACGATCAGACGCGACTTGACCTGGTGGCGCGGCGCCTTGCGCTCCCGCGGAGAGGTGGACCAGTAAATGGCGATGTGTTCGAGCGCATCGAGCACCACCGCCGGCTCGTAGGTTCCGCCAAGGTTGACCGCCGAGGGAACGGCACCGGTCGACTTGATAATCTGGCGCACCTTCTCGATGTCTGCGACGGCGACGCCGGCGGAAAAATAACGCAGCATCGGTTTCGGCTGCGGTGGTTTGATCAGCCGCAAGGGTGCCACGCTGCCGGCAAGGTCAACCCAGTAGGCACCGCCCTCGGGCTGGGGCTGCAGCGTAAAGCCGGGCGCGTAGTGCGCCACCAGCCGTTCCATGAGTTCGGTCTCCAACGGCAACAGACTGTCTGGCGAGGACGCGCTGAACATCACCGCCTTTAGAAACTCGAGTTCGGGCGAGGATTCGCCCGGTACCGCCGGATAGACCTGGGTCTTGGTTTTGGACAGCTTGCGCGACTCGCACAGGGCATAGATTTTGTAGAGGATGCCCCATAGCGCGGTGTCCATCGGACCATAGCGGAAAGACTGCCACTTCAGCTGCCCCGCAAGGGCGCGCATCGCGCGCACCGCCAGCAGCGGAATCAGGTTCTTGAGCGCTTCGCCGCCCTTGGCACCGGTGGCAAAGAGGTCAACGCTGGTCGCCAGGGAAACGGCGGCCTGGCGCCAGTAACCGAAGACCACCGTCCAAAGGCGGTTTTCCTGGAATTTGGAGGGACGCACCGCACCGAGATAGTCGCGCGAGAGCTTGCGCGCATGCACCTGCGCCGCCTCATCGAGCATCAACAAAAGCTGGGCGCGGTACTCGGGCTTGAACCCGGGAACTGCGTTGACCGACTCGAGCCAACCGGTCAGCTCCTCGAGCGCCTTGAAGGCGTCATTGGCGGGCACCTCTTCAAGGATGCGCTTGGCTTCCTTGAGATCGGCCATGGGGTGATCAGGTTTGCCTCCCCGGAACAACTGCAGCATTGGAATCCCTTCCCGAAGTCCGATGCGAACGGCCGCAAAGTGACTGTCCGGCGCGCCTGGCACGCCAAGCGCGCCGCTCACCCCGCCACCCTACTACCGCTTTCAATCTCGCGTTCATGCGGCGGGTTTCCCCGCAGCACGCACTGCAAAGCCACGATAAAGCTAGTGTGGCATGTGGGCGTCGATAACCCGCATCCATGCCCCCTAACCCCCGAACCCCGGAACATGAATGCACGGCGCTGCTGCTAAAACAGATTTCTGAAACGGTTTATTCCGTCACGCGCAGCGTTGACGACCCAAATTGCCTGGCTTGCTGGCGCTGCGCGGACGGGGAATTGGTGCCGATGACCGGAATCGAACTGGTGACCTACGCGTTACGAGTGCGTTGCTCTACCAACTGAGCTACATCGGCATTTCAGCCCGTTATTATATCCCAAGGGCTGGAAAAACTGGGAGCCAACATGCTCGCCGGCCAAGACACCGCCGTTTTCACCGCCGATATCGAAAAGTGGTAGGTGGGTCAGGCCTGCGGGCGTGTGCGGATGATGATGTCCACCCCCGCCGCCACGGTTCCCGCGGGCAGGCAGGGCAGGCCGGAGAGATGAATCTGGTCGGCCGGGATATCGGTCAGGCGACCGCTCGCGACATCGTAAAAATGGTGGTGGTCAGTGACGTTCGAGTCATAGAACACCTTGCACGGATCGACGATCAGCTCGCGCAGCAGCTGCTTTTCAACGAACACCTTGAGCGTGTTGTAGACCGTCGCCTTGGAGGTTTCCGCATCCACCGCATTGACACGTGCCAGCACCTGGTCCGCCGACAGGTGTTGTTTGCGTTCAAACATGACCTGGGCGATTTCGAGGCGCTGGTGGGTGGGCATGACACCGTGGGCACGCAGCAAGTCGGCGATCTCCTCGCGCGAAGGCGCGGGCGAGACAGAACCCGCACACCGTGCCGGGGCATCCGGGTTGAACGATTCTGTGGTCATGTTTGCAGCAGCCTTAGACACATTTACACGTTGACACGTTGACACGTTGACACGTTGCTTGCACGTTTTCCTGTGCGCAAATGACGCGCTTTTTTCACACGCTGTCATCGCCAGGTCACAATTCTAACCGCCGGTCTGGACTTTGTCTAACCACCGCCGGCCGGGTACCTGACACGCCGGAACACCCCGGAAACGTGAATTAATTCCGCTAGAATCAGCGCTTAGCGCCGTTCACCCCCGCTCAGCGTCCATTCGTCGGACGGCTTTGCAGCGGTGTCATGTGTTTGCTTAACATTCACTCATCAAAGGGAGTCGCCCATGGTCCGCCGACAGATTTTCAATCAGGTTCAGGTTCGCAAGTCCGTTTTCAACACCATTCGCCAAGGCGGCTTCACGCTGCTCGAACTGATGATCACGGTCGCCATCGTCGGCATTCTTGCGGCCGTCGCGATTCCGTCCTATACCGACTATGTATTGCGCGGCAAGATCGGCGAGGCCACCTCAAACCTTCTGGCGATGCGCACCAAGCTCGAGCAGTTCTACCAGGACAACCGCACTTACCAAGGGGCCTGCGCCGCCGGCACCATCGCGCCTCTGCCCACAGGGCTCAAGTATTTTGCCATCACCTGCCCCACACTGACCGCCACGGCCTACACCATCCAGGCCACCGGCGGCACCGCCACCGACGGCAGCATGACCGGCTTCACCTACACCATCAACGAAGCCAATACCCGCACCACCACGGCGGTGCCCACCGCAGCCTGGGGCACCGCCCCCATCACCTGCTGGGTGACCAAGAAAGGCGGCCAGTGCTGATCATTTCAGCACCAGTGACGACCGGCGCCGCGCAACGCGGCTTTACGCTGGTCGAACTGATGATCTCGCTGGTGGTGCTGGGCGTGCTGACCGCGCTCGGCGCGCCAAGTTTTTTCGAATGGATACAAAACTCCCAGACGCGCACCGCCACCGAGGCGGTGCTCAACGGCATACAGGTGGCGCGCTCCGAGGCTATACAACGCAACGCCCGCGTGCGAATCGTGTTCGTCCCGCCCTCCACGGGGTGGACGGTCAGCGTCGACGCGGATAACACCGTCATACAGACGCGCTCCGGCGCCGAGGGGACCAGCAACGCCGTGCTGACGCCCACGCCGGCGGCGGGCACGACGCTCACTTTCGCCGCCCTGGGCAGCGTCACCACCAATACCGACGCCTCGGCGCCGATCACACAGATCGACATGACCAACTCCAAGTTCGCGGGTGCGCGCGCACTGCGCGTTGTCGTCACCGGCGGGGGCAGCATACGCATGTGCGACCCGTCCGTGAGCCTCTCCGTTACCGACCCGCGCCGCTGCTGAACCGGCCCACCAACACGCCATGAAACCATCCATGAAACGAAAAATACCCATCGCACCGCGCCTGCAACGCGGAGTGATGATGATCGAGTCGCTGCTGGCGATCCTGATTTTTTCGGTCGGCATCCTCGCCATCGTCGGCATGCAGGCGGTGGCGATCAAGAGCGTCACCGACTCCAAGACACGCAGCGACGCATCCTTCCTTGCCAACGAACTGATGGCGCAAATGTGGACGGACTCGGGCAACATCGCCTCCTACGCCTACGCCGGATCGGGCACCGCGCCGGCACGCCTCACCGCCTGGATCGCATCGGTGCAATCGCGCCTGCCCGGTGCCGCCACCGTGCCGCCCATCGTCACCATCACCGGCAGCACCGCCTCGGGCGCCCAGGTGCAGATCACCATGCGCTGGCAACTGCCCGAAGAGGCCTCGCAAGGCCTGCCGCCGCACAACTTCATCATCATCGCCTCGGTCTACGTCTGAGCATGCGCGCCACCACACACTCAAACCCCGCACTCACGCTGGATCGGCCAAAGACGGTATGCCAAGGAGGCGCGCCGCAAGCCACGCGCGGCTTCAGCATGGTCGAACTGCTGGTTGCCATGACCATCAGCCTGATCGGCATGATCATCATCTTCCAGGTGTTCGAGGTTTCAGAGGGCATCAAGCGCACCACCACCAGCGGCGGCGACGCACAGCAAAACGGCGCAATCGCCCTGTACATGATCGACCAGGACGTGCGCAACGCCGGCATGGGCTTTAACGACACCGCCTACGCCGGCTGCAACATCACCGCCTACGACTCGACGCGCTCACCGAACACCTTCCCCACCGCGCCTGCGACCATGCTGATGGTGCCGGTGCAAATCACCTCGGGCGGTTCGGCCACGGCGCCCGACAGCCTGTCCGCGTTCTACGGATCACAGACCCAGGTGGCCAACTCGACCACGCTCAGCGCCAACATGGCTGCGGCCACCGACTCGCTGCGCGTTCAGAGCCGCTACGGCATTCGCACCGGCGACCTCCTGCTGCTCTCGGAACCGGGCACGACCAAGCGCTGCGCCATCATGGAAGTCACCGGCCTGCCGAGCAACCCCAGCGACCAGGTCGACCACAACAACGTCAACTACACCCTCACCTCGGGCGGATCGGCAACGGCGCGCTTCAACTCCTCGGGGGGGCTTGGCGTGGTCTACACCGGTGCGGGCAGTGCCAATGCCACGCGCGTCTTCAACCTGGGCAACATCTACGACACCGTCCCGGTGACCATGCCGGTGTACAACACCTACGCCATTACCAGCAACGCGCTGACCCTGCGCTCGGGTTTTTCCGACAACGCCGCGGCTTCCGTCGCCGACAACATCGTGCATATGCGCGTCGTCTACGGCCTCGATGACGGCACCAACAACGGCACCATCGGCTACAACGCCGCCTATACCGCCGGCGACGGCATCGTCGACCGCTTTGTCGACGGCAGCACCACGCCCAACTGGCAATACGTCATCGCCGTGCGCATCGCCGTCGTGGCGCGCAGCGCCCTGCCGGAAAAGCCCTCGTCGGGCATACCCAGCGACCCCTGCGACACCACCACCACGGCGCCGACCTGGTCGGGCTCGGCCTGGGCTTCTTCCGCGCCCAACCTGATGACCGCCCTCGACGTGTCGGCGGACGCCAACTGGCGCTGCTACCGCTACAAGGTCTTTGAGACCACCCTCCCGCTGCGCAACTGGATATGGAAATCGAGCTGATGACTATGCGCCCCTTCCAAACTCGCCCGGCTCTGGCATGCCGCCAGCAGGGCACCATGCTGGTCATCTCGCTGATCGTACTCGTGGCCATGACCCTGGCGGGCATCGCCATGATGCGTTCGGTCGACACCTCGGCCATTGTCGCCGGCAACATCGCATTCAAG
The DNA here is from genome assembly GCA_903895005.1 of uncultured Pseudomonadota bacterium. The sequence continues at coordinate 19,829 of CAITSH010000403.1, forward strand.
CAGTCTTCGCTCAACGCCGCGGACGGCGGCATCCAGGCCGGCTTCACCTACCTGACGACGTATTCGGGCACCACGACCCTTTACAACGACAACAACACCGCGGGGGTCTCCAGCATTGGTTATTTTTCCAGCGCGCCGGGAACCGAACCTGACTGGACCAACGCATCCAACTGGACCAACGCCGGCTCGATCAACGCAGGCGTGGCCGATGCCAGCGGCAACGTCGTGCAGTTCGTCATCCACCGCCTGTGTCCGATCGCCAACTGCGCGCCTAACGCCGTCTGCTCGGGTGCCACCAACGTGTGCGGCTCGACGCCCGACACCACCGCCATCAGCGGCGAGGGCGTGGACCAGAGCTCGGCCAACTTTTTCACCCGTCCGCCGGCCACCCATTACCGCGTCACCGCGCGCGTGGTCGGGCCGCGCCAGTCCACCGCCATCGTGCAGACGATGCTGCGCACACAGTAACCCGGCTTAACGACAATACACCGACAACCCATACCCGATACGCATTGCCCAATACCCAAACACGAACGACGACGCACATCAACACACTGCAAGCCCACGCGCTCCCGATTCCGAGGATAGGCCCATGACCACGCTCCCCAAGTCCGTTTCACAACTGCTCGCCGGTCTTGCCACGATGCTTGCTGTCGGCTCCGCGATGCCTGCCAGCACCACGATTTCGACGGTGCCCCTTGCCACCAGTTCGGGTGCGAACATCCTGCCCAACCTGCTGTTTACCCTGGACACCTCGGGCAGCATGGCATGGGACTACCTGCCCGATTACGTCAACGATACGTTCAAATGCCTCACCCAGGGTTCCGGCTCCGCGAGCTTCAGCGGCAGCACCACCTGCAACCTCGGTGACCCGCCTTACCGCGCCGGCGGCCAGAATGGCTTCAACGGCGTCTCCTACGATCCCAACGTCAACTACCGCTCCGCGGTCAATTCGGCCGGACGCTTCGTGATCGACTGGTCCACCACCCCCGTCACCACGAGTACCAGCGCGACGCTATCCACCACTGCGCTTGTGCCCGACGCCTACCTCGGCGGCAGCACCATCAACCTCACCAGCGGCATTTCCGACCGGCGTTACTGCAACGCTGCCTCGACCGCAGTGTGCAAGCGCAACGGCACCGACAGCGCCAGTCCCACCGCCCTGGTCGGCGGAACCGACTCCTCGGGAAACACCATGTCGGCGGGGCGTTTTCCGTACCGCAGCCATGCCAGCAATTCCAGCACGCAGATTTTCGGCCTGCCGGAAATTATGTCCATGGGCATCAGTAGTGGCGACGGCGCAACCATTACAGTGAGCACCACCGCGCAGCACGGCCTATCCACCGGCAACACGATTTACGTGCGCTCCGCGGGCGGAACCGGTTACGACTTTGACACCAAGACCATTACCAGCACCGGAGCGCGCAGCTTCACCTACGCCGGGACGGGCAACGGCGCGGTGGCCGGCGCAAGCTATACCCGCACCGGAAGCACCATCACGGTAACAAAATCGACCCACGGCCTGAGCACCGGCGACCTGGTAACCGTCGCCTTGGGCAACACCAGCCTTGACGCAACCGCCGCCCAGATCACCCGGGTCAGCAATAGCGTTTTTCGCTACTCGCTTTCGGGCTCCGCGACCGTGTCCACCACCGCCGGCGGCTACACCAGGGTATTCAGCACGCAATATCGCAAACACGACACCGGGACATTCGTGCAAACAGGCACAACCCTGGTAACGGTCACCACCACAACGGCGCACGGACTCGTCACCAACGATGTCATTACCACCTCGGTCCCCACCGGTGCTTCTGCGACCGTGGCGAGCAAGGCTATCACTGTCACCAGCGCCACCACCTTCACCTACACCGGCACCACTGCCACAATCAACGTGGCCGGCACCTGGGTGCGTGACGGCCTCTACAACGTAGGTACCACCATCAGCACCCCGGCGATGTCCTATTTCATCACACCGATCGAATACTGCACCAACGCCAACCTCACCGACTGCCAGCAGGTGATCCCGCCTGCCACGCCCCCCTCCGGCTATACCTTCCCCGCCTATGTGCGCTTTTGCCAGACACAGGAACAGGCGCTTGCGCCCGGCGGCATCGGCGACTCGAGCGGCACGCCGCGCTGCCGCAACAAATTCATTAACTCGGGCAGCATCGACGCTGCGTACCAGTGGCCGCGCTACGGCTGGTTCAACCGCGACACCATCCAGTCCTCCGTGACCTCCTATTCCAACCGCCCGGCCCGCACCGACTGCGTTGCCGCGCCGGTGTGCACCTACACCGAGGAAATCCAGAACTACGCGCGCTGGTACACCTACTATCGCACGCGCCTCGCGATGATGAAAACCGCTGCGGGCCGCGCATTCCTGCCCTTTGTCTCCAACCCGAGCGCGAGCCCGGTGCCCATCCCAAACAAGGTGCGCGTCGGCTTTATCACCATCAACCCCTTCTACGACACCTCCGGCACACAGCAAAGCTCGGTGCAGTCCAACATGTACCTGAGCATCGCCCCCTTCAACACGACTCAGGCAACCAACTGGTACGACAAGTTCTATAAACAGGACACGGTCGCCAGCACACCGCTGCGCGAAGCCATGTCACGCGGCGGCTGGATTTTCGCCGGCAAACTCAATACGGGGCTCACAGCGGGCATCCCGCTCGCAGATGATCCGATCGAAGCCTCCTGCCAGCGCAACTACAACCTCTTTACCACCGACGGATACTGGAACGGCGGTAGCGGCCAGGACATCGCCGGCAACACCATGGGTAACGCCGACAACGTCAACGGACTGACCATCAGCCCCTACACCTCGGTCATTGTCGACCGCACCACCACCGGCACCTTCGACGGCGGTGCCGGCACGGTGGCCTCCACCGCCACGCCCACGGTCATTACTGAAGAGAATGTCTGCTACGGCAGCGCCAACACAACCTTCAGCTCGGGGACGCAGATAGCCTGCGGTTGCACCGGCACGCAGCAGCGCCTGCGCACACGCACCAGCACCACCACCCAGACCATCAGCACCACCGACGGCGTGCAGACCTCCAACTCGACCAGCGTCGCGGTCGTGGCCTTCCCCACGCCCGCCGCCTGCGTTGCGGCGAACGTCGTAACCACCCCCAGAACCGGCACCACGATTGTCGAGGAACAAGTGGTGGTGCAAGGGGCGACCAGCACCTTCCCGCTCTATGGCACCCCCACGACCGGTGCCAATATCACCGTTGCGGGCTGCACCGCAAACCAGGTCAAGCTGCTTACGCGTACGACCACCGTCGACACCTCCAATGTAACGACCAACGGCGTTTCGCCGGGCGTGGACGCCTACACGGCCGGGACAACAACCTACGGCATTGTCCAGGGCGCCTGCACCTCGCGCGCCCGGACCGAGACCTACGCTGGCGCGCATACGGTAGAGTGGGTCACCACCTCCGAGGGTTCCGGCCTGCCAACATTTTTCTCGCCGGCGGCGCCCAACGGCGACAACCAGCAAACCACCTTCAGCTGCTCGGGTTCAGGCACTCGAACCATGCGGCTGCGGCGTGTGACCAATTACACCAAGACCGTTGTCTACAACGCTGCGGGCGCGGTCACCAGCACCACCTACACCACCTCCCCCACCGCCACGAGCACGTTTACCACGCCCGGTTCGTGCTCCACCAGCGGCTATGTCGCCAATGCCCCGTCCACTGTGGAAAGCCTGACTTCAACGCTGTACTCAGGCGGCCCCACCGCGGCATCGAGCAGCACCACGCTCGGCACCGCCGGAACGGCCGTAGTCACCGGCGGCACCCTGCTCGCCGTGTCGCAAAATCCCAACCCCAGCGTCCCCACCGTCGGCACACCGACTTCGACCACCACCTACGGCGGCTACCCCAACACGCTTGCCGACGTGGCCATGTACTACTACCGCACCGACCTGCGCGGCGGCACCGACCTGTTCGGCAACACCACCGGCCCGTCGCTCAACCTGGGCGGCACCGGCACGGTCGATGTTTCGCCGAACAACATCCCGGTCAAGGAAGGCGCCAAGGACTTTGCCACCCACCAGCACATGACCACCTTCACCATCGGCCTTGCCGACGTCTTCCTGCGCTACCAGTCCGACTACGAAACCGCGACCTCGGGCGACTTTGCCAACATAAAGAACGGTGCCGCGGCGGGCACCTGTTTCTGGACCTCGGGGGTTTGCAACTGGCCGCAACCGTTCGCCGACGACGCCTCCGCCCTGGACGACCTGTGGCACGCTGGCGTCAATGGCCGCGGGCAGTTTTATTCGGCGCTCAACATTGATGCGCTGGTGTCGGGCATATCCAACACGCTCAACTCGGTGAACGCGCAGGTTGCGGCCGCCGCAGCATCGGCCACGTCAAGCCCGAACGTGACGCAGACAGACAACCAGATCTTCAGCACCACTTACGAAACCATCACCTGGGCGGGCAAGGTCTTCGCCCAGACCATTGACCCGGCGACCGGTGCCGTGCTGCCCACGATTCAATGGCAGGCCGATTCGCTGCTGCTCACCAAGATCGCCGCGGCCAGCGACACGCGCACGATCCACACACTCGACCTTGGGACCACCACCAAGCTGAAAGCCTTTGACTACGCTTCACTCACCGCCACGCAAAAGGCCTACTTCAACAACAAATGCGTTCCGACCACGGGCATGACGCAGTGCTCGGGCCTCACCGCCTCGCAACTGATCACCGCCAACGACGGCTCGCTTCTGGTCGGTTACCTGCGCGGCTGGTCCGCCAACGAGGGATCAATATTCCGCGACCGTACCTATCTTGATCCGGTGAGCAACTCGGTGATCCAGACCGTGCTGGGCGATACCATCAGCGCCAAGCCGGCCTACCTGCGCGGGGTCACCAACAACTATACCGACTCTGGTTTCGCGGCCTATGCCTTGTATAACAACACGACCGCGCCCCGCTCACCGCGCGTATATGTGGGTGCCAACGATGGCTACCTGCACGCCTTTAACGGCAACACCGGCGCGGAAGAATGGGCCTATACCCCGGCCTTCCTGATGCCAGGCCTCCCCCAACTTGCCGACACCGGTTATTCCACCGCGCACCGCTACTATGTCGACGGCTCGCCGGAGACGGCTGATGTCTACGACACCACCGCGGGCGCCTGGAAAACCATCCTCGTGGGCGGCGCCGGCGGCGGCGGAGCCGGCTTCTACGCCCTCGATGTCACCGATGCGTCCAACCCCAAGGGGCTCTGGGAGTTCTGCTCGAGCGCCTCTCTGTGCGCCGTATCCGACAGCGACCTGGGCCTCGCCTACGGCAACCCGATCATCGGCAAGCGCGCCTATGACGGCCGCTGGGTGGTGGTCCTCACCTCAGGCCTGAACAACACCACGGGCTCCAATCCGGGCCTGGGCTACTTTTACGTGCTGGACGCCATCACCGGTGCCCTGCTGCACAAGGTCGGGGTCAGTGCAACGCTGGGCAGCGCAACCACGCCGCTGGGCCTGATGAAAATGTCGGCCTACTTCGAAAACGCCGTCTCGGATGCGACCTTCCGTTACGTGTATGCCGGCGACCAGCTGGGCAACGTCTGGCGGCTAGACATGCTGGCCGCCCCGACCGCACCTGCCACCGTGCTCACGCCGCGCCCCGCGCCAACCGTGCTGCATCTCGCATCGCTCAAAGACGCCTCGGGCACGCCGCGCGCGCAACCCATCACAACACGACCCGCGCTCACGCACATCGGCACCTCACGCATCCTCTACGTCGGTACAGGCCGCTTCCTCGGTTCGCCCGACCTGACAGATCCGGGCGCATCGAGCGGGATTTCCTGGCAGCAGTCGCTGTACGCCTTCAAGGACAAGGACGCCGATTACGGCTCGACCAACTTCCGCACCGATGCCAACCTTCTGCGCCAAACCCTGAGCGCGCTGTCGCCGACCACGCGCGGCATCACCGCCAACGCGACGACCATGGACTGGGCGACCAAGGACGGCTGGTACATTGACTTCAACCCCGTGTTCAGCGGCGTGGGCAACAGCCCGGGTGAAGGCGTGAACCTCGTCGATCCCAAGCTGGTGCTCGGCACGCTGGTGGTAACAACCAACGCGCCCTCGCAGGGCTCCTCCTCCTGCTCGGTCGGTGGCAGCAGCTTCGCCTATAACTTCGACTTCAAGACCGGCCTTGCGGTGAGCACCGCGGCCGGGGGCGTGGTCGGCAGTTCGCTGGGCGGCACCATCACGGTGGGTGTGGCCATCGTGCAACTGCCATCGGGAGCGATCAAGTCGATCAACACCGGCGCGGACACGAGCAAGACCACGGAAAACGTCAACACCAGCGCTTCGGGCGCGGCGGTCAAGCGCTTCTCCTACCGCACGCGCTGACACCAACGCGCGCTACGATTCAGGCGGCGCAAAAACGGGGCACACTGATTCTTGTGTGCCCCGTTTTCATTGGTGCCCCGCTTTGTCTTTTGCACACACCACGGCGCGCCCGCATCCGCCGCAGGCAAATCACTCGTAACCGAATCGCACCGTCACCACCGCCTTGCTCTTGACCGGTGAACCCGCACGCTGCCCCGGCTCCAGGCGCGTGCGGCGCAGGGCCTGCACGGCGGCGCTGACCAGCACCGCGGTCTGCGGGCTGTCATCGATCCCGACCGCCTCGACCACGCGGCCGTTTTCGTCGATCAGCACGGCGATGTTCACCGTCGCCCTGAGGCCCGAAGCCCTGGCGGCATCAGGATAGGCCAGGTTGAATCCGGCGGGCAGTTGCGGCCGCGGCGCGAGATTGTCCACCGGCAGATAGGCGGGATCCTGCAAAACCGGAAAGCCGGTTGCGTCGAGGGCGGGGAAAGTCCCCAGCAGCGTCGCATTGGCAAAAAACGCCACCTTGCGCGTCGCCTCAAAACCGGCAGGCGCCGCGGCCTCGCTGCTCACCGCGGTTCGCGCTTCCTGCACCGGTGCCGGTGTGACAGAAACAGGGGCTTGATCGGGCAAATAAGTTTCAAAGTTCACCGGTCCGGGCGGCGGGGCTCCGCCGGGTGCGGCAGGCGGTGCCAGCGTACTTGCGGTGCGCGAAAGCGACACGGTCAGGCTGACGCGCCCCCCCCGCCCCTCTTGTACGGGGGGCGCAAAGCGCAGCACCAGCGCCAGGTGCAGCATTACCGAAAGTACGATCGCGAGCATCAGGCGTGGCGAGGATGCCGAGATATCCAGGAGGCCTGACGCGCGCTTGAGCATGATTGCCGTTTCGCGGTTTGGGCTAAAGCGCGCCGACGAGGCGAAACAAGCGTATCGGTGGTGCCGGGGGTATCGCGCGAACCCCTGAAAACATACCAAACCATCCGGAAACCCGCGCCAGACGGGCGTTTCCAGTCGATGGCATGGCGGCCTTCGCGCCCTCAGGCGGTCGCGCCAAGGCCCTTGGGAAGGGGGAAAGTCACGTTTTCACTGATACCCTCGAGCTGTGACACACGCTTCGCGCCCAGCTCGCGCAGCTTTGCTATGACCTCTTGCACCAGCACCTCGGGCGCCGAGGCACCGGCACTGACACCGACCCGCTTCGCACCGGCAATCCATTCGGCCTTGAGCTCACCGGCGTTGTCCACCATGTACGCCCTGACGCCCATGTTCTGCGCCACTTCGCGCAGGCGGTTGGAGTTGGAACTGTTCGGCGAGCCGACGACGATCACCAAGTCGCTTTGCGGCGCCATGAACTTGATCGCGTCCTGGCGGTTTTGCGTGGCATAGCAGATATCGTCCTTTTTCGGCCCGACGATCTGCGGAAAGCGCCGCCTGAGCGCTTCCACGATATGCGCGGCGTCGTCCACCGATAGCGTGGTCTGCGTGACGTAGGCCAGCGAGGACGGATCGCGCACATCCAGGGTGGCGACATCGGCAACCGTTTCGACGAGGTGCATGCCGCCGGCGGCCTGCCCCATCGTGCCCTCGACTTCCGGGTGCCCCTTGTGCCCGATCATGATGATCTCGCGGCCGCTGTCGCGCATCTTGGCGACCTCGACGTGTACCTTGGTCACCAGCGGGCAGGTCGCGTCATAGACCTTGAGTCCGCGCGCATCGGCCTCCTCGCGCACCGCCTTGGAGACGCCGTGCGCGGAAAAAATCACCGTGCTGCCCGAGGGCACCTCGGCGAGTTCCTCAACGAACACCGCTCCCTTGCGACGCAGGTCATCGACCACAAACTTGTTGTGCACGACCTCGTGCCGGACGTAGATTGGCGCGCCGTAAAGTTCAAGCGAGCGTTCGACAATGCCGATCGCCCGCTCGACACCGGCGCAAAAACCACGGGGGTTGGCGAGGAGCACATCCATTCCGCCATCAACATTGTCCAAGTTCTTGTCCATGTCATTCATTCTAGTCTGAAAGATTTCATCCGGTGGACACTCTCAGGCGCCTGGTTTCCCGCCGCCTGTGTCGCCACTTTTATCGCCGCTTTTGTCGACCTCAGCACCCTGGAACAGGCTGTCGATGATCATCAGCACCGCACCGATGCTGATCGCCGAATCGGCAAGGTTGAATACCGGCCAGTGCCATCCTGAAACATGCAAATCAACAAAGTCGACGACATAGCCATAGAGCACCCGGTCGATCAGATTGCCGACCGCCCCGCCGAGTATCAGTGCGAGCGCCGCGCAAAACCGCCGCTGGCCGGCTTGTCGCGCATGCCTGACCAGCAACACGCTGATCACGATCGCGGCGACCAGCGCGATCACTGCAAAGAACCAGCGCTGCCATCCCGGTTGCCCCGCCAGAAAACTGAAAGCCGCGCCGGGGTTGTGCGCGAGGACAAGGTTGAAAAACGGCGCCAGCTCGATCGGCGGCCGGCAGCAAAGCACGCTGGACGCGGCAAACTTGGTCAGCTGGTCGGCGATGACAATCACGATAGATAGCGCAAACCAAAGCCGCACCGGCGTGGACGGCCGTCCAGTTGCAAGTTGCATCGCGCCAGATTCAAGCATGGGTACGCGGTTCGCCGCTGCCATGCAGGTTGGACACACAACGCCCGCACAAGCCCAGGTAGGCGCCGTCCGCGCTCACGTCGGCGCGCCAGTGCCAGCAGCGCTCACATTTGGCGTGCGTGCTTGGCGTGACCACCACCGTATCTTCCGTCGCCGCAACCGCTTTGGCACTGGAGGTGATGAGCACGAAACGCAGGTCATCGCCCAACGATTGCAGCAGCGCCAGCTTGTCTCCGCCGGCACGCACCTCGACTTCGGCTTGCAGCGACGAGCCGATGAGCCCGGCGCTGCGCGATTCCTCGAGCTGGCGCATCACATCGGCACGGATTGCGCGCAAGGCCGTCCAGCGTTCGATCAGCGCCGCGCCGCCGGCGATATCCGGAAAGGCGTAATAGGTGTGGGTAAAAATCGTCTCGTCGCCCGCGTTCACCAGCTTCCACGCCTCCTCGGCGGTAAAGGACAACACCGGTGCCATCAGGCGCAGCAGGCTTTGCGTGATGTGCCAGAGCGCGTTCTGCGCCGCGCGGCGCGCGCGCGAATCCGTGCCGCCGGTGTACAGGCGGTCCTTAAGGATGTCTAGGTAAAACCCGCCCAGGTCCTCGGAGCAAAAGCCCTGCAGCTTGGACATGGCCGGCTGGAATTCGTATTTTTCGTAGTCGGCAAGAATCGCCGCCTGCAACTCGGCGGCGCGCGCGACAGCATAGCGATCAATGTCGAGCCAGTCGCCGGGCGGCAGCGCGTGCTTGGCCGCGTCATAGTCGGCTGTGTTGGCGAGCAAGAAGCGCAGTGTGTTGCGAATGCGCCGGTAGCTCTCGACCACGCGCTTGAGAATCTCGTCGGAAATCGACAACTCGCCGGAGTAATCGGTGGAGGCCACCCACAGGCGCAGGATTTCGGCGCCCAGCGTGTCCGACACCTTTTGCGGCGCGATCACGTTGCCCATGGACTTGCTCATCTTGCGGCCCTGCCCGTCGACGACAAAGCCGTGGGTCAGCAGGCTCTTGTAGGGCGGCGCGCCGTACATCATGCTCGACACGAGCAACGACGAATGGAACCAGCCGCGATGCTGGTCCGAACCCTCGAGGTAGAGATCGGCCGGGAACGCGAGGTCGCCGCCGTGTGAACCAAGATGGCTCTTCGCGCCATCAGGACCGCCAAGCACGGTGAAGTGCGTCGAACCCGAGTCAAACCACACGTCCAGCGTATCCTTGATTTTTTCGTATTGCGCGGCGTCCTCGCCAAGGAGCTCGGCGGGTGAAATGCGCTGCCAGGCTTCTATGCCCTCTTTCTCGACACGCTTGGCCACGGCCTCAAGCAGCTCTGGCGTTCGCGGGTGCAGCGCTCCGGTTTCGCGGTGAATGAAAAACGGCATCGGCACGCCCCACTGGCGCTGGCGCGACAGCGTCCAGTCCGGCCGGTTGGCAATCATGCCGTGCAAACGCGCCTTGCCCCACTCCGGATAAAACGTTGTCGCCTCGATGCCGGCAAGCGCTGTTTCGCGCAGCGTCTTTTCCGGCTTGACGCCGTTGTAGCCGGGCACCGCCTCCATGCCGGCAAACCACTGCGTGGTCGCGCGATAAATGATCGGCGTCTTGTGCCGCCAGCAATGCATGTAGCTGTGGTCATAGACCGCGGCCTTGAACAGGCAGCCGGTCTCATCGATTTTCTTGACGATTTCCGGATTGGCCTTCCAGATCATCATGCCGCCGAAAAAGGGCAGTGAGGATGCGTACTTGCCGTCGCCCATCACCGGCGTGAGTATGGCGTCGTCTTTCATGCCGTAATGGCGGCAGGACTGGAAGTCCTCGATACCGTAGGCGGGCGCGCTGTGCACGATACCGGTACCGGTGTCGAGCGTCACGTAGTCACCGAGATACACCGGAGAGTGGCGGTCATAAAACGGGTGGCTGAAATTGATTTGTTCGAGCGCCGCACCCTTGCAGGTGGCGAGCACCGTGCCGCTGAGGCCGTAGCGCGCAAGGCAGCCGTCGCGCAATTCACTGGCGAGGATCAGCAGCCCGCGGTCGGTTTGAACCAGGTCGTAATCGAATTCGGGGTGCGCGTTAAGCGCCTGGTTGGCGGGAATGGTCCAGGGCGTGGTGGTCCAGATTACGATCCAGCCCTTTTCCGTCAGGAGCTTGTCGAGGCCGAACGCCTTCGCCACCTTGTCCGGCTCGGCAAACGCAAAGCCGACGTCGATGGCGGTGTCTTTCTTGTCGGCGTATTCGACCTCGGCTTCCGCGAGGGCCGAACCGCAGTCAAAACACCAGTTCACCGGCTTGAGGCCGCGATAGACAAAGCCCTTTTGCAGCAACAGGCCGAGGGCGCGGATTTCATCGGCCTCGTTGCCGTGCGCCATGGTCATGTAGGGATGATCCCAGTCGCCCAGCACGCCAAGGCGCTTGAAGTCCTTCATCTGGCGCGCGATCTGCTCGGTGGCGTAAGCGCGCGCCAGTTGCTGTGTCTGCTCCACCGGGATGTTCTTGCCGTGGGTCTTTTCGATCTGCACTTCGATCGGCATGCCGTGGCAGTCCCAACCAGGAACATAAACGGCGTCAAAGCCGGCCATGTTGCGCGACTTGGTGATGACGTCCTTGAGGATCTTGTTGACGGCGTGGCCAATATGGATGTCGCCGTTGGCATAGGGCGGCCCGTCATGCAGCACAAAGCGCGTCCTGCCCTTGGAGGCGGCGCGGATTTTCTTGTAAATGCCCTTGTCCTCCCATTCCTTCACCCACTGCGGTTCGCGCTTGGCAAGGTCGCCGCGCATCGGGAACGGCGTGTCCGGGAGGTTGAGCGTGCTCTTATGATCGCGTTTCGGGTCAGACATGTTCTGCTTCCATCAACTGGTGCATGTGGGTTAGGTGGTGCTGCCTATGCGGGTCGCGCCGGATGCTGCGCGAGGAACTGCTTCGCCATCTCGCAGTCATGCGCGATCTGCAAGCGCAGTGTTTCAAGATCGGAATATTTTTCTTCATCACGGATTTTGTGCAGGAACTCGACCCGCACGTGACGCCCGTACAGGTCGTCCGAAAAATCGAACAGGTGTACCTCGAGCGCGGCGCGGCCAGAGTCACTCACCGTCGGACGAAGACCGAGGCTCGCCACACCGTCAAGCGCCTGTGGGGCGACGCCGTGAAGGCGCACGGCAAATATCCCCATCAAGGGCGGCCGGTTGTGGCGCATGCGCACATTGGCGGTGGGGAAACCCAGTTTGCGGCCGAGCTTTTCCCCGTGCACCACACGCCCGGAAATGCTGTAGGCGCGGCCCAGCATGGACGCCGCGCGCGCGAGGTCGCCGTTGAACAAGGCCTCGCGCACCGCCGAACTCGAAACGCGCACACCGTCCTGCTCCACGGTCGGCATCGCCTCGAGCTCGAAACCATGCAGCACCGAGGCGTCGCGCAACAGCGCGAAATCACCGGCACGGCGCGCACCGAAACGAAAATCATCGCCGATGAGGAGTGTGCGAACGTGCAAGCCTTGCACCAGCACTTGTTCAATAAAGGCCGCGGGGCTGAGCGCGGCAAAGGCCGGCGTGAAGCGCGCGACGTGCACCTGCTCCACGCCGTGGGTCTTGAGCAGTTCCAACTTTTCACGCAGCGAGGTCAGGCGCGTGGGGGCCGATTGCGGCGTGAACACTTCGCGTGGATGCGGCTCGAAAGTCAGTGCCGCCATGCGCAGGCCGAGCGCACGCGCCTTTTCGGCGAGCCGACCGAGCATCGCCTGGTGCCCGCGGTGCACACCATCAAAATTGCCAATGGTCAGGGCCAGGGGGCCGCTGGCGACGGGCAGGCTGTGGGACAAGCGCATCACAATGGGTAGAAGACCGAAAAGTAGACGCAAAACCATGAATTATAGCGGGTTTTCTCTACCATCAGTGCCAATTCCGGGGGCCGGAAGCAGCGCGCACCGGCCTTGCCGGCACCTCAATTCAGGCGGGCGGCGGCCTGCTTGAGCTCGACCACGCGGCCGTGAATTTCCACGGCGTCGGGTGCATCGGGGCGGCGGCGCAGGTAGTTCTGCAGGTCGCCGGAAGCGGCGCGAAAGCAATCGAGCCGCGCGTACAACAGCCCGCGGTCACGCAACTCCTCCACAGCCTCGGGTACAACGAGCAGCATGCGGTGCATCACATCGAGCGCAAGCTCGTGCTTGTTCGCATTCATGTAGACGGTCTTGAGGTTGCGCAGCAGCCGCGTGACGATCTGCCGCGGGGTCGCCGGCTCGAGAAACTCGTCAAGGGGCATGGTCTTCGCGCGTCCGTCCTTGAGCACCTGGCCCAGGCGCGCGCGCAACTCGGTTTCCGACTGCGGCAGCCCGGAACTGAACGGATCCAGCACCAGCTGCCCGCGCTTCAATTGCAGCTTGACCATGAAATGCCCGGGGAAGGCGACACCTTGCAGCGCGAGGCCGATGCGACGCCCCAGTTCGAGATAGAGCACGCTCAGGGTGATGGGAATACCCTTGCGCCGCGTGATCACATCCGACAGATAGCTGTTGCGCGGATCGTAGTAATCCTCCGCGTTGCCGGCAAAGCGCTGTTCGTTAAACAGGAAATGGTTGAGTGTGGCAAGCCGCTGCTCGGCAAAGGCGTCTTCCGCGAAGCGCGCACGGATGGTCGCCGCCATCGTTTCGATTTGCGCCATGCAGGCCTCGACGTCCAGATCCGGATACGGATCCTGCCCGATCATCACGCAGGCACGCCCCAGGTCGAACTGCTCGCGCGACACCAGCTCGGCAAAAGGTTCAAGCTGGGTGTTCATGCGTGCCACCTACCGCCCACTTGCCGACAACCTAATCAAAGCCGCTCCGTCTCGAGAAATCCGCCGGCCTGAAGCCAAGCAGGAACAGGGTTGCGAAATACGCGCCGGATCCGATCACCACCAGCGCGCACAGGGCGCCGACGCGGCGAACCGCGTCCGCCTGCAGCCACCACGCATTGCTGCCCATCGCGAACCACAATATCACAGCCATCACGCCCAGCCCCGCCGCCAGCTTGGCGATGAAAGCAGCCCATCCGGGCTGCGGTGTGTAAATGCCCTTGCGCCTGAGGCCGGCAAGCAACATCGCGGCATTCAGACACGCGCCAAGACCTATCGACAGCGCCAGGCCGGCGTGCTGCAGCGGCACAATCAGGGCGGCGTTGAGCGCCTGCGTCGCAAGCAGGGTGATGATGGCTATCCGGACCGGCGTGCGGATGTCCTGGCGCGCGTAAAAGCCCGGCGCCAGCACCTTCACCATGATCAGCCCGAGCAGGCCCACGGCATAGGCCATCAGCGCCTCGCGCGTCATCATCAGGTCGTGCGTGGTGAATGCGCCATAGTGAAAGAGCGTCGCGATGAGCGGCACCGCCAGCAATGCAAGGGCCAGCGCCGCGGGCAACGCCAGCATCAGCGTCAGGCGCAAGCCCCAGTCGAGAAGCCGGTTAAAGGCATCGCCGTCATTTTCGGCGTGATGTTTCGACAGGCTCGGGAGCAGCACCGTGCCAAGGGCGACGCCAAGCAGCCCGGTGGGGAACTCCATAAGGCGGTCGGCGTAATACAGCCAGGACACGCTGCCGTTCGCGAGAAAGGACGCGAAGATGGTGTTGATGACGAGGCTCAACTGGCTGACCGAAACGCCCAGCACCGCCGGTCCCATCAGCAACAGGATGCGCCGCACGCCCGGGTCGCGCCAGGCAAGGCGCGGGCGCGGCAGCATGCCGATTTTTGCCAGATACGGTATTTGCAGCGCCAACTGCAGCACGCCACCCGCGAACACACCCCAGGCGAGCACCATCACGGGCGGGTTGAAGTAGGGAGCGAAAAACAGCGCCGCGACGATGAATGACACGTTGAGCAGGCTGGGCGTGAATGCAGGTATCGCAAATTTGCGCCAGGTATTCAGGATGCCGCCGGCGAGCGACACCAGCGAAATAAACAGGATGTAGGGGAAGGTGACGCGCAGCATCGCCACCGTCATGTCGAATTTACCGGCGCTGGCTGAGAACCCCGGCGCACTGACGTAGATGATCACCGGGGCGAGCGCGATGCCAAGCAGGCTGACCGCCGTCAGCGTGAGCGCCAGCAGCGTCGCGGTGCGATCGACCAGCAGCTTGGTCGCGGCCTCGCCTTCGCGGGTGCG
Source organism: uncultured Pseudomonadota bacterium (assembly GCA_903895005.1). The sequence continues at coordinate 34,922 of CAITSH010000403.1, forward strand.
ATACTCGGCGAGGATGGGCACAAACGCCTGTGCGAAGGCGCCCTCCGCAAACAGACGGCGCAGAAGGTTGGGAATGCGAAACGCGACAAAAAACGCGTCAGTGGCCATGCCCGCGCCGAAAATACGCGCGATCAACGCGTCGCGGATGAACCCCAGCACCCGGGAAACGAGGGTCATGCTGCTGACCGTGGCCAGGGATTTGAGCAAATTCATGGGACAATTATAAGGGCGCGGGCCACGGCGTGACGGATTACATCTCCAGCCCCCCGCCCGCCCCCAAAGCCAAGCCCTTGTTGCAGCAGCCCTATTTACGCCAGCCCCCTTGCACCGGCGGTAGATTGCCCCTTGTGCCACAGGCACAAAGCACGTACAATGTCGGACTTTACTTCAAGCAAGTGACCGAAGAACATGGCCAACACCGCTGGGGCGCGCAAAGCAGCCCGTCAATCCTCGAAACGCCGCATTCTCAATGCCTCGCAGCGCACCGCATTGCGCTCGGCACTGAAAAAAGTCGGCAAGGCTATCAAGGCTGGCGACAAGACTGTTGCCCAGCAGGCTTTCCGCGAGGCGAGCAGCGTGGTCGACCGCATTGCCGACAAGAAGATTATCCACAAGAACAAGGCCGCACGCAGCAAGAGCCGCCTGAATGCAAAAGTAAAGGCAATGGCCTGAAGCAGCGCCCTGCCCGATAAAAAAAGCCGCTCTCGAGCGGCTTTTTTTATGGCGAAACGGCCTGCGCCCCTGCCTCCCGTTCTGCCGCCCTTCCCGGTCGCGTCTTCAATTCGTTGTCGCGGGCAAAGTTGAGCAGAAAGTTGTACGCCATCGGCTCCAATTCCCGCAGGCGCACGTCGATCACCACGCACTTCACGCCACCGACACTGATCGGCTGTACGTAGGGCGAGTACTGCATGCGCTGGTCGGCGCCAAAGGCCGACATGATCCCGCATAACCGGTCGGCCCAATCGCTGGGGCGGAAGGGTTTGCCGTCGTGGGTTTGCCCTACGATGATGAACTCGTCCGTGGAGACGGGCATGCGGCAATGGCCTGCTGAGGTAAGGTACGGCTTCAGTATAACAGTCGACTTTGCTCGAACCTGACCGCCCCCTTTCCCATCCCATTGCCATCCCTTTGCCACCGCTGTGCCGCATCTTGCCCCGGCCTGGCCCCGGGACAGAAAATCCGCCAGAAAGCGTAATTCCCATCCTTTTCGCAGGCGCGAATAAGAAAAAAGTCACATAACCATAGGGTTATCTTGCCTTTCTAACATGCTCATGGTATATCTTGCGTTAAGCGCTTGATGGGAGGGGATCATGCTTCATATCAGCACCACCAAATTTGGCTTTCGCATTCGCACGCGGCAGGGGCTTGTCGTGGAAAACCTGATGATCCATGGTCGCGACGAAGCTGACGCCGAGCGCAAGCTGCGCCAGATGTACCTGCACTGCCAGATCCTGGATCGCTCGATCCAGACAGGCGGCACGAAAGCCGCACCGATGACGTTCGAGGATGTCGTCTCTCTCGTCACCAAGTAACTGTCATGTCCCGCCGCGCAGCGCGGCAGGATCCGCCTCCCCCCGCACCGGCGCTTCAGACTTCCAGAAACCCCGACGACAACAGCTCCTCGAGCAGGCGCGCGTAATCGGTCGCGCCGCGGCTGTCTGGTGCATAACTGAACACGTCCTTGCCCACCGCCGGGCTCTCGGCGATGGCCACCGTCTCGGCGATGCGCGTTTCGCATAACTCCGTGCCGAAGCGCGCCTTCAGCTGGTCGGCGATCTCGTGCGACATGCGCCGCCGGCCGTCAAAGCGCGTCAGCAGGTAACGCCGCTCGACGCGCTTTTTGAGCACGTGCTCGAGCGCCTTCAGCGTGTTCTCGAGCGCGAGCGCACCGCGCACCGCAAGGTGGTCGGTCGAAATCGGAATGAGCACACGCTCGGAAGCGAACACGCCGTTAAGCGACAGCACGCCAAGCATGGGACAGCAGTCGATCAGCACCGGACGCGCCGGCTCATCGCGCGTCTGCAGGTCAAGGCCGGCACGCAGGCGGTTGAGGATTTCCGGCCCCTTGCCAAACAGCGAATCGACCTTCATCAGCTCGGAGTGGGCAGGAACGAGCTGCCCGCCGCTGCGCCCCGCCAGCATCACCGGCCGCAGCAGTGCAGCGAGCGGCTTGCCCTCGTTATAAAACGCGAAGAGGCTTTCGCCGCCACTTTGCACTGGCGCAAGAATCCCGCTGAGGTGGGCCTGCGCATCCAGGTCAAGCAGCAGCGGTGACAGCCGCCGCGCCGCGAGCGCCGCGCCAAGATTGAGCGTCGTCGTGGTCTTGCCCACGCCGCCCTTTTGGTTGAAAACGGTCAGTCTGGAGTTCATTCGCCCGGGCTGTCTGCAGTGACGCTATGCTAAAATGCGGTTTGGATTGATGTTTTTTTAATTCTCGCACACTTCCAGCCCGCCTCAGTTCCAGGTTACAGGCTACAAAGCTGCCAGGCGGGCAGGCAGGACCGGCGGGGAAACGGGCGCATCGACACCAGCGGAGTGGCACCTCTCGCCGCGCCGCCCGCGCTGCTCACTCGCGGCTTCCTCCACATCGTCGGCGAATTAACCGGGACGCATCATGGCGGTCAAACACTACCTGCAGTTCAACGATTTCGATCTCGACGAATACGAATACATCTTCGAGCGTACGCGCTGGATCAAGACGCGCTTCAAGTCGTTCGAGAAATACTGGCCGCTCTCGGACCGCACCCTGGTGATGATTTTCGAGAAAGCCTCGACGCGCACGCGCCTCTCCTTCGAGGCCGGCATGCAGCAGCTTGGCGGCGCCGCCATCTATCTCAACACGCGCGACTCGCAATTGGGGCGCGGCGAGCCGGTCGAGGACGCCGCGCAGGTCATCTCGCGCATGTCCGACCTGGTGATGATCCGCACATTCGAGCAGGAAATCATCGAGCGCTTCGCGGCGAACTCGCGCGTGCCGATCATCAACGGGCTCACCAACGAATACCACCCCTGCCAGATCCTCGCCGACATCTACACCTACATCGAGCACCGCGGTTCGATCCGCGGCAAGACGGTGACCTGGATCGGCGACTCGAACAACGTCTGCAACACCTGGCTGCAGGCGGCGGAGGTGTTTGATTTCAACGTGCACGTGTCGACCCCGCCCGGCTATGAGGTCGAAGCAGAGCGCGCCGGCCTCTACGGCAACGACCATTACGAGGAATTCCACGACCCAATGGAAGCGGCGCGCGGTGCCGACCTTGTCACCACCGACGTGTGGACCAGCATGGGTTTTGAGGCCGAGAACGAGGAGCGCAAGCGCGACTTCGAGGACTGGCAGGTGGACGCCGACATGATGAAGGTTGCCAAGCAGGACGCCCTCTTCATGCACTGCCTGCCCGCACACCGCGGTGAGGAAGTCGCCGCCGAGGTCATAGACGGCCCGCACAGCGTCGTCTGGGACGAGGCCGAGAACCGCCTGCACGCACAAAAGGCCCTGATGGAATACCTCGTGCTCGGACGGGTGAAAACCTGAGCCGCGCCTGACCCGGCTGCGAAGACCGAAAAACGATCACAGATTCACCACTTTCCCAAGCAACAGAACAATCAACCGAACAATCAACCGAACCACTGGAACCCCGCAATGAAAAAAGCCAAAGCTGTCAGCAAAGTCGTCCTCGCCTACTCCGGCGGACTCGACACCTCCGTGATCCTCAAATGGCTGCAGGATCAGTACCACTGCGAGGTGGTGACCTTCACCGCCGACATCGGCCAGGGCGAGGAAGTCGCGCCGGCGCGCGCCAAGGCGATCAAGATGGGCATCAAAAAGGAAAACATCTTCATCGAAGACCTGCGCGAGGAGTTCGTGCGCGACTTCGTCTTCCCGATGTTCCGAGCCAACACGCTGTATGAGGGTGAATACCTGCTCGGCACCTCGATCGCGCGCCCGCTCATCGCCAAGCGCATGGTCGAGATCGCCAAGAAAGTGAAGGCCGACGCGATTTCTCACGGCGCCACCGGCAAGGGCAACGACCAGGTGCGCTTCGAGCTGACCGCCGCCGCGCTCGCCCCGGAACTGCAGGTCATCGCTCCGTGGCGCGACGAAAGCTTCCGCCAGCAGTTCCCCGGACGGCAGGAGATGATCCAGTACTGCGAGGAGCACGGCATCCCCGTGGCCGCCAC
>CAITSH010000404.1 GCA_903895005.1 uncultured Pseudomonadota bacterium
AGCAACGCGAAGAGCATACATTCAAGGCGCATCCGTTCGGCTCCGTTTTTATTGCCGGCGCGGTTCAGGCGCTTTTTTCACTTGCGCAAGAAAACGATCGAGCTGGCTGGCGAATGCCTTGCTGTCACCTTGGGCGAATGGTTTGGGACCACCGGTCTCGACTCCGCCTGCGCGCAATTCCTCCAAGAAATTGCGCATCGATAGGCGATCCCGGATATTGTCGGCAGTATAGAACTCTCCGCGAGGATCGAGCGCGTGGCCTCGCTTTTCGAGGACCTCTGCCGCAAGCGGAATGTCCGCCGTGATGACCAGATCATTCGGCTGGGTGAGTTCTGCGATCCGCCGGTCAGCAACGTCAAAGCCCTGCGGTACTTGGAGTGACTTGATCCAGGGCGAGCGTGGTACGGCGAGCAGCCTGTTCGCGACCAGGGTGGTAGGTATTTCCAGCCGTTCGGCTGCACGAAACAGAATTTCCTTGATCACAACCGGACAGGCATCGCCGTCGACCCAGATATTCATTGGAACTGGTGATTCCGGTCAGAGCTGCAGGCAGCGGGTAGGCGCAAGGCGCTTGTTCAGGATGGAACCTGATCGGGAGGGTCGTCCGAGGCGAAAAAACGCTTTTGCATTTGCGCGAGGCCCAGCTCATGAAGTACGGCCTCAAGCCGCTTGGCGGCACGCGCTCTTGGAAGACCTTTTTGGCGTGCAATGATGAGTTCGTTTTTCATCGAGTGTTCCCAGCCGACGAGTTCGGTAACGCTGACCTGGTAGCCATGGGCCTCAAGTTGCATGCAGCGTAAGACGTTCGTGACCTGGCTCCCAAATTCGCGCGTGTGCAAGGGATGGCGCCACAATTCCGCCAGCGGACGCGCGGCAAGGTCCGCCCCTTTGTTCTGGCGCAGTACAGCCGCGACCTCCGCCTGACAGCAGGGAATGAGCACGATGAAGCGGGCGTGCTTTTTCAGCGCGAACTGAATCGCATCGTCAGTCGCAGTGTCGCAGGCGTGCAGGGCTGTGACGATATCAACACTCTCCGGCAGCACGTTTGAAGCGATGGATTCGGCAACCGTGAGTCCGAGAAATGACATGCAAGAAAATCCGAGACGTTGCGCCAGGTCGCTTGATTTGTTGACCAACTCCTGCCGCGTCTCGATACTGAAAATGTGTGCGTCCTGACCAAGTTGACGGAAAAACAGATCTGCAAGGATGAAGCCGAGGTAAGATTTTCCGGCGCCGTGATCGACGAGTTGAATCGAGGTGTGCTCGGCTTGGATTTCGCGAAGCAGCGGTTCAATGAACTGATAGAGATGCTGGACCTGCTTGAGTTTGCGGCGGCTGTCTTGGTTCATCCGTCCGTCGCGCGTGAGGATATGCAGTTCTTTGAGCAATTCGGGCGACATGCCCAAAGGGATTTCTTGCATGGCTTTTGTGTGAGGCATCTGGGCGTCCAAGCCCGCATTCTGCGGATCGCGGGTTGATTGAGCAAGGCGATTCCGGGGGCTTCCCAAGTTGGAATCTTACGTCCATAGGTTATGCATTGATTCTAAAGCTATTTGTCGCAATGCTGTCGTCTACGCGAGGAATTATCCCGTCTGATTCTTGTGCTTTTTTA
>CAITSH010000405.1 GCA_903895005.1 uncultured Pseudomonadota bacterium
CAGCAGGCGCACGATGTTGAGGTCGTGCGAGACGAAGAGGTAGGACATGCCCAACTGCGCGCGCAGGTCGGCCAGCAGGTGCAGGATGATGGCCTGAACCGAGACGTCCAGGGCCGCCGTGGGCTCGTCCAGGATCAGCAGTTTTGGCTTGAGTGCGATGGCGCGGGCGATGCCGACGCGCGCTTTTTGCCCGCCCGAGAGCTGGTGCGGAAAGCGCGGCAGCAGCGCCTGCGGCAGGCCGGTCTGGTCGGCGAGTTCCTCGACGCGCTTTCGGACCAGCGCCTCGTCTTTCATGCCACCCAGCAGTCGCAGCGGCTCGGCGATGGTGTCAAAGGCGGTGTAGCGCGGATTGAGGCTGTCGGTCGGGTCCTGGAACACCATCTGGATGTGGGCGCGCGCGGGCGAGAGAGCGAATTTTTTCGCCGGGTCTGCGCCGATTTCGGTGCCATCGAAGCGTATCTCGCCACCGGTGGGGTCGATCAAGCGGGTCACCAGGCGCACCAGCGTCGATTTGCCGCAGCCCGATTCGCCCACAAGCCCTATGGATTCGCCGGCGGCGATCTGGAAGCTGACGTCATCGACTGCATGCAACTTGTGCGATTTTTTGTCACCGCGCAGTTTGGCCAGGGTCGCGCCCGGTGAGTTGACCGGGAACAGTTTTGCGAGGTGTTCGACTGAAAGCAGCGCAGTCAGTCCAAGCCTTTCATAGCGGATTCCAGCAGGCGATCTGGTGGCCGGGAGAGACGGTGGCGAGCTGGAGCCTGCGCTTGCAAGGTTCGACGGCACGTTCGCAGCGTTCGGAAAAGCGGCAGGCCGGCAGGTCGTTTCTGCGCAGGTCTGGCAGGTTGCCGCGAATGGAAGTGAGCTCGCGCAGGTTGGTGGCGTGGTGGGGTGTCGCGGCGATGAGCTTTTGCGTGTAGGGATGGCGCGGGTTGCGGAACAGTTCGGCGGTGGGCGCCGATTCGACAACATGACCGGCGTGCATCACGACAATGCGGTGACACGATTCAGCCGCGAGGCCCAGGTCGTGCGTGATGAAAATCGTCGCCATGCGCCGTGATTGCGACAGCTCGCGGATGAGGTCCATGATCGCCGCCTGGGTGGTGACGTCAAGACCGGTGGTCGGCTCGTCGGCGATCAAGAGCTGCGGATTGCAGGCGAGGGCGAGGGCGATCATGATGCGCTGGCACTGGCCGCCCGAGAGCTCGAACGGGTAGGCCGAATAACGCCGCTCCGGGTCGGGGATGCGCACCTGGGTCAGGCATTCAATGGCTTTTTTCTTCAGGTCCTTGGAAAGCGTGGTGGTATGCCGGCGCAGCACATCCTCGATCTGGAGGCCGACACGCCGTATCGGATTGAGTGCGGTGCGCGGGCTCTGGAAGATCATCGATATTTCGCGGCCGCGAATGTCCAGCAGGTCCGATTCCCTGGCCGTAACGAGGTCGAGTCCGCCGAAGTTGGCGCTGCCCTCGGTGATCTTTCCGGCGGCGTCGAGGATGCCGAGGATGCCGTAGCACAACACCGATTTTCCCGAACCGGATTCGCCGACAATGCCGACCATTTCGCCGCGGCTCACGTCAAAACTGATGTCCTCGAGCGCATGCACCCTGCCCGAGCGGGTGCGAAATTCCAGCGATATGTTCTTGACCGAAAGCAGGGGTAGTTCGATGCCGGCGTCTGCGTTAACGTCAGTCACGGGCGAGCTCACGTGCGCCTCCTCGGATCGATCATGTCGCGCATACCGTCGCCGAGCAGGTTGAAACAAAACACCGCGATCATCAGGACTGCCCCGGGGAACAAGGCCACCCACCATTCGCCGGAGATGATGTAGGTCGCGCCTTCGGCAACCATGATGCCCCACTCGGGTGTGGGGGGACGCACCCCGAGGCCGATGAACGAGAGGCCCGCCGCATTGAGTATGGCCCATCCCATGTTGAGCGAAATCTGCACCATCATCGGCGGCAGCACGTTTGGAAACAGGTGCAGGCCGAGGATGCGCGCATCGGAGTTGCCCGAAAGGCGTGCCGCCTCGACGAAACCGGCGTTGCGCAACACGTTGATTTCGGAGCGCGACACGCGGATGTAAAAGGGCAGGTTGATGATGGCGGTGGCAAGGACGATGTTGAACACCGTGTTGCCGAGTGCCGCAACGATGCCCATGGCCAGAACGAAAAGTGGGAAGGCCATGATGGTGTCGGAAATGCGCCCGATGATGCGATCCCACCAGCCGCCGTAGTAACCGGCAAGGCAGCCGAAAAAACTGCCTATCGCAAAGGACAGCGCCACCGCCGAGATGGCGATGCCGAAATCCAGCCGCGTGGCGACGATGATGCGCGACAGGATGTCGCGGCCCAGGTGGTCGGTGCCGAACCAGTGCGCCGCAGAGGGCGG
>CAITSH010000406.1 GCA_903895005.1 uncultured Pseudomonadota bacterium
AATGTGATAGCGTTGCTCAAAGGTGAGATGCTTGTAGCGCATGGGATGCTCCTATCCGTCTTCGCAAACAGAAAGGTACACCCCGGGGCATCTCACCTTCCTCTAATGCCCGGATGTTGCACTTCGAAGTTTAATTCGCAGATGCCCGGTTTAGTGAGCCATGCCGCCGTGAGCCGGCACGGCCGTTCCCGCTTGCAGCAGGCTCGGGTCGAGCATGCCGAAGATCATCGCGACATGCGCAACGACTAGGAAGAGTGCAACGAGCGAAGCATGCAGCTTGAGCTTGGCCTCGGTGCTTTGCCCGCGGGCGATGAGCCCGAGGTCGAGCAAGGCCATTCCCAGCAGGGGCACGATGCCCGAGAGGTAGGCGGTCACCGCGATCACGTCGGCCGCGCCGCGCCAACCGCCACCCGTGGTGAGCGGAATCGCGGCGGTGAACAAGAGGTAGACGAATACGCCGGTGAAGTAAACGCCACCGATGATGCTGGCGGCGCGGTTGATGTTGCGGACCGGTCCCTCGGTCTGGCGCGTGAACAGAATGAACAACTCGGTGATTGCCACCGTTTCGGCCAGCACGACCGGGATGGCCATGAAGAGGATGAGGTTCCAGGGCTGGTTGGTGGCCAGCAATTCCATGTAATGGGTCATTGTCATGATGATTCTCCGTGATACTTTTTAACCGCGAACGCGGTCGGGCACGGGCCGAAGCCGCGTGCGACGATTTCAGGCAGGGAGAATCAGAGGATCGGCGGTGGGAGGTCGGGTGGGGACGCGTCGGTCAGGCGCAGCGGATGCAACATCGCTTTGCTTGCCACCGAGGGCGACCGGTGTTCGCAAACCGCGGGTGGCGACAACGCGGGCGCCACGCTCAGATCGCAGGCGATCTGGCAGGAGGCGTCACCGTGCCTGCCGTCAGAGGACGACTTCGCAGGCTGGGTGTGTTCCGGGCAGTCCTCACCCGTTGTTGCGACAGGCACTTCGGTCATATGCCCTTGTGCCCCGGCAAAGGCATAGGCTGACGGCAGTCCGCGCAACAGCACGGCTGCAATCAGCAACAATACGATGCGGGTTGAGGGACGCATGGAGGATAGACCGCGCAATGGGGCATGGGTTCATTCTGCGGCCGCCCGTCCGGCCCGTAGTTGATCCACATCAAACCAGGATCGATCCCCCGCGCGCGTGCAGTCCCCCGGAGGATGTCGCCTGAAAAGCCGCGCCAGACGGCGCGTTTCCAGCTGATGGCGCGCTCAGTTGAGCGTGGCCCCGGTGGCCTTGACGACCTTTCCCCACTTGTCGTACTCGGTGCGCATTAGCGCGGCGAATTCATCGGCGGTGCTGGTGCTCACCTCGACCCCTGCGGAGAGGATGTGCTTGCGGGTTTCGGGTGAGGCCAGTGCCTTGACGATTTCAGAATTCAGGCGGCTGACAATGTCGCGCGGCAATCCTGCCGGACCGAGCAGTCCCAGCCATATGGTGGCGTCGTAACCCTTGATGCCGGCCTCGTCCATGGTGGGCACTTCGGGGAGGTCGGGCGAACGCTTGCGCGTGGTCACGGCCAGCGCGCGCAGGCGGCCGCCGGGAATGTAAGGCAGTGCGTTGGGCATGCCGACAAAGCCGAGCTGCACCTGCCCGCCGACGATGTCCTGCATCGCCTGTCCGCTGCCCTTGTACGGTACGTGGTTGAGCTGCACGCCGCCCATGCTGGCGAACATCGCGCCCACAAGATGCTGCGCACTGCCGTTGCCCGACGAGGCGTAATCGAGCTTGCCCGGTTGCGCGCGCGCCAGGCCGAGCAATTCGCTGACGTTCTTTGCCGGGACGGCCGGATTGGCGACCAACACGTAAGGCCCCTCGACCAGTTTCATGATCGGCGTGAAGTCCTTGAAGACATCGTAGGGAATGCTTTTATAGAGCCACGGACTGCTGACCTGGGTGGTTGAGACCATCACCAGTGTGTAGCCGTCGGGCCGCGCCTTGGCCACGTAGTCGGTGCCTATGGTCGATCCGGCGCCCGGCTTGTTTTCTATGATCACCGGCTGGCCCAGCGATTCGGTCAGCTTTTGGCCGAGTATGCGCGCCACCACGTCGGTGAAGCCGCCGGGCGAAAAGGGCACGACCAGTTTTATCGGCTTGTTCGGCCAGGCTTGTGCACTGGCATTCGCTGTGAAGGCGGCGAGTGCAACGGCCGCGATGAAGCAAAGGGCTTTGTTCAAGATCTCCTCCGGGGGAAACCCGCCGCCCGCGTTGCTTTTGTTGTGCGGGGCGGCGGTTGCGGGTTCAGCCGCGGTATAACGGTTCGGGCTGGGTAAAGAACGAATGCAGGATGTGATAGGCCATGAGGTAGTTCTTTTGCTGGAAGCTCGCGTGCGAGATGCCGGCCATGGTCGAGAACTGCTTGTCGTTGTTGGGCAGTTTCTTGTAGAACTCGATGAGGTCGTTGAAGCTGGCGATGCCGTCGTATTCACCGCGCATGACGATGCAGGGCACGGTGATTTTTTCCGGGTCGACCAGCGGCAGCTTGGAGCACATGTCGACGTAGGTCCCGGTGGGCATTGAATCATCGAGCGTCAGGATGGCGTCGGCAAACGCGTCGACGGTGGCCTTGTCGGCTGTGTCCGGATGGTCGCGCGTGAACACGCTCTCGACAAAGGCGCGGTCGATCGGGCGGCGGTTCTTGGCGATGAACTCGGGCAGGCGTTTCCTGCGCTGCTCGAGGGTCGGGCTGTCCGCGCCGGTCCAGACGAAGGCGTCCAGGGCGACGCGGGCGATGCGCTCGGGGTGGCGCTGCGCAAACAGCGCGGCCTTGAGTGCGCCCGAGGAAATGCCGTAGACCAGCAGCTTTTTCGCGCCGGTGGTCTTGGCGATGTAATCACTGGCGGCAACAAGGTCGTCCGAACCGTTGGAAATGTCGGAGTTGATGGGACGTGTCTTGGTGGAGCGGCCGTAGCCTTCGTTGTCCAGCGTCCAGGTGTCAAAGCCGCGCTCGCGGAACCAGTCCATCACCGACGAATACGGCCGGCCGGGAACGGTCAGGTCGAAGGTCGGCTGCGAGGCCATTGAGGAGCCGTGCACGAACAGGATGGTGCCCACCTGGGTGATGCCGGGCTTGGCCGGTTTTTGCCACATGAACAGGTCGACCTTGTCGTCGCCGGCCATCCTGCTGGTCCAATGTTCGGTGCCGCCTTTCCACGTGACTGCTGTGCTCATGTCTGCTCCGGTCCTTTATCTGCTGCGTTTTAAGAAGTGCTGCGCTTGAAGAGGGGGGTAGTCTACCTGAGCGTTGTCCGGCTGTGCATGACCGCGCGGCCCCGGGCGCCGCGCCAAGATACAGGTTCGTGCGATTGAATTTGCGTGTGATGTGGTCACCGCCCGAAGGTGCTGTAATAGAATGCACAGTCCCCCTTTGCCGAGAGTTTTCATGACCGCCTGCGTGTCCCTTTCCCGCCTTTTCGTTCTTGCCCTGTGCTGTCTTGCCGCGCTGGCCCAGTCCGCGTTGGCGCAGACCTTTCCGTCGAAGCCGGTGAAATTTGTCGTGCCCTTTTCGCCGGGTGGTTTGTCAGACACGGTCGCCCGACTGCTCGGGCAGGAACTTTCATCTGCATGGGGGCAGCAGGTACTCGTGGACAACCGTCCCGGCGCCAGCGGCATCATCGCCAGCGAACTGGTGGCCAAATCAGCCGCCGATGGCTATACGCTGCTGATCGCCGATCCGCAGCACCTTGCGATCAATCCAGCCATGAACGCCAAACTGCCCTACAACCCCGTCCGCGACTTCTCGCCGGTGACGCTCGCCGCTTACGGCCCCCTGTTCCTGGTGGCGCACCCTTCAGTGGAGGCCGATTCGCTGCCGGCCCTGGTACGTCTGGCCAAGTCAAAGCCAGGCCAGCTCAATTACGGCTCGGCCGGCTCAGGCAGCATTCATCACCTGACCATGGAGAGCCTCAAGGCCGCGTTAGGGCTGGATATCGTCCACGTGCCGTACAAAGGCGCGGCTCAGGCGGTGCCCGCGTTGGTGAGCGGTCAGGTTGCGTTGACCATTTCCGCGTTGCCCTCGCTGGCGCCGCATGTCAAGGCGGGCAAGGCGAAAATCCTCGCCGTGAGCTCGGGCACACGTTCGCCGCTTGCCCCGGATGTGCCCACGGTTGCGGAACTGGCCGTCCCCGGTTTTGATTTTGCCGGACAGATCGGCATCGTCGCGCCGGCCGGAACGCCGCGTGAGGTGATCGCAAAACTCAACGCCGACATTGTCGCCGTCCTCAAGCAGCCGGCGTTTGCCGCCAGAATGGCGGGGCTTGGCATCGACACGGTTGGCAACAGTCCCGAGGCCTTTGCGGCGATCATTCGCGCCGATATCGACAAGTATGCGCGCGCGGTAAAAGTGTCCGGCGCCACCGCCGACTAGGACGGAACGCGCCGCGCGCGCTTGACGCTGCACGCTGCGCAAGCGCATGATTTGCGCAGCTGCCAACGGCTTAACGCCCCGCCGCACAGTTCGCGCGCAAGACCAGACCGAACCGCAAAACACGACTTAATTTCGGAGCCACCTGCCATGTCCTCTGTCATGCCCTCTGCCCCCAAGACCGATGCGGTCCCGGTGGTGATGCAAAGCCGTCCGCTATGCAGCGCCACTGTCATGGACATGCCCAATATCGATTTTGCCGCGATCATGCGTTACCTGACCGAAAGCGGACGGCGCACCTTTGCCGTCTGGCAGGAACCCGAGTCGCTGGCCTTTGTCGCGCGCGGCCGCGAGTACCGGAGTGAATTCCACATCAACAACAGCCATGAGGTGCAGTACTCGCTCAAGGGCGACCTCAACCTGCATTACCGTACCCCCGACGGCAAGGAGAAAATCGCCCACGTTCCCGAGGGCTCCTGCCTGTACCAGCCGCCGCTGGTGCCGCACTCCCCGCGCTTTGGCCCTGATTCGTTTCAGTTCATCATCGAGCGCATGCGCCGCCCCGGCGAGATCGACCGCTTTCACTGGTTTTGCCCGCACTGCGACAGCTTCCTGCACGAAGAAACCTTTGTGGTCTCCGATTACCGGCTCGATCCGGTGTCGCGTGCCTACGAAAACTTTTTCACCTCGGAAGAGTTCCGCACCTGCAAGCAATGCGGCACCGTGATGCCGGCCCCGGACGACTTCAAGCAAAAAAAGAAGTGAAGGCGGGCGAGGCGCCGTTGCTGCGCACCCCGGATGAGCAACTGCAGCCGGGGCACACGGCGGTGGTGGTGGTCGACATGCAAAACGACTTTTGCGCCGAGGGTGGCTACCTGCAGCGCGAGCGCGGCTACGACGTTAGCGCCATTCCGGGCATTGCGTCCAACATAGCGCGCCTGATCGAGGCTGCGCGTGCCGTTGGCGTCGCGATCGTATGGATCCGTTCCATTTATGACTTCAAGTACCTCACCGGCGCGCATATCGCCAAGCGCGTCACCGAGGGCTGTTGCATGGAGGGCAGCTGGGGCGCGGACTTTTATGCGCTGCAGCCCGAACCCGGTGATGTCATTGTCGACAAGCACCACTACAGCGGTTTTCATGACACCGTGCTCGATGGGGCGCTGCGCGAGCGGGGCATTCGCACACTCGTCATGACGGGTGTCGCCACCAACGTGTGCGTCGACTCAACGCTGCGCGACGGATTCTTTCTCGGCTATCACATTGCGCTTGCCGAAGACTGCGTCGGCAGCAACAGCCGCGCCGGGCACGAGGGCACCCTCGCGACCGTACGCAACAACATCGGCGGCGTACTGACCTCAGCGGCGCTGGCCGAAACCCTTCAGAGACTGGCCAGCAGCCCGTCTATGCGGTCGGCTGAAACCCGCGCCGCCTCCGCATCGTAAGTCGGGCGTACCTTGTTGAAAAAGGAATGCCCGGCATCGTAAAGATGGACGTGTATTGACGGGTGTCCGGCCGAAGCTCCAATGACGCGTTCGATTTCGGCCATGGGCACGTGCGGGTCGCGTGATCCATAGTGAAGCTGCACCGGACAGCGGATCGATGCGAGATCGTCCAGGTGGGTGCCGATGCCAAGGCCGTAAAAGGCCGCGGCCGCATCGACGCCACTGTGCGCGGCTGCAAGATACGCAAGCGTCCCGCCGGCGCAAAAGCCGATGGTCATGACCTTGCCCGAGCAGGCCGGCAGGCTGCGCAGCGCTGTCACGGCAGCGCGTAAATCCAGCGGAATCTGCGCAAAGTCGAGTGTCTTGAGGCGCTCGATCGCAACCTGTCGCTCCGGTCCCTCGTAGGCCAGCCCGGCCGTGACTTGCGAGCGCCAGAACACGTTGGGCACCATGGCGGGATGGCCGCGCGCGGCGAACTGGTCGGCCAGCTCGCGCATCGGTCCGTTGAGACCGAACATTTCCGAAAGGATCAGGACGGCGGGCTTTTTGGGCGCGCCGGCGGCAGGCTCCACGAGATAGGCGTTGAAAACCATCGCGCCATCGCGCTCGAGCACGAGGGATTCAGTCTTGTTCATGGTGTGGCCGATGCTTGTGTTGTGATGTCTGATTTTACTGTCAGTCGCCCCGATTCTGATGGCCGGGTGTGCCGGCCGGTTGATTTCATCGGCGCCTACGGCGGCGGAATGGCATTAGAATTGGGCCCGCCTTGAGGGGCGCTGCAACGCGACGACGGTTGCGGCGCTTGCTTGACAACACTGCCGGCCCGGTCTCTGAACATGCCATTCGCGACAATCAACGGAATAAAAATAAATTATCTTGTACAGGGTCAGGGGCCGCACCTGCTGCTGTTCGCACCGGGCGGATTCCGCTCGATTATTTCGCGCTGGACTACGGCAGGCGGCAAAGGGGTGTTCAAGGATATGGACGCACTGGACACCTTGTCGCGCCATTTCACCGTGATTGCCTACGACCGGCGCGAGTCGGGTCTTTCCGGCGGGCGCGTCGAACCCCTCAGTTGGGATCTCTACGCCCAGGAGGCGAAGGGCGTTCTTGACATTGCCGGCGCGAAGCAGGCCTTTGTGCTGGGCGGTTGCATGGGGGCGTCCCTCGCGCTCGCGCTCGCGGTGCGCTATCCGCAGGCTTGCAGGGGACTCCTGCTGCACTGGCCGGTGGCGGGGTACCGCTGGATGACAACAATGCATGCGTGGTTTCAGCGGCATATCGATTTTGTGCGCGAGAACGGGTTTGGTGCGGTGGTTGCGCGCGCGCCCGCCGGTGACAACTTTTTTCTGGATCCGGAAATCGGTCCGTGGGGTTCGCCCACTGTCGTTGACAAGGCGTTCGCCGCCGAATTCGTGCGACAGGACATGGCGCGCTACCTTGAAATTGTCGAGCGCAGCCGCGACAGTCTGTTTGGCGACACCATGCCATCTGGCGTAAGCGGGGCGGAATTGATGTCGATCAAGGTGCCCGCCCTCATCATGTCGGGGAACGACTGGGCGCACTCGCTTTCCGGATCCTGGGCGATAAAGGAACTGATGCCCGATGCCCAGTTATGGGACGTGCTACCTTCGGAGCAGAACGCGCAGAACACGCTCGAGCAGATTCTTCAATTTACTTCCAGGCTTGGCGCGCAGGACCAAGCCTGACGCGTCGGCAGCGCAGAATTACTTAAAACACTTTGGAGTCATGACAGCAAACATGGGTGCCTATCTGGTTGAAGTACTGAAGGGAACGATGCTCGCGGTCGTTGCAATGGTGTGTTGCGGTGGTGCCGTTGCGCAGGATTATCCCAACCGTCCGGTAAAGCTGATCGTGCCCTACGCCGCCGGCGGCGCGCCCGATGTGCTGGCGCGCCTGGTGGGACAGCGCCTGAGCGAAAGCATGGGTCAGCAGTTTGTGATCGAGAACCGTCCGGGGGCGGGTGGGATCGCCGCCAGCGAGACCGTGGCGAGGGCGCCGGCCGACGGTTACACGCTGCTCGTGCCCGACATTCCGCAACTGGCCATCAACCCGTTTCTTTTCACCAAGCTGCCCTACGACCCGGTAAAGGATTTTGCACCGGTGAGCATCATTGCGATGACGCCCATGTTCATTGTGGTTTCGCCCTCGCTCAACGTGGACAGCCTGCCCGCGCTGATTGCGCTGGCGAAGTCAAAGCCCGGGCAACTGAGTTACGCGTCGGCGGGTATCGGCAGCCTGCACCACATCGCCATGGAGTCCTTGAAGGTGGCGACGGGCACCGACATCCTGCATGTTCCCTACAAGGGTACCGGCCAGTCGGTGCCGGCGTTTATCGCCGGCGATGTCGCTGTGCTCGTTTCGACGCTCGCCGCGGTCGAACCCTTCGTCAAGGCCGGCAAGGCGAAGTTGCTGGCGGGCACGCCGGCAAAACGAACCTCGCGTACGCCGGATGTCCCTGCGATTGCCGAATTCATTCCCGGCTTCAACTTTGCCGGTGAGATCGGCGTGGTCGCGCCCGCCGGCACGCCGTCCGCGATCGTCGCTAAGTTGTCGGCTGAAATTCAGAAGGCAACCCGGCATCCTGACGTGATCAAGCGTCTTGGCGACCTTGGCGCGATACCGGTTGGCAGCACGCCGGAAGCCTACGCAGAGAGCCTGCGCGGCAGTCTCGAGGTGTTTGCCAAGGCGGTGCGCGTCTCCGGGCTCAAGCCCGAATAGTTCTCGCACCCTAAGACTTGATTCCGCACATAGCCTCGATTCCGCAGATGCGGCTGCTGCGCTGTCAGATTTTTTAATCTTAATTTTTACCGGACCCCGACCATGCCCAAGCAAATCATTACTTCGCCCGATGCACCCACCACCGGCTTTACCGACAAGAGTACGCCCTCGCCGCTTGCGCAGGCGATACGCATCGGCAACCTGTTGTTCGTGTCGGGGCAGGGACCGCTTGATCCGAAAACTCGTGAAGTAGTCAGCACCGAAATCGGCGCGCAGACACGCCAGACACTGAGCAACCTTAAAAGCATTCTCGCCACGGCGGGGCTGGACTTCCGGCACGTGGTGAACATGCGCGTGGTGCTGAGGAACAGCGAAGACTTTCCCGCCTTCAATGAGGCTTTTCGCGATTTTCTGGCCGGTGAAAAGGTCACGCGCACCTGCATCGGTGCAACGCCCCATCGCAAGGGCGTGAATGTCGAAATCGATTGCGTGGCCGGTTTCGACTAAAGGGTTTGCATCAGAGATGGGCTGGAAAGCCGCTCCTGGCGTGGCTTTCCAGTCTATTGCATGCCTGTAGTGTCGGTTGCGCTGAAGCTTATTTCGTGCCGAACAGGCGGTCGCCCGCGTCGCCTATGCCCGGAACGATGTAGCCGTGCTCGTCGAGTTTTTTGTCGATGGCCGCTGTGTACAGGTCGGTGTCCGGGTGCTGCTCGTGGAAATTGGCGATGCCCTCGGGCGCGGCCAGCATGCACACCACGCGAATCGACGCTGCGCCGTGATCCTTTAACCTATGCACCGCGCCGGCCGCAGAGTTGCCGGTGGCCAGCATGGGATCGACCACGATTACGCGGCGCTCGGCGATATCCTGCGGAAGCTTGAGGTAATACTCGATCGGCCTGAGCGTGTTGGGGTCGCGGTACAGGCCGATATGGCCAACCCGCGCCGAGGGCACGAGTTCGAGCATGCCGTCCAGGAGGCCGTTGCCGGCGCGCAGTATCGACACGAAGCAAAGCTTTTTGCCTTCCACCAACGGCGCCATCATGGGGGCGATCGGCGTTTCTATTGATTCCATGCGCAGCGGCAGGTCGCGCGTCGCCTCGTAGGCGAGCAGCGTGCCGATTTCGCTCATCAGGCGGCGAAAGCTGCCGGTGGAAGTGTCCTTGCGCCGCATCAGCGTGAGCTTGTGCTGTACCAGCGGGTGATCGATCACCACGACCTTGCCTGTCATGCCTTGCTCCTGGAATTTTTATTTCGTTGATGTTGCATGCTTTCTTTCACGGATCAGAACACCGTGCCGTCGCTGATGATGTTGAGCGGGGGCGTGCCATCGGCGCGCTTGTCGCGCGCAATGCGCCGGCCCGCCGCCCAGGTGCCGCCTTCGAGCACTTTGGCAAGCGGCAGGCTCTGCGCATCAAGGCCCAGCGTCGCGCGAATGGGCTTGGCGATTTCGTCGAGCAAAATCAATGTCAATGCGCGCCATTCGACTACGGGCTCGCTGTCGGCCGGAAGCGGCGCGTGCAGCAGCGCCGGGTCGCGCGGGGCGATCACGCCGCTGTCGATGAACAGGCCGCCGTTGCGGTATTCGGCAAGGCCGGTGAGACCGTCAAGGCTGGTGACGCGAATACCCGCCTGCTCCAGCGGCTCCACGAGAGAGTAGGACAGCCACTGCGACAGCTTGTGCAGCGGAACGAGGCAATCGGTGGCATCGCCCGTGCGTGCCTGGCCGTGCCGCCATACGTCTCCAAGCGATACGCCGCCAAGTACGATGCGTCCGGGCCAGATCGGGCCCAGGGCATGGAGCAGTGTTTCCAGGATGGTGGTTGCCGGCAGCGCGCCTTCCTTGGAGAGCGTGATGAGGTGGTCGGCGAGGCCGCCAAGCCGCGGGCGTTCCGCGCCGAACACCGCAGGCTGCGTGCGCACCGCCTCGCCCATCCGGCGCATCAGCGCGGCGCGGCCGGCGAGGCCCGCAAGGGGATTGTCCGCACTGACCTGGAAGGCGGTGGCGAGTTTGTCTTCGGTAAAGGCGATGAGTCCCTCGCCGTCGGCGCGCAGCGGAGCGTGGGCTGCCGACGAAAAGGCGCCCGAGGCGAACAGGTGAAAGCTCGCCACCGCGAGACCCTCGGAGCGCGTGTATTCGCCGCCGCCCGCCTCGCGGTAACGCCAGTGCGGGCCTGCACCCGCGTCAAGCAGCACGCTGGTGATGGCCAGCTCAAACTGCACGCGCAACTGCTCGCGTGCATCGGCCGCGGTGCGCGGCGCGAGTTTCGCCCAGCGATCAACGCCGCCGACACCAAAGTGGCGCCAGCGGCTGTGGTAGGGAATGGCCATCGTCGGGTAGGCCGCGCGCATCGTGTCGAGCACGAAATCGGCGGTGGCACCAAGCTTGGCGAGGTCAAGGCGAAAATGCGTCAGCGCGTCGTGGCGACCGGCTTCGAACACCAGGCGGCAGCGGCGGCGCACCGCGGCGGCGTTGAGCAGGGTTTCGGCGAGCTCGCGCGCCGCCGGGATGTCTTTGGCGGGCGCGCTCATTCTTCGAGTTTGCGGCCCTTGGCCTTTGCAAGTTCTTCTGCGTCCGGCACTGCATCCGGGGTGAAGTAGCCGGCGGCCTTTTTGGCATCCATCTCGACGCGCGCATCGGCTGGGATGCGCTCGTCCGGAATGGCGACGCGCTCGACCACTTGTATGCCGGCCTGCACGATGGGCTCGAATTTCATGTCGCTCATCGAAACAAACTTGTCGATGCGTGTGATACCCAGCCAGGACAGCACGTCGGGCATCATTTCCTGGAAGCGCATGTCCTGCACGCCGGCGACGCACTCGGTGCGCTCGAAATAGGTTGCGGCGCGGTCACCACCGACCTGGCGCTTGCGTGCGTTGTAGACGAGGAACTTGGTCACTTCGCCCAGCGCGCGGCCTTCCTTGCGGTTGTAGATGATGAGGCCCGCGCCGCCTTCCTGCGCCGTCTGTATGCACACCTCGATGCCGTGCACAAGATAAGGCCGACAGGTGCAGATGTCCGACCCAAACACGTCCGAGCCGTTGCACTCGTCGTGCACGCGTACCGCGAGCTGGCGCTTGGGGTCGGTGATCGCGGCGATGTCCCCGAGGCAATAAACGGTCATGCCCCCGATGGGCGGCAGGAAGACCTTGAGGTCGGGACGGGTGATCAGTTCGGGAAAGGTGCCTGCGGTGTTTTCGAACAGGCCACGGCGCAGTGTCTGCTCGTCAATGCCAAAGCGCGCCGCTACACCGGGCAGCCACCATACCGGCTCGATGGCGATCTTGGTCACGCGCACGTCGCCGTTCTCTTGCAGGATGTTGCCGTCGGGTTTGAGCACGCCCGACGCCATGACATCGCGCAACTCGGGCATGTTGATGTGCGCCTTGGTCACGGCGATGGTCGGGCGGATGTCCCAACCGGCGGCGATCTTGTCGGCATAAACCTCGGCGACCATGTGGCCCCAGGGATCGAGCGAGACGATTTTTTGCGGATCCGCCCATTGTGGATGCGGGCCGATGCGCTCGGCGGGGCTGGTGTTGGACAAGTCCGGCACGTGTATGGGGGAGAGCTTTCCCGATGCGATGGCGAGGGCGCGGTACAAGGCATAGGCGCCAGCGTGTGCGCCGATGACGTTGCGCTTGGTCGGGTCCGACAGCGTTGCCACAAGCGGGCCGCGCTCTGCAGCGGTAGCGGCGCCCCAAACGACGGGCGAGGGCTTGGTCGCACCAGCCGGGGGGTGTGAGGTCAGGACGATCGGGCGGCTTTTGTCGCCTGGCTTTTCAGTGCTTTTTTCCGTATCGGTGCTCATTCGAATTCTCACTTTAGCTCAGTGCGTAATCGGTGAGGCGGCAGCATGGCATAAAGGGTGCTGGGCGCACATGTTTGTGAAAAAATTGGCTCGGTTATCGCGTGGTGGCATTGGGCGCGCGTGACGGATCAGGCGTGCGCCGGTTCCCCCGCCATATCGAGCGCCAGCGCTTCGGCCACTTCTATGCCGTCGATCGCCGCAGAAAAAATACCGCCGGCATAACTGGCGCCCTCGCCGGCCGGGTACAGGCCAGCGGTGTTCATGCTCTGGTAATCGGCGCGGCGTTTGATGCGCACCGGTGATGAGGTGCGCGTTTCAACGCCCGTCAGAACCGCGTCGGCCATCGCAAAGCCCTTGATCTGGCGGTCCAGGGCAGGGATGGCTTCGCGTATGGCGGCAATGGCGTAGTCCGGCAGCGCAGTGGACAAGTCGCAAGGTGTGACACCGGGCTTGTACGAGGGGATCACGGACCCAAGCGAGGTTGAAGCGCGGCCGGCAAGAAAATCGCCGACGCGCTGCGCCGGCGCGTTGTAATTGCCCCCGCCCAACTCGAAGGCGCGCTCTTCCCATTTGCGCTGGAATGCGACGCCGGCCATCACGCCGCCGGGGTAGTCCTCCGGCGTGATGGCAACGACGATGCCGGCGTTGGCGTTGCGCTCGTTGCGAGAATACTGGCTCATGCCGTTAGTGACCACGCGGCCGCGCTCGGAAGTGGCGGCAACCACGGTCCCTCCCGGGCACATGCAAAAACTGTAGACGGCACGTCCGTTGCTCGCGTGGTGCACCAGCTTGTAATCAGCGGCACCCAGGATGGGATTGCCGGCTGCCTTGCCGAAGCGGCATGCGTCGATGACCGATTGCGGGTGTTCGATGCGAAAGCCGATGGAAAACGGCTTGGCCTCCATGTAGACGCCGCGCTTGTGCAGCATCTCGAAGGTGTCGCGCGCGCTGTGGCCGATGGCGAGGACAACGTGGTTCGCGGCGATGGCCTCGCCGCTTGCGAGCCGCACGCCGCGGATTTGCGCGAGGCCGTCCGGCTCCTTTGCAGCTTCGATATCAAGGTCGGTCACGCGGGCGCCGAACCGGAACTCGCCGCCCAGTGCCTCGATGTCTGCGCGCATTTTTTCAACCATGCCGACGAGGCGGAACGTGCCGATGTGCGGCTTGCTGACGTACATGATCTCGGCCGGCGCGCCCGCCTTGACGAATTCGGTGAGCACCTTGCGGCCGTAATGCTTGCGGTCCTTGATCTGGCTCCACAGCTTGCCATCCGAGAAGGTGCCCGCTCCGCCCTCGCCGAACTGCACGTTTGATTCCGGATCAAGGTCTTTGCCCTTGCGCCAGAAGCCCCAGGTGTCCTGGGTGCGCTCGCGCACCGCCTTGCCGCGCTCAAGGACGATCGGCCGGAATCCCATCTGCGCGAGGATGAGGGCGGCGAACAAGCCGCACGGACCGGTGCCTATGACCACAGGCCGTGGCTTGCCGCCGGACCGTGCGGCATCGGGGGCATGGGTGACAAAGCGATAGGCCATGTCAGGGGTTGCTTTGACGTGGGGATCGGCGGCGAATTTCGAGAGCAGTGCTGCCTCGTTTTTGACCTGCGCGTCGATGGTGTAGATAAGTACGATGGCCGAGCGCTTGCGCGCGTCATGCGCGCGGCGAAACACCGTGAAGCTTTGAAGGCTGTCCTTCTCGATGCCCAGGCGCTGCATGATCGCCGTCTCGAGCGCCTCCGGGGGGTGCTCCAGGGGCAGTTTAAGTTCGGTGATCCTGAGCATAAACGTGTCGGGTTGCGGCTACGCTGAACAGACGGCGCAGCCGGGATCTTTTTTGAGGCGAATTTCACGCAGTTGCATCGACAACGCATCGAGCAGCAGCACGCGCCCGCACAGAGTTTCACCGACCCCGGCGATCAGCTTGAGCGCCTCGGCCGCCTGCATGGTGCCGATGATGCCGGTCAGCGGCGCGAATACGCCCATGACCGCGCAACGCGTCTCCTCGAACTCGGCGTTCTCGGGAAAGAGGCAGTGGTAGCAGGGGCTGTCTTCGCGGCGCATGTCGAATACCGAAAGCTGGCCGTCAAAACGTACGCCTGCCCCCGATACCAACGGCTTCCGGTGTTTGACGCAGGCGCGGTTCACGGCGTGGCGCGTGGCGAAATTGTCACAGCAGTCGAGCACCACGTCGCAGCCGGCAACGAGCGCATCGAGTTCCTCGCCGGCGAGTCGCGACTGCAGTGCGCTGACCTGCACCTCGGGGTTGATGCGCGCCAGCGTGTCGCGCCCGGATTCGACCTTGGGTTGGCCGATCGCCTGCGTGGTGTGCATGATCTGGCGCTGCAGGTTGGTGAGATCGACCGTGTCGGCGTCGGCGAGCGTTATGCGGCCGACACCGGCCGAGGCTAGGTAGATCGCAGCGGGCGACCCGAGTCCGCCGGCACCGACGATGAGCGCATGCGCCGAGACGATTTTCTGCTGGCCGGCAACGTCGATCTCCGGCAGCAGGATATGGCGTGAATAGCGCAGTAGCTGGGCGTCGTTCATGGGTGAATCGTTTCTCAAAATGCACGAGGCCGGGACTGGCCCGGCCTCGCGTGTTTTGTGCGACCGCTTATTTTACGGTGACGGCCGCTTGTTTGACCGGCGGTGCCTTGACGACGGGCAGGCCCTTCAGGTGGTTCATCGCCTGCTGGAACTGGAAGTCCTCGTCCGATGCGGGCTCGATCGGTGCGCGCGCTTCGGGCGCCGCTGCAGGATCCTTGGGATCCGCCTTGGGCGCCGCCTTGGCCGCACCGGGTACGGCTTTTTCGGCCGGTTTGGCAGCGTCCTTGTCGTTCTCAAGGTGCTTGAGCAGGTCCGCTTCGCGCATGCGCGTGCCGCTGGCGCCCGGCTCCTCGACCTCGACATCGGGAACGATGCCCTTTGCCTGGATCGAACGCCCGAGCGGCGTGTAGTAGCGTGCCGTGGTGAGCTTGATCGCGGTGTTGTTGCCCAGCGGCAGGATGGTCTGCACCGAGCCCTTGCCGAAGGTCGTGGTGCCGATCACCGTGGCGCGCTTGTAGTCCTGCAGCGCGCCTGCGACGATTTCCGAGGCCGAGGCCGAGCCGCCGTTCACCAGCACCACCATCGGTACGGTCTTGATGCCTGCGGGCAGGGCTTTAAGAAAGTCCTCGCGCGTGCCGCGCAGGTAGTCTTCGGGACTGGCGTTGAACTTGCGCTTGGCATCCTCGGTGCGACCGTCCGTTGAAACGACCAGCGACTTGGGCGGCAGGAACACCGCCGAAACGCCGACCGCGCCGTTGAGCAGGCCCCCCGGATCGTTGCGCAGGTCGAGCACAAAACCGCGCAGCGGGCCGTCCTTGTAAAGCGTGTTGAGATGCTTCACCAGGTTCTCGGTGGTGTGCTCCTGGAATTGCGACAGGCGCACGTAGCCGTAGCCAGGCTCAATCATTTTGGATTTCACGCTTTGCACGCGGATCACATCGCGGATCAGGGTGACTTCAAACGGCTTGGGCTCACCCTTGCGCAGCACGGTGATACGGATCGGTGACTTGGGTT
This sequence comes from uncultured Pseudomonadota bacterium, assembly GCA_903895005.1. The sequence goes on from CAITSH010000406.1 coordinate 15,953, forward strand.
TGCCGCGCATCTTTTTCACGGCGTCGTTGAGCGTCATGCCCTTTACCGGCGTGTCGTCGAGCTTGATGATGAGGTCGCCGGGCTTGAGGCCTGCGCGGAACGCCGGTGTGTCCTCGATCGGGGACACCACTTTTACGAAGCCGTCTTCCATGCCGACCTCGATGCCCAGGCCGCCAAACTCACCCTGGGTGCCGACCTGGAGTTCCTTGAAGGCCTCCGGGTCGAGGTAGGCTGAATGCGGATCAAGGTCGGAGAGCATGCCGTTGATCGCGCCATTGATGAGTTTCTTGTCCTGGACGGGTTCGACATAACCGCTC
>CAITSH010000407.1 GCA_903895005.1 uncultured Pseudomonadota bacterium
CATGCAGTTTTGCAGTATTGTAAAAAAGCCAGTCATTACCCGAGGATTGTTCTCATGAACCTGGAAAACCTCACTGATCAATATTTCAGTTGGCTTAGATCCAAGACAACCACAAAGCAGATCGACGGTTGGACGGAAATCACCACACCCTATATCGATCGACACAACGATTACATCCAAATCTATGTAAGAAAACACAATGAAGAATGGATACTGACCGATGCCGGCGAGACCCTGAGCGACCTAGCCTTATCGGGTTGCACGCTAGAGACTCCGAGACGAAAGGCCTTGTTACAAACTACGCTCAACGGCTTTGGCATGCACATCGAGAACGGCGCAATCACGGTCAAGTCGACAGACAGCCAATATCCTTTGCGCAAACACAGCCTGATACAAGCCATGTTGTCGGTCAATGACTTGTTTTACCTGGCACGCCCTAACGTAGAGAATTTTTTTTTCGAGGACGTCGCACTGTGGATGGACAGTCAAGAAATTCGCTATACCGCAGGGTTTAAATTTTCTGGTCGAACCGGATTCGATCATCGGTTTGATTTCGTCGTACCGAAGTCAAAAACACAGCCTGAGCGGATCCTGCGCGCCATCAACAATCCGGCAAAGGCTCCGATCAGTGCCATGATCATGTCTTGGGAGGACACAAAGGAAACACGTTCTAGCGATTCGATCGCCTACGCCATTCTGAACGATCGCGAAAAGAAGATTGCAGACGAAATGGTCGATGCATTGCAGAGTTACAACATCACGCCAATTGCATGGTCACAGCGAGAACAATATCGCGACAGGTTAGCCGCCTAACCCCGCCCCACCGGCTGTAAATCCGCCCCCAGCGATTCGCGCGCATCAAACACGAAGCAGCCGCCCTCGTAGTGCGCCTGCCCGACTTCCTCGAAGTATTTGAGGATGCCGCCGTCGAGCTGATAGACCTGCTCCAGTCCGAGCTCGCGCAGGTAGATGGCGGCCTTTTCGCAGCGGATGCCGCCGGTGCAATAACTCACCACCGTCTTGCCACGCAGCGCGTCGAGGTGTTCGCGCGCGGCCACCGGGAATTCGCCAAAGCGCTGTATGCGCCAGTCGATGGCATTGGCAAACTTGCCGTAATCCACTTCAAAGGCGTTGCGGGTATCGAGCGTCACCACTTCGCGTCCCTCATCGTCATGGCCGGCATCGAGCCAGCGCTTCACGGTGGCGGCGCTCACCGCCGGCGCACGCGCCTGATGCGGCTGTATCGCGGGCTGATCCATGCGAATGATTTCGCGTTTGATCTTCACCAGCATCTTGCGAAACGGTTGGCTGGCCGACCAGCTCTCCTTGGGGGTTAGCGCAGCCAGGCGCACATCCTGGCGCAGCCATTGCACGAAGCTGCGCACGGCATCGGCATCACCAGCAAGAAACAGGTTGATGCCCTCGTTTGCCAACAGGATGGTGCCCAACAACTTGCGCGCGCGCGCCTCGTCCAGGCAGCGTTCGCGCAGCGTCGGCAGCTCGTCCAGCGCAACGAACAGATAGGCCGAGATGTTGAGCACGGCCTCCTTCAACGGTTCCACTCCACCACCCGCATTGCACTCAGCCCTGCGCACTCAGCCCTGCGGCCGCTCTGCCGCCATGCGCGCAATGAAGTCGGCGTAGCGGCTGGGGGCGCGACCGAGAATCATGCCCAGCACCCGGCCGTTGCCACCCGACAGGCCATGTGCGCTGTACTGCACGAACATCTTTTCGGCGCGGGCGATCTGCGTTTCGCTGAAGGCGCCGGTCTTGCGCTGATGGTCGCGCCAGTGCGCCACATCCTCCACCACCGCATGCACCGCGCGCCCGGCCGGCCAGCCGGCACTCTTGCGCAGCGCTTCGGTCATCAGCGCCGCCATTTCATGCCGGGTGTAGCTGTCGCCGCTCATCAGCTCGAAGCAGCCACCGGTCCAGCCCGCTTGCGTGGCCATGATGGTGGCGGCAGCGGCAATGTCCTCGACATTCACCAGCGAGAGTTTCTGATCGGCACCAAAGGGCGTGGCGAATTCGCCGCTGGCAACGATGCCCTTCCAGTCGCGTGTCGACACCTGGAAGTATTGCGTCGGCTGCAAGATGGTGTAGGGAAGGCCCGAGTCGAACAGACGCCACTCGGCGATGCGCTTGTCGCGGTGATGCGGCATGGCATCGTTCTGTGCGTGCAGCACGCTGTGATAGATGAACTGTCGAAACTTGGGGTTGGCGCGGGCTGCATCGATCATCCATTCCACGATCTGCACTTCGCGTTCGCTGAAGCGCGGACAGGCGTGATACACCTGCTGCACACCCTGCATCGCGGCGGTGACGTCGTTGCGTTGCTCGATGTCACCGATGAAGGCCTCGGCAGCACCAGCTGCGCGTACCTTGGCGGCCGATTCGGCGCGATGCACGAAGGCCCGCACCTGTAATCCGGCCTGCACGAAATGTTTTAGCACCACCGAGCCGGTCGGCCCGCTTGCTCCTGTCAGAAGAATCATTGCCGTTCTATCTTTCTCGAATCCACCACGCGCACCCAGCGTGCCACTTCGCGTTCCACACGAACGCGCATTTCTTCCGGCGTTGAGGCTGCCGGCTCGCCACCGAGTTGCTGCAGGCGCTGGCGCACATCGGCCATTTGCAATACCTGCCGCACCTCGAAGTTCAGTTTATCGATGATGGCCGTCGGTGTACCCGGCGCCACCGCCAGCCCCAGCCAGGAACTGAACTCGATTTCCGGATAGGTTTGATTGATGGTCGGAATGCCGGGTAACTCGGCCGAAGGTTCACGCGAGGACACCGCCAGCGCGCGTATGCGACCGCTTTTCACCTGCCCTGACATGAAGGTCATGGTCTCGACCATGACATCGATGCGACCACCCAGCAGCTCGGTGATAGCCGGTGCCGCGCCCTTGAACGGGATATGCGTCATGCTCACACCGGCAGCGAGGTTGAACCACTCACCGAACAGATGATGCGCGCTGCCCACCCCTGCGGACGAAAAATTGATCTTGCCCGGCTCGGCCCTGGCCCGCGCCACCAGATCGGTCACCGACTTGATCGGTGATTCGGGCATCACGCCCATCACCATCGGGTAGTTGGTGACCGTGGACACCATGGCGAAATCGCGCACCGGATCGTAGGGCAGCTTTTTCAGGATGGCCGCCGACACCGGATGACCACCGGTGAGCAGCACCATGTTCAAACCATCGGGGGCGGACTTCACCACATAGTCGTTGGCGATGAGGCCGGTGGCACCGACCTTTTGCTCCACCACCACCGGCTTGCCCCAGCGATCCTGGAATTTCTGCGCCAGCAGCCGGGTGACGATGTCACTGCTGCCACCAGGCGGAAAGCCGACCACGAACTTCACCTGACCCTTGGGGTAGTCCTGCGCCGCCGAGGCAACGCCAGTGGCGGCGGAAGATGCAGCCCCCGATTGCGCCAGCACCGGCAGGCTGAGGCTGGCAACAAAAACCATGAGTATGTTGAACACCAGGCGCAGGCCCGTCGTGTTCCAACGATGATGGATGCAATGCATGACTCTCCCTCCCAGCGTTATCGGTTCACTTTGTCCGTTCAGTTTGTTACCGGGCGTTTCGCGCAGTTGCTTTCGCAGCGCTTTTTTTCGCAGCGCTGGCTTTGCGCCGCGCCCCGGCCAGCGCCGCAGCCAGTTCACGCTTGAGCTTGAGATTGGCAGCGTTCAATTCCCGCTGCAGGTTGCGCCGCCAGCGTTCCACCGGCTGAAAGCCCGGCTTGGCCTGCATGGCGTTTTTCACCCACGCCCACAAGGCGGCATCGCTGAGGGAAAAATCCAGGATCAAACGCATGGGCTGGTTCACATACCAGGGCGTGTCGATATACAGCTCGATGCGATTGCCCTCCGGGTCACGAAAATACAATGACAACGCATTGCCATGACACACCGGATGAATATCGCTCACCAGTGCCGCATATGGCTTGCTGGTGACGCGGGCGTAGTAGGCACGCAGGGTGGCCAGACTGTCGACCCGGAACGACAGTTGATTGATGGGGTTGAAGGCCAGGTTCGCCGGCCGGCCACCGGCCAGCACCAGCTGATGATGCTCGGCGGCATCGCGCGTCAGAAAGGCAAACGGATGACGACCGGTCGGGGTATTGAGTGGACCACGGTCACTCACCACATAGCCCAGCAGTCCGGTATAGAAACGCACCATGCGCGGCAGGTTCTCCACCCACATACCAAAATGACTGAAGCTGACGTCAGGTTTCTTGCTGGCCACGGCTGTCTCCTCGATGCGTTCCTGGTTGCGCTTGGGCGTAACTTAGTCAGGCCGCAATGTATCAGCTTGGCGATACACTGCGCGCCATGTCCTGGTTTCTCTATCTCATCGAGTGTCGCGACGGCAGTCTGTATACCGGTATCACCACCGATGTCGAGCGCCGCTACGCCCAGCATCTCAGTGGCAAGGGGGCGCGCTACACCCGCGCACATCCGCCTCGGCAACTGCTGGGGGCCATCGCTTGCGGTGATCGCTCCAGCGCATCGCGCGCTGAATATGCGCTCAAGCAATGCAAGCCGACCGAAAAGCGGCGATGGCTGACGCAGCAGATACGCGCCACCAAAAAGCGCCCAGCAAAGACTCCTGCGATAAAAAAAGCCATAAAGAAAGCCACCAGCCCGACATGATCCGACCTCACCCTCACCGCGCAGCACGCCCAGCTCTATAACATCAACGTGCTCCAGGGCGACGCCGGCTTCAACACCAACAACTGGGAAGCCCTCGCCGGCCTCCGCTTCAAGTTCTAAGCGGACGCAGAGCCCAAACAAAAGCCGCCCAGATGGGCGGCTTTTTTATTGGGTTGGAATCCGGACGCTCGCTCAGGGGGCCAGCAGGCCGCGCTCCTTCATCCAGACGCCGAGCAGGTCGGTCCACTGCTTGGCCGCCACGCAGCGATCGGACGCGCCCCAGCCATGCCCGCCCTTGGCCCAGACGTGGACTTCGGTGGAGCCGCCCATCGACTTGAGCACCTTGGCGAAGGCCATCGAGCCCTCGGCCGGGTAGGTGTCGTCGGCGCTGTGCGCGAAGAACGCCGGCACGGGCTTGGAGCCCTTGGGCGGGATCACGCCATCCGGGCCTTCACGCAGGACGCTGTCCGGCTTATCCTTCTCGAAGAGGTAGGCCGGGTAGACCATCACCGCGAAATCCGGACGCGGCGCGTCGGCTTCGGCCGGGGCGTAAGCCACGCGGGCGGCGAGATTGCCGCCGGCGGAGAAACCGAGGATGCCGACCTTCTTGGGATCGGCGTTCCATTCCTTGGCGCGTTCGCGGACGAGCTGGATGGTCCGGCGGGCGTCCATCACCGGTACGACCCAGGGCTTTTCGTTGTCACGGCGCGGCACGCGATAGCGCAGCACCACGGCGGCGCTGCCGAAGGCGTTGAGGCGACGGGCGACTTCGACCCCTTCATGCTGTTCGGCGAGGATGCCGTAACCACCGCCGGGGCAGACGATGACGATAGGCGCGCCGGGCTTGGCGGCGGGATAGGCGACGAACTCGGGGATCATCACGTCGCCGCGATGGCCGCTCTTATTGAGCACGCCCTTGGGGTCCTGGCCGGGCTTGGCCTTGAGCGTCTCGGCGGGCGGGACGCCCTCCCAGACGGGGACGGGCGGCAAGGCCTCGGCGGCGAGGGTGGCGGAGAATAATCCGGCGAGGAGCAGGTTGCGCATGGAGGGGTTCATTCGTGGCGGAGGGCTTCGATGGGGTCGAGTTTGGCGGCGCGCAGCGCCGGGTAGACGCCGGCCACGAGGCCGACGACGACCGAGAAAGCCAGGCCTTGGGACATGATCATCCAGTCCAAGGAGGCGCCGGCGCCGGTGGGGAGCGCCTGCGAAAGGATGAAGTTCATCAAGGAGACGATGCCCATCGAGACCACGAGGCCGATGAGCCCGCCGACGACGGAAATCACCGCGGCCTCGGCGAGGAACTGCAGGAAGAGGTCGGAACCGCGCGCGCCGACGGCCTTGCGCACGCCGATCTCGCGGATGCGCTCGTTGATGGAGGCGAGCATCACGTTCATGATGCCGATGCCGCCGACGAAGAGGGAGATGCCGGCGACGCCGCCGAGGGAGAGCTTGAAGGCGGCCTCCGTCTTGCGGAAGTCCTCGAGCGTCTGCTCGTTCGTCGAGATGGCGAAGTCGCGCAGGCCTTTGTGGGCGGCGAGCATCGTGCGTTCGGTCTGGTCGACCGCGTCATGCAGCCGTTCGGCGTCGCCGATGCGGAGGCCGAGGCCGGAGAGGCGGTCGTTGCCGATGAACTTGGCCTGGGCGGTCGAGACCGGGATGAACGCGCCGCTGTTACGCCAGCGCCAGGCGCCGCCGCCTCCCTTGGAGTTGGCCGAGCGGATCTGCATGCCCGAGCCTTCGATGTTGTTGAGGACGCCGATGACGGTGAAGCGACGACCGCGGATCTTGACCACCTTGCCCACGGGGTCGACGTTGGCCCCGAACAGCTCGGGCACCACGGCGGAACCGAGGACGATCACGTCGTTCATGTTGAGCACGTCGAGGTCGCTCACGAAGCGCCCGAAGCCCGGGTCGATCCAGCGTTTGGCCACCGGAAGGTAATCGGCCGTGACGCCGGTCACGTAGGTGCTCGTCTCGCGGCCTTCGATGATCAGGCGCTCGAAGCCGACGCGCGCCTCGGGGGAGATGTTCTCGACCAGGGGCACCGTCCGACGGATGCGGTCGACGTCGCGCATCGTGATGCCCTCGGAAAGCTCGGCCAGATGCTCCTGCTCCTTGGGCAGCTGCTCGCGGCTGACGGTGATCTTCTCGATGCCGCCCATGGCGTCGACGAACTGGCGGAAGTTGCCGACCATCCCTTGGACGACGGTGACCATCGCGACGAGCGAAGCCACGCCGAGGATGATGCCCGACATCGAGAGCAGCGAACGGACCTTGTTGGCCTGGAGCTCGCGGAGCCCGTTGACGACGGCGGGGCGGATGCGATCGAGGAGCTTCATCGGGTACGGTCCTCGTGGACGAGCCCCGCGCGCATGGAGATGACGCGGTGGGCCC
>CAITSH010000408.1 GCA_903895005.1 uncultured Pseudomonadota bacterium
CCGTCGTTGATGCGCAGACCCGCCGCGACATCCCAAACCAGCTGCAACTGGCCGCTCAACTTGCCCCGCGCAGCCGACACCGCGGTCGGCATCAACTTGGCCAACTCGGACAGGGCGAGGCCTTCGATCTCCGCGCCGGCCTCAAGCTGCGTTGAGTTGAGCGGGATGGCCAGAGGTTTGATCCTCGCCTTGCCCCCGAGCACGTCGAGTTGCGCACAGGCCAGCTCCAGCACGCGCGCCGCGGTGATGCCAAAACGAAACTCGAGCCGCTCCGCCGTGACCGCGCCGGCCGCAAGGCGCGCCACCCGCAGACTCTGGCCGGGCGGCAGCACGCCGCCGGCCAAGGCATCGCTGGCCAAATCCGCCTCTATCCCACTCACCTCGACCCCCAGTTCATCTGAACGCGCCCAGCCCTCGCGCAACTCCAGCTGGACGGAGCCGGCAAGACCGCCCGTCGGGGACCAAACTCCATTGCCGGTGAGCATGACTTTGCCGCCGACCAGCCAATCGCCCGCTGGCGGCCCCAGCTTGGTTTTGAGCACAGGCCAAAAAGCGGGCAAATCCACCGCGCCCTCGGCGAGGCGCCAGCGCCATTCGCCCGCCGGTTGGGGCACCGCATCAACCCGCAGACGCACCCCTGCGGCTTCTGCCCTTAGCCCGAGGCCCGGCCCCGCCGCACCGGCGTCCAAATGCCAGCGCAAGCCGAGCCCCGGCAGGGCGGCGACCTGCACCTCTCCGCCCAAAGCGCCCTGCACCCGCGCCGGAAGCAAAGCCCCGGCGGGTGAGTCGGCAGCGACACTATCTGCGGCTGGCGCAAACGTGGCGGTGAGCCACGCGAGTCCCCAACCCAAGCGCCGGTAACACGCGGTCATTCGACATTGGCGATCTGCTCTTTGATGCGCTCGAGCTCGTTCTTCAGCTCAATGACCAGGCGGGCGATCTCGTAGTCGTTGGCCTTGGCCCCGGTCGTATTCACCTCGCGGCCCATTTCTTGGAGGATGAACTCGGCCTTGCGCCCGATCTCGCCCTCACCGGCGAAGAGTTTTTTCAGCTGAGCGTGGTGGCTGCGGAAACGAGTCAGTTCCTCGGCGATGTCGCAACGGTCGGCAAAGAGCGCTACCTCCTTGAGCACGCGTTCGTCATCGACCCGCAGTTCCAGCCCCGCCTCGCGCAGTCGCTTCAGGAGCGCATCGCGGGCCGCGACGACCACGCCCGGGGCGCGCGTCGCGATGGCCTCAATGTGGCCGGCCAGCAAAGCGAGCCGTGCCTCGAAATCCTGCCGCAAGGCCGTGCCTTCCGTTGCGCGCATGGCTGCAAACGCGCCCAACGCCTGATCGAGCGCCACCGCCAAGGCAGGACGCGCCAGCTCAAAGGCGGGCGGCTCTTGCCGGGAACGAAATTGCAGCGCGACCTGCGCCAAGGCCTCGGGTGTCGGGACAAAGCTCAGTCCGCGCTGCGCGGCAAACGCTCCCAGGCGATCCAGCCAGCCCGCCGCTGCCGCCGCATCAAAATCCGCGCCACCCGCGCCTACCGCCAGCTCGACCCTCACCTGGACCGTGCCGCGCTGCGCGACTTTTTTAACCGA
>CAITSH010000409.1 GCA_903895005.1 uncultured Pseudomonadota bacterium
GCCGCCAAGGGCGAGGTCATCACCGGCCTCCTGTACGTGAACCCCGAGGCCGACGACATGCACGCCCACCTGCACACCTCCGACATGCCCTTCAACAAGATGAACGCCAAGGAGTTGTGCCCGGGTTCGGCTGCGCTGGAAAAAATCAACGCATCAATGCGCTAGCGTATAGGCTGGAAACGCCGGCCAGATGCGGGTTTCCAGTCGATTCCATTGTGCAAGGCCGGAGCCCCCATGCAAGTCATCCCGCTCGAATCCATCCCGCTCACGCAACTCAAAAACCAGTACCGCGACGGCACCATCCGCGCCTATCGCATTGTCGAGGGCGAGCCGGGGCCGGGAAATTTTTCGCTGCGGCTGGTGAACATCGCCGGCAAGTATTTTTCGCCGCGCCACCGCCACAACTTCGACCAGGTGCGCTACCAGCTCGCCGGCACCTTTGATTACGAGGCGGACGGCAAGCTGGGTCCGGGCGAGCTTGGGTATTTTCCCGAGGGCACGCGCTATGGCCCACAAACCTGCGATACCGACACCTCCAACCTGCTGCTGCAGTTTGGCGGCGCGAGCGGCGCCGGCTACACCACCGAGGCCGAGGCCCAAGTCGCGGCCGAGGCGCTCAAGGCTAAGGGCAAGTTCGAGAAGGGCGTCTTTACCTACAACAAGCCCGACGGCACCAAGGTCAACCAGGACGCCTACGAGGCGATCTGGGAACACATACACGGGCGCGAACTCGTTTATCCCAAAGAACGCTATGTGCGCCCGGTACTCATGGACCCGGCGCACTTTGCGTGGCAGCCCGTTGCCGGGCAACCCGGCACGGCAAAAAAAATCGCCGGGGTGTTTTCGGAGCGTGCCACGCGCCTGTCGTTTTTCAAGGCCGATGCCGGCGCAACCCTCGCGCTTGAGCCAATGAGCCTTTACTTCGTGTTGTCGGGCGCCGGCAGCGTTGATGGTGCGTCTGGACCTAAGGCCTATACAAAGTACACCACCGTTTACCTCTTGTCCGGCGAAGCAGCGGGTCTCGTTGCCACCCAAGCCACTGAATTGTTGCAAATCGGCCTGCCGCAACACTAGTTTCGACGGTAAATTTTGGTGGTGTGATTTAAATCACGTTCCGTGCGCGGAATGGCGCCGATCGGTGATTTGGGTCGAATGCCTGTCCTGAAGTCGGTGTATACCTTGTCAACAGCAACGCCAAACAGCAATGCAACGACAAGTACGTACACAAACAGAACTGGACTTGAGCATGGGACGTTATTACACGATACGCCGCGGTGCCAACAGTGTCGTGATCGCCTGGGAGGAAGATGACCTCGCCGGGCCGAAATTCCGCGTCACCCACCCGCAACACGAGGTTTCGGCCAACAGCGTGGTCGACCGGCTCAACAGCGCCCCGGACGACATGCGTGCGCTGTCGCTGCTGGTGGCCTTCATGAAAACCCCCTTCGCCTACGCCATGCAACCGGGTGCCGCCGTGCTCGGCTGAACTTATGCGACGGCTGGGCTTCGCATCGCCCCGTCGCCAGGTAGTGCCTACTCGACCTTCGCCCCAGAGAGCTTCACCGCCGCGCGATACACCGCCTGGTCGGAGGTGAGCTGCACCAGGTGCTGCTCGGGCGTGGTGCCCAGCGGGTCTATGCCCAGGCCCTCAAAGCGTTTGACCGCTTCCGGTGTCTGCAAGGCCTTCTTGATCTCGGCCGAGAGCTTGCTGATGACCGGTTTGGGCGTGGCCGCGGGCGCGAGCGCATGTACCGAAGGCACAAAAATCATGTCCTTGATGCCCAACTCGGCAAAGGTCGGCACATCGGGCGCCTGCGCCGAACGCTCGGGGCTCGCCACCGCCAGCAGCTTCACCTTGCCCGTCTTGATATGCGGCACCACCGCCTGGTAGGCCGAGAACAACACCTGTATGTCACCGGCCACCAGCGCCGGTGTCGATTGCCCGCTGCTCTTGTAGGGGACGTGCACGAGCTTCAGGCCGGCGCGCGTTTTCATCATCTCGGTGGCAAGGTGGTGAATCGTCCCCGAGCCTGATGTGCCATACGAGAACTTGTCCGGGCTTGCCTTGACCAATGTGGCAAATTCCTTCCAGTTATTCACCCCGAGAGAGGTGTTGATCGCGAGGTAAAACGGTGTCGTGCCGATGAGTGACACCGCGGCAAAATCGCGTAGCGTGTCGTAGGGCGGCTTTTCCATCAGCAGCGGGGCGATGGCCGAATTGGAGAGGTCTGCAATCAACAGCGTATGGCCGTCGGGAGGGGCGTTCACCACCGACATCGCCGCAATCACGCCGCCCGCACCCGGGCGGTTGTCCACGATCACGCTCTGGCCGCGCATGTCGGGGCTGGCGGCAAGGCGGTCGCCCAGCACCCGCGATACCACATCAGTCAGCCCGCCCGCCACCGACGACGACACAAAGTGAATCGGCTTGTTCGGGAAGGTCTCCACGCCTTGCGCTACAACAGGGCCGGAACAAAGGCCCACCGCGGTGGCGGCAAGTAGTGCGACTACACGAAAATCGAACACATGCATAACGGTACTCCTTAGTCGGTGAAGGCACATCTTACGGACAGCGACCACCCCGCGCAATCGGGCATCGCCCCTGGTGCGGCCGGCACCGCTTGGGTGCTAAACCATCAGGGTGCTGGTGTCGATTTCCGCCTGATAGGGGCATCCGCTGCTGCGTAGCCGCGGCGGCTTGCGGTAATATGCTCCGTCAGCCGCAGCACGCGGCTGCTCGACCCAGCCCCGGAGGCCCCCATGCAAGTCGTACCCATCGAAAGCCGCACCCTCACCACGCTCAACAACCAGATTCGTGAGGGCGTCATCCGCGCCGTGCGCATCCTCGAGGGCGAGCCCGGCCCGGAAAACTTCTCGCTCAAGCTCGTCAACATCGAGGGTGATTTTTTCTCGCCGCGCCATCGCCACAACTTCGACCAGGTGCGCCTGCAGCTCGAAGGCACCTTTGATTACGACAAGGACGGCTGCTTCACGCCCGGTGCCATCGGCTACTTCCCCGAGGGCACGCGCTACGGCCCGCAGACTTCCAGCGGGGTCACCTGGAACCTCCTGCTGCAATACGGCGGCGCAAGTGGCTCGGGCTACACCGCCGAATCCGAAGAAGAGCGCGCCGCCGGCGCACTCAAGGCCAGGGGCACGTTCGAGAAGGGCGTGTACACGTACTTCAAGGAAGACGGCACCAAGGTCAACCAGGACGCCTACGAAGCCGTGTGGGAACACATCCACGGCCGCCCGCTCGTCTACCCCAAGGAACGCTACGACCGCCCGGTGTTCATGAACTCGGCCGCCTTCGGCTGGGTGCCCGTCAAGGACCAGCCCGGCGTGGCAAGCAAGCTCATGGGCGTGTTCTCCGAGCGCGAAACCAAGCTCGCCTTTTATAAAATCGACGCTGGCGCAAAGCTGGCGATGGAAGACGACAGCTTTTACTTCGTACTCTCAGGCACCGGCGAAACCGCCGGCGAGGCCGTGGCCAAGCACACCACCGTGCACCTTAAGCGCGGGGAGAGCGGAGTGCTGGCGGCGAAGACTGAGCTCGAGTGCGTGCAGTTGAGGTTGCCGCGACGCTAGGGGGATAGGCTGGAGAGGGCCGACTGGCGCGGGTTTTCGGCTGCCAGGTTACACCGGCATTACGCCTGCGCGTTTCCGCCAGAACGCGATCCTATTTCGCAATATTCGAATACAGCCCCGCAGCTTCACATAGAATTTACCAGGATAAAAGATGAGTAAAACCACTCCACTTCAAGTGGGCGATACCTTCGGCGGGCCGTCCAAGACGCTCACCGATGCGCACTTTCTGCTTTTTTCCGGGGTTACCGGTGACGTGCACCCCATTCACTATGACGTCGAGTACGCCAAAAAAAGCCATTTCGGCAAGCCGCTGGCGCACGGACTCTTGCTCACGTCACTGACTGCGCTGGGCGCATCCTCGGAGCGCGAGCGTCTCGATGGTTTTATCTTCATCGAGCAGGGCTGCCGCTTTCTCAAGCCGGCGCTGGTGGGCGATACGGTGCGGCCGGTGTTCGAGCTGGAAAAGCTCTGGAACGAGGAACACCGGCAATTCGCCCGCTTCAAGACCCGGCTGCTTAACCAGCGCGACGAGGTCTTGCTCGAAGGGTTTCATGTCTATCGCGTCTTGCCGCACGATGACGCAAAGAAAAACGAGGCCAGCAAGGCTAATTAGTCCAATCAGGTCAACGAGGAACAACCATGCCTGAGATTCGCGAAAAACTCACCGCCGGCAAGCCCTGGCCCGCGCATTACACCTTTGCCCCGGCCATGCGCGTGGGCAACACCATCTGGCTCTCGGGCACCACCGGCACCGACGAGACCGGCAAGATCACCGCGCCCGGCGACATCGTCGAGCAGACACGCCAGATTTTCCGCAAGTTCGAGGCGCTGCTGCAATCTGTGGGCGGATCCTGCGATGACATCGTGCAGACCCAGGAATTTTTTACCACCACCGAAAACTACAAGGGCACCGCAGCCGTGAGGCGCGAGTTTTTCAAGACCGCGACGCCGGCGGCGGCGGGCGTGCTGGTTGCGGGCCTCTTGCGCAAGGACGCGCTCATCGAAATCTCGGCCATTGCGGTGCTCCGCGATCCGCCCGCTGGCACTTAGGCAACCAGGATAGGACGCAAACGCACTCCATGAACGCAGCTGCAACAGAACAAAAGTCCACCCAGGCAGGCGACGCCAACGCCGCGCTGCTTGCCGGTGTGCGCGTCATCGACCTCACCACCGTGGTCTTCGGGCCGCTGACCACGCAAATCCTCGCCGACTACGGCGCCGACGTCATCAAGATCGAGCCGCCCGAGGGCGACATCATGCGCCACGCCGGCTCGGTGGCCTCCGATGGCATGGGCTGCATCTTCCTCAATCTCAACCGCGGCAAACGCTCGGTCTCAATCGACCTCAAGACCGCTGATGGCCGCGCTGTGTTGCGCAAGCTCATCAGCACCGCCGATGTGTTCATCCACAACGTCAGGCGCGGTGCCATGGACAGGCTGGATCTCTCCTATGAAGCCGTCGCCGCCATCAACCCGCGCATCCTGTATTGCACCGCGACCGGCTTTGCCAAAAACAATCCACGCGCCGATGCCGCAGCCATTGACGATGTGATCCAGACCTCCTCGGGCCTGGCCGCGCTCAACGCTGGTAATGACGGCGTGCCGCGCTTTGTGCAAAGCCTGCTCGCCGACAAGGTCGCCGGCATGGGCCTCGCCTGCGCGGTGCTCGCTGCGCTGTACCGGCGCACGACCACCGGGCGTGGCGGGCTGATCGACGTGCCCATGTACGAAACCCTCGCCGCCTTCATGCTGCTCGAACACCTGCAGGGCGAAAGCTACGAGCCGGCGCGCGGTGAGGTGGGTTACCACCGCGTGATGTCGGCGCGCGGCCGGCGCATCTACAGCGCCAAGGACGGCTATGTCGCCATGACGCCTTACAGCGGCGCGCAATGGGCGCAGTTTTTTCGAGAGACCGGCCGGCCCGAGCTCGCCGATGACCCGCGCATCACCAACGCCGTGGTGCGCAACGCCCATGTGGGCGAGCTCTACGACATGATTGCCGCGGTCGCCGATACGCGCACCGTGGCCGAATGGGAGTCGCTTGCCGCGCGCCTGGGTTTCCCGGCGCAGCGCGTCAACGGGCTCGCCGATGTGGCCGCCGACCCGGACCTTGCCACCACCGGCACGCTGGTCGCGCGCGAGCACGCCGGCATCGGCCGCACTCGCATGCTCGCCTCGCCCGGTTTTTTTGACGGCGAGGCGGCGCGCCACCCCGGTGTTGCGCCCAAGTTCGCCGAGCATACTCAGGCGGTGCTGGCCGAGGCGGGCTTTGGCGCTGATGACATTGCGCGCTACGCCGCGAGCGGCGCGGTGCGTATCGCCGGGAGCAAGGTATGACACGCTATTACGAAGACTTCGAAGTCGGTGCAACCTACCCGACCACCTCGCGCCTGATCACAGCCGCCGACCAGGACGCCTTTTGCAAGCTGGTGGGCTATGACGTGCCGCTGTTCCTCGATGACGCCTACGCACAATCGCGTGGCCTGCCGGGGCGTATCTGCCCCAGCCACCTGGTGATGTCGTTTTCCACGGCCATGACGGGCGAGCTTTTTCAGGGCAGCGTGGTGGCGCTCGCGGGCATAGAGGGCGCCAAGTTCCTGCGCCACGTGCGGCCCGGCGACACCATACGCACCGAGGTCGAGGTGATGGAAAAGCGCCTGACCTCCAAGCCGGGGCGGGGCCTGGTGGTGTTTCGCGACCACGTGTACAACCAACTGGATGAAGAAGTATTCCGCAACGACAAGCACGCGCTGATTCGCTGCCGCGACAGCGCGCTGGAGTAACGCGTAACGCACGGAGGCTTACCGCATGAGCACCACAACTGCATCGACTTCAAAGTATGTATTGCGCCCGGACGACATGGAGTCTTACTCGCCGGCCAACCACACCGGCACCAAAAACACCCGCCTCGTATCGGCTGCCATCAATGGTGCGCAGTACATGGAAGTGGTTCTGGGCGAAGTCGAGAAAGGCGCCGGCGTTTCCACGCATGCGCATCCGGGCATGGAGCAGGCGCAGTACTTTATCGAAGGCGAGGCAGAGGTCATCATCGACGGCGTCACCCATCAGGCGCGCGCCGGCGACCTGTGTTTTTTCCCGGCCGACGTGTTTCATTCGGTGCGCGTGACTTCCGAGCGCATGAAGGTCTTGATCATCTACTCGCCGCCCTATGGCGAGAACCCAGCCAAGGTTGTTCGTAAATAAACGTACTAAACGTGTCTGCGAACCGCCCCCGAATTCCATCATTTCCCAGGAGCTTTTCATGAAACGGCTTGCCTTTGCGCTATGTGCATCTTTGTTTACCTTATCGACCGCGGTCGCGCAAACCTACCCGACCAAACCGATCCGCATGGTGGTGGGCTTTGTCGCCGGCGGGCCCACCGACGCGATCGCCCGCGTATTCGCGCTGCGCCTTGGCAATGTGCTGGGCCAGCAGGTGGTGATCGAGAACAAGGGCGGCGCCGACGGCGTGATTGCCGCCGACCTCGTGGCCAAGTCCACTCCCGACGGCTACACGCTGTTTTTTGTGTCGGCCGGCCACGCCATCAACGCGAGCTTTTATCCCAAGGTGCCGTATCGCACCGTCGAGGATTTCGCGCCGGTCACGCTGGTGGGTGAATCACCCAACATGATCGCCGTCACGCCCTCGCTGCCGGTGAACACCCTGAAAGAGTTCATTGCACTCGCCAAGTCCAAGCCCGGTGCGCTCAACTACGGCGCCACCTCCAGCCCGACGCTGCTCGCCACCGAACTTTTTGATTCGCTCGCCGGCATCCAGATCACGCGCATTCCCTTCAAGGGCGCGGCACCGGCCATGGCCGCGGTGATGTCGGGTGACGTGCAACTGGTGATCTCGGGCATTGGCACCACGCTGCCGCAGGTCAAGGGCGGCAAGCTCAAGGGCCTCGCCGTCACCGGCGCCAAGCGCTCGCCGCTCGCCCCGGAGATTCCCACGGTGGTCGAACAGGGCATCAACTTTGTCGCCACCACCTGGTATGGCGTGCTCGCCCCGGCCGGCACGCCGCCGGCGATCATCCAGCGCCTCAATGCCGCATCGCGCACCCTGCTCGAAGACCCCGAAGTCAAGGCGCAGGCCGCGCCCCAGGGCGTCGTGCTGACGCCCTCGACACCCGAAGAGTTCGGCACCTTCCTGCGCAACGAAGTCACGCTGTGGACCAAGGTGGTCAAGGACTCGGGCGTCAAGGCCGAGTAAGACTGCAGCGCAAGCTCATGAAGGAGCGGGCATGAACACGATGTGGATCCGAACGCTGTTGGCCTTTACCGCAGTCGCATCGGCGCTTGCCAGTGGCCAAGCCGCGGCGCAGGTGTGGCCGACCAAGCAGATTCGCATTGTCGTGCCTTATCTTGCTGGGTCGTTCACCGACGTCGCCGCGCGCCGCGTTGCGGTCGAACTTACCGAGCCGCTGGGGCAGGCGGTGATTGTCGAGAACCGCACCGGCGCGAGCGGCATCATCGGTATCGATGCCGTCGCCAAGTCGCAGGCAGACGGTTACACGCTGCTCTTTACCGAGAACACCTTTACGGTGAACCCGGCGCTCTTTCCCAAGCTGCCCTACCAGCCGCTCAAGGATTTTGTGCCGGTGGCCTTGCTCGCCGAAGCACCCACGGTGATGTGGGCGCGTGTGGACCTGCCGGCCGCCAACGCTCGCGCGCTGGTGCAACTCGCCCTCGAAAAACCCGAGTCACTCACCTTTGGTTCGGGAGGTCAGGGCACCTCGTCGCATCTCGCGGCGGCACTGTTTTTCGACAAGACCAAAATGCGCGTCACGCATATCCCGTACAAGGGCGTCGCCGGGTCCATCAGTGAGGCAGTGGCCGGTCGCATCGACTTTGGCACCTCCAGCCTCGCCAGTGCGATGGGCCAGATCAAGGCCGGGCGCCTGCGCGCCCTTGGCGTGACCGGCCAGCAGCGCAGCGCCTTCCTGCCCGATGCCCCGACTTTTTACGAGCAGGGCTTTACCGACTACGACGCGCCGATCTGGTTTGGCATGCTCGCCCCCGCCGGCACGCCGCCGCAAGTGGTGGCGCGACTGCAGGCCGAGCTCGCCAAAATCATGGACAAGCCCGGCGTGCGCGATCTTTTCAACGGCCAGGGTGCGCGAGTGCTGTCGGTGGCCCCCTCCGAATTTACCGCCCGCATGACGCGCGAGATCCAGCAATGGACAGACCTCGTCACGCGCACTGCGATCAAGGTCGAATAGTGGTCACTTGGTGGTCGGACTTATTTTGTATTGGATATGAAAGAATAGATTAGAAAACCATATTACTGCTGCTAGAATTTTCGAAGCCAAAACGGCAATCAAAAAATAAAGCCTTTCCCGGGCTTTCAAAAAAACACAACCGGAGGAGAACCGCATGATCATCGAATGGCACAACCACGTATATCCGCCTGAAGAAGCCGCCGCACCAGAATGGGAAGGCCGCTGTCCGATGAACATCGAGAACGTTCTCGAGACAAACCGCAAGGCGGGGGTTGATGCCATCGTTGTAAGCAACGCCGCGCACTACATGCGTTACAAGACTGACGAGGAGGAGCTCACCTCCATCAAGCGCTGGACTGACTACGCGGCCGAACTCCAGCAAAAGTACAAAGGCATGGTTTATGGCTTTGCAACACTGCTGCCTTGCGGCGGCAAGGCCTACGTCAGGGAGCTTGAGCGCGCGGTAAATGAGCTCGGGCTAAAGGGCGTTTTCATAAATTCAAGTCACAAGGGGCACTATCCGGACGATGACGAGGCGCGCCCGTTCTGGGAGGCTGCCGAGTCGCTCGATATCCCCGTCATGATCCATCCGCCGCATGTCGGGTTCGGAGAGGAACGCATGAAGGAGTACCGTCTCGCTTCGAGTGTGGGGCGGCCATTTGATCTGACCCTCGCCCTTTCACGGTTGATTGTGCGCGGTATCCTTGAGGACTTCCCGAAACTAAAAATCGTCGGTTCGCACGGCGGCGGCGGCATTTGCGAAGTCATCGGCCGCCTCGACTATGCCTACGAGATGCGCGATGAAGCGTACTTCCTCGGATCCTACGCGCCGCTTCGCATCAAGCACAAGCCCAGTCACTACCTTCGCAAGATGTACCTAGACACCGTGTGTTATCACCTGCCGGCCATCCGCTGTGTTCTTGAGACCGTTGGTGTTGACCATGTGCTCTACGGCAGCGATGCGCCACCGCTGACATCGCTCAAGCCCAAGGCGATACAACTCGTGGAAGATCTCAAGCTGTCGCCCATCGACCATGACAAGGTGTTTTGGCGGAATGCCGCCGGCCTGCTAAAGCTCCCCGATCTGCTCGCCAAAGCCGCTTAATCGAGGATTCAAAGATGACTGCGATCCTTGTTAAGCATCTGGTGGCGGTGCTGGCCGCCTTGTGCCTGCTGTTTCCTGCTTGGGGATTTGCCCAGGCGCAACTGGCCGGAGCGTTTCCTGGCAAACCGGTTCGCCTCGTGTTGCCGGTTCCTGCGGGCGGCTTGCAGGATGGACTTGCGCGCGCGCTCGCGTTCGAATTGTCGAAAAGCTGGGGGCAGCAAGTCCTGGTGGAGAACCGACCCGGGGCAAGTGGCATTATCGCTGCTGATATTGTCGCCAAGGCGCCGGCTGATGGCTACACCGTGTTCATGACTGACAATGTGACATGGATGGCGAATCAGTTCCTCAGAAGCAAGCTGCCCTATGATCCGGTCAGGGATTTCGCGCCCGTTGCGGGTCTTGTCGTCGCCGGCAACGTGCTTGTCGCACCTGTGGATTCGGTGGCAAAGTCGTTGCAAGAACTCATTGCGATGGCGCGCGCCAAACCGGGCCACCTCAACTACGGCAGTTTCGGGTTGGGCAGTTCACCGCATGTCGACACGGAAGCGCTGAGTACGGCCGCTGCGATACGATTAATCCACGTCCCATACAAGGGAGGCCCGGAAATATTGCAGGCTTTGATGGGTGGCCAAATCGCGTTCTCAATCACCGGTTTGCCGCCGGCTCTGCCGCTGATACGACAAGGCCGTATCAAGGCCCTGGCCTATGGCGGATTGCGCCGTTCCTCCGCGTTACCTGATGTGCCGACACTGTCGGAGTCCGGCCTTCCCGGATTCGAATCGAGCGCATGGTTCGGTTGGATGGCGCCGGCTCGAACGCCGGCCGCAATCATTGAGAAAATCGCTGCAGATGCGATCCGGGTTGCGTCGACGCCGGAGTTTCGCGATAAGTACATACTCGGTGTCGGTATGGAGCCCATGGGTCTGGCGCCCGTGGCGTTTTCCGACCTGATCAAAGCCGACCGGGAAAAATACTCGGTTCGCCTAAAGGCCCTTGATTTGAAGCTCGACTGAAACCGTCAACGGGCCGGCAGCTTGGTTGCCGCCATCGTTTCGTCCGTGTCGCAGCGGGTTCTTGAGGTAGTCCGGGCGCACGATGCCGCTTAAACGCGCATGACCCGCGAGATCCAGCAATGGACCGACCTCGTCGCGCGCACCGCCATCAAGGTCGAATAAGCGGCCTCGCAGGTGGTTTTCCCGGTTGGCGAAACCTGCGAATTTAAGTTCGAAGCGCAATGGGTATGGGCTTGAGGCCGAAGAGTACCTCGTGCGGGGTCAGGTAGCCAAGACACTTGCGTGGTCGTTGGTTTAGCTGGTCTGCAATCGATCGGAGTTTGGCTTCGGTTAGCCGC
>CAITSH010000410.1 GCA_903895005.1 uncultured Pseudomonadota bacterium
AGGACCTCGTTTTCTCCGAATCGTTTATCGATTTCCGCCGGAAACGAATCAATGATCGTGAGTTTCTTGAGAGGGTTGATTTCTACATCAAGTGGACGGGGGCGCGAAATCTCGCGTTTGAGCGCGACATGCCCGCAGCGATCCAGAAGGTGCGTGATGCCTTGTGGGGGGCGAACATAAAATTTTCCGAAGAAGAGATCCGGGTCAACGGAAAAATCGCCAAAGTCCGTTTCGATATTCCAAGCGCCGTCGTCGTTGATGTCAGCATCCGGGCCGACCATGAAAACGGTCTGTTGCTCTGTTCTGGAAAGAACTTGCTGCGCCTTGGAATAGATGACTTCTCGGTGCCGGCCGCCGAACTTACCGAAACCTTGTTGGAGGAGATTGCCAAGAGCCTACTTGGTCAGGCCAGCGGGCTTGTCCGCTATCGAACCGTTCTTCCACGCTGAAGCATCTACCTCCCTAACTCGAGTAAGGTGGCGAGTTAAGGGCGATACAGCGCGCTCGAATGAGCGAATCCTGCTGGTTTCAAGCGGCGGGTGACAAACGAAAAATTCCGTTCTATTTCCCTGCCTGGATGAGCTCGATTTTGTAGCCGTCCGGGTCTTGAACAAACGCGATGATCGAACTACCGCCCTTTACCGGGCCGGCCTCTCTTGTCACCGTTCCGCCTTTGGTCTTGACCGTTTCGCATGTCTCATGGGCATCGTGCACTTCAATGGCGATGTGCCCGAATGCGCTGCCTTGATCGTAGCTGGTCACGCCGTAGTTGTAGGTGAGCTCGAGCACAGCGTTGGAGTCTTCGGATCCGAAGCCGACGAAGGCAAGCGAATATTTTTGCTCGGGTCGGTCTGTTCGACGCAACAGTTTCATGCCCATCACTTCGGTATAAAATTTCACCGATCTTTCCATGTCGCCGACGCGCAGCATCGTATGAAGTATTTTCATTTTTATCCTTTCATAGTGCGGGCAGTCGCCTGCCCAAGCTGTTGAGTTCCTTGCGCGCGGTCGGGTAGTCCGGATACAACTTTTCCACCAGAGCCCAGAATCGTTTCGAGTGGTTGAGTTGTATCAGGTGGGCCAGTTCATGCGCAACCACGTAATCTACAAGTCGTAAAGGCAGATGCGTGAGCCGCCAGCACAGCAGGATGCGTCCGTTGGCCGAACAACTGCCCCATTGTGACTGGGAGTTCGACAGCTTTATCGGCGGTACGCCCACCCCGAGCAAGGGAGCCAGCCGGCCGGCGCGTTCGCGAAACAGGGCGAGGGCCTCGGATCGCATCCAGGTAAGGACGGTTTCGCGCCACGCCTCGGGCGGGGCATCCGCTGCGAGCGCTACGCGCAGTTTGTCGCCTTCAAGGCACGGAAATTTTGCGGCCGGATCTGGATACAGCGTTACTTCACCCCCGAGCCATGCAAGCCGGGCACCGGCGCGCCATTCGAAAGGATGGCGCTGCACCGCCTCAGAGAGACGTTTGCGCAGCCATGATTCCTTGATCTGGATGAATTTCTCTATTTCCCCGAGGCTTACCCAGCGCGGCGCTGCTGCTGTGACGCCATCGTGATCGACCGTGAGGGCGATGGTGCGACGTTTGCGTCGAACCAAGCGGTAGGGCAGTGGGCCAGCCTTGAGGTGGGCGAGACGAATCTCCTCCTCGGGGGCTCGCAGCCGAGGCATGATCTTTGAAACGTTGCTTATAAAGAGGGGCAGGTCAAACTGGGTCATTGTTGTGTACCCAGGCTTGGCATACGGCCCTCAATCCAGCCTTCCACTTCGCTAATCAGTTCATCAGCACCACGGCCGGTCGTGCTGATGGGCTTGCCGATAGAGACGGTAACCAAGCCCGGGCGTTTGATAAAAGCATTTTTAGCCCAACAAGATCCGGCATTGTGCGCGACCGGCACGATGGACGCCCCTGCATTCGCGGCGAGCCATGCCCCTCCGGCGTGATAGATGCCGCGCGTTCCAGGCGCCATTCGCGTCCCCTCGGGGAACATGACAATCCAGAATCCCTGCTTGAGTCGGGCGGTTCCGACAGACGCCATTCGGCGGAGTGCCTCGCGGCCGCGCGAACGATTGATCGCGATCGGACTCATCAGCGCAAGACCCCAGCCAAAAAAGGGAATCCACAAAAGCTCTCGCTTTAGCACCAGGACTTGCGGCGGGAATATTGCCTGAAAGGCGAGTGTTTCCCAGGCCGACTGGTGCTTGGAAAGGATGATTGAAGGGCCTTTCGGTAAATTTTCCATTCCCTCGACGCGGTATCGGATTCCGCAAATCAGGCGCGCAAGTGCGACAACCAGGCGCGACCAACCGGAGATTACGCGGTAGCGCTGCAGTCGGGGCAGTGGAAATGTCGCGAGGGAAAGAAGTGCATAGGGTGGGGTGATAATGACAAGCGCGACAGAAAATGCGAGCGAACGCAGGAATATCATGTGGTGAGGGCGTGAGCCACGGCAGCGAGGTCGGCAAATGTTTGCGTTCCTTCCGGCAGATCGCCACCCGCCTGGGTTTTTTTCCCCTTGCCCGTGAGGACGAGCATTGGCTTTGCGCCGACGGCTGCGGCAGCCTGCAGGTCTCGCAACGCGTCCCCGACCGCCGGTACATTTGCCAGCGGTGTATTGAATCGCTCCGCAATGGCGTGAAACATGCCGGGATTGGGTTTGCGGCAGGGGGATTTGGACGCGTCAGTATCAGGGCAAAAAAATACCGCTTCGATTCGGCCCCCGGTCTGGTTGACCGCCTTGTGCATCTTGTTGTGAATGGCATTGAGCGTAGCCATGTCAAACAAGCCGCGTCCGATGCCGGATTGATTGGTGGCGACGACTATACGATAGCCTGCCTGCGTAAGCAGGGCGATAGCCTCAAGGCTGCCGGGCAGCGGATTCCACTCCTCAGGGCTTTTGATGTACTGATCGCTATCCTTGTTGATGACGCCGTCGCGATCAAGGATCAGGAGTTTCATGTGGCCAGTTTTGAAATATCGGCGACCTGATTGAGCAGGACGCTCAGTTCGTGAAGGACGCGCAGACGATTTTCACGAATCTTGGGGTCATCCGAATTAACCATGACGTCCGTGAAGAAACGGTCCACCTGCGGCCGGATGGTGGCGAGCAGGGAAAGGGATGTCTTGTAATCCCTGGCTGATACCGCAAGCTCCACCCTGCCGCGTAAATCCGATAATGCGCCATAGAGTTCCTTTTCCGCCGCTTCGGTGAAAAGGGCGGGGTCGGCCGTTGCTTCGGTGAATTGTGCCTTGCTCAGGATATTGCGTATGCGCTTGTTGGCCGCAGCAAGGCTGGCAGCCTCGGGCAGCGTCGCGAAGGCACGCACGGCTTCGAGCCGAGCCGGGATGACTGACACATGCTCGGGCTTCAGGCTGACAACCGACTCGACCTCGTTGGTGGAATAGCCGAGGTCGCGCAGATAGCTTCGTAGGCGATCGTAAAAAAAATCCGCCAGGGCCTCGGGAGCAGGTTTCGCACCGGAGCCGGAGAGTGCGTTAAAAGCCGACGCGATGAGTGTTTCGAGCTTCACGTTGAGATTTTTTTCGATCAGGATGCGCAACACGCCCAGCGCGTGACGCCGAAGCGCAAACGGATCCTTGTCGCCGGTGGGAAGCTGCCCGATTCCGAACATACCGGCCAGGGTTTCAAGCTTGTCGGCCAGTGCCAGGGCAACCCCGACATCATTGGAGGGTAACGTATCGCCCGCGAAGCGCGGACGGTAATGTTCCTCCATGGCGGCGGAAACAAGCGCATTTTCGCCATCGGCTAGCGCATAGTAGCGCCCCATGATGCCCTGGAGCTCGGGAAATTCCCCGACCATGTTGGTGACCAGGTCGCCTTTGGCGAGCAGGGCCGCGCGATCCACAAGCGCTGCATTTGCGCCGGTCAGACCCGCAATGTCGGCCGCAAGTCTGCGCACCCGTTCAATCCGGTCAAGCTGGCTGCCCAGTTTGTTGTGGTACACCACGGAGCCGAGCTGCTCGATACGGTCGGCAAGTCTGGTCTTCTTGTCAGTCTCGAAGAAGAATCTTGCGTCTGCAAGGCGTGGTCGCACGACGCGCTGGTTGCCTTCGACGATATGCCGCGAATCTTCCACCTGCATATTGCTGACGATCAGGAACCGGTTGGTCAGCTTGCCTGCCGAATCGAACAGCGGGAAGTACTTCTGGTTGGCACGCATGGTCAGGATGAGGCACTCCTGAGGAACCACGAGAAATTCCGCGTCGAACTCGCCGGTGTACACAGCCGGGCGTTCGACCAGCGCAGTCACCTCGTCAAGCAGGGGGGTGACATCCTCCTCGCGTCCGAGCGATGCGCCAAGCGATGCTGCCTTTGTCCGCAGTCCGCGTTCACTCTCGGACTTACGTGCGATGAACGAAGCAACCACCTTGCCTTCTGCGGCAAGGGTTTCCTCATAGGCGTCGGCGCGTGCGACAGGAATGTCCCGCGCGCCCTGAAAACGATGACCATGCGTCTTGTTCGAAGCGCGCAGGCCGAGAACCGAAACCGGAACCACGTTCGCCCCATGCAGGGCAACAAGGCCGTGGGCCGGACGCACAAACTGCACCGTGGTCGCACCATCTGCGAGCTGGTAACTCATTACCTTGGGGATGGGAAGGCGTGCAAGTGCCTTTTCCAGTGCCGGTTGCAATGCCGACTCGAGCGGCATGCCCACTTTCACGAGATGCAAGAACACATACTCGGTATCTCCTTCGGTCTTGCGCTCCAGCTTGGCCGCATCCGGGCCAACGCCCTCCTTGTCGAGCCGCTTCAGCAGGGCCGGGCTGGGTTTGCCAGTGGCATCGAACCCCACCTTTGATGGCATCAGTTTTTTGGCTTCCGAGCGTTCGGCAGAATTTGCCTCAACCGAAGGGATCAGGACAGCCAATCGGCGCGGGGTGGCGAAATCGCGAAACGTGCCCGTTTGGGCGACAAAGCCTGACGCGACCAGTTCTTCGAAGATGGTACCTGCGAAACTGATGCCAAGCGTGTTGAGGGCCTTGGGGGGCAATTCTTCGGTGAATAATTCGACCAGCAGGCTTTCGCTCATGCCAGCTCCCGTGCTGCCATTGCGGCCTTGAGTGTTTCGATATCCATACCTAGTTTCTGCAGCGCGCCGGGTGCGCACATCGGGAAATCCTTACGCAGGCGCGAGTCGTAATAGGACTGAGACACCGCGCGTGCAAGATTGCGGATGCGGCCTATATAAGCGGCGCGCTCCGTGACGGATATGGCGCCGCGCGCGTCAAGAAGGTTGAATGTGTGCGCGGCCTTCAGCACTTTTTCATAGGCCGGCAGCGCCAGCTTCGCTTTTATCAGGCGCTTAGCGTCAGTTTCGTGGTCGCTGAAATGCCTGAACAGCATGGGGGCATCGGCGTGTTCAAAGTTGTAAGCCGACTGTTCGACCTCGTTCTGGTGGTAGACATCCCCGTACGTCAGGGTATCGGTCCATTTCAGGTCAAACACATTTTGAACATTCTGCAGGTACATGGCGAGACGCTCGATGCCGTAGGTGATCTCGCCGGTGATCGGTTTGCACTCGAGACCGCCGACCTGCTGGAAGTAGGTGAACTGAGTCACTTCCATGCCGTTGAGCCAGACTTCCCAGCCGAGGCCCCATGCGCCGAGGGTCGGGTTTTCCCAGTCATCCTCGACGAAGCGGATGTCGTGTTCCTGCGGGTTGATGCCCAAGTCCCTGAGCGAGCCGACGTACAGATCGACAATTTCGAGGGGGGACGGTTTGAGCACCACCTGATACTGGTAGTAGTGCTGCATGCGGTTGGGGTTCTCGCCGTAACGCCCGTCCTTCGGACGGCGAGAGGGCTGCACGTAAGCGGCGCGCCAGGGCTCGGGACCGATGGCACGCAGGAATGTGGCGGTATGCGAGGTGCCGGCACCGACTTCCATGTCATAAGGTTGCAGGAGGGCGCAGCCTTGGCGGCCCCAGTATTCCTGAAGCCTCAGGATGATTTGTTGGAAGGTCAGCATGATGTCAATTGTGAAAAAGTGATTTTACTGGCTTTCGGCGTGGAGTGACGAAGCGGTGTCCCCGTCTTCGCGAATTGTCCGCGAAACGCGTTGCCGGTCTGGGACCGTGAGTACACGCGACGGTCAATCTTCAATGGTGTCGACGCAGCCAGGACTTGACCGCGCACCAGGCAAGCATTGCCAGCGCAAGGAGCACGACCGGGTAGTTGCCAAAATTGACGTAGGGCGTGGCACCCCGATAACCGGTGACCGAGCCGTCGACGGCGCCTTCCTTGAAGGCGGGCATGCGTGCCTTAACCGAGCCGCGCTGGTCGATGATCGCGGTAACGCCCGTGTTGGTGGCGCGCAGCATGAAGCGTCCGGTTTCCATGGCACGCATGCGTGACATGTCCAGGTGCTGTTCCGGCGCAAGCGAGTCGCCGAACCAGGCGACGTTGCTAACATTGGCGAGCAATGTCGCCGCCGGCAACTGGCGGATTATTTCCTCACCGAACGCATCTTCATAGCAGATGTTCACCGCCACCTGTTGTCCAGCAATATGAAGCGGCTTTTGATCAGGGCCACCAGAGGTGAAATCGGATAATGGGATGTGCAATATCGCGACGATCCAGCCAAAGCCCGGCGGAATGAATTCGCCGAAGGGCACCAGGTGGGCTTTCGCGTAGCTTTGCACGGGCGATACCCCGAGGCTCAAGACGC
Source organism: uncultured Pseudomonadota bacterium (assembly GCA_903895005.1). The sequence continues at coordinate 6,697 of CAITSH010000410.1, forward strand.
CGTTGAAGTACCGCCCTGCTGCATCGCGCGCGGGCACGCCGACCAGCATGTCACCGCCGTTTTTGCGGGCAATGCCCTCGAGACGGCGTAGGTATTCCGGCGCCACGCCGTCGAGAAATCGCGGGATGGCTGTCTCAGGCGTGACGATCAGGCGAGCCGGCTTCTGTCCGGCGAGCCGTTCGTAGGCGGCCAGTGTGGTTTCGTAGCGACCTTCCACGAACTTCATTTCCTGGGCCACATTACCTTGCAGCAGGCGCACATTGAGCGGCTCGCCGATGGGCTCTGTCCAGGCAACCTGGTCCAGGCTGAAGCCGCCCCCCAGTATCAAGGCCGCGCCCGCGCCCGCGACAAGGCGTATCGTGCCGCGCCTTGCCAACGCAAGTGCCGCGAAGGCGGCGGTCAATCCGGTTGCGAGTGATACGCCATAGACTCCGGCAACAGGAGCGAAGCCCGCGAGCGGCCCGTCAAGTTGGGAATATCCGATCGCCAGCCACGGAAAGCCGGTGAACAACCACAAGCGCAGCCATTCGGCGAGCACCCATAGCGCAGGAGCGGCAACGAGCAGTCGCAGCAAAGGTGCGATACGCAGTCGCAGTAGCAACCAGCCGACCAGCGCCGGATGCAGCGCCAGGTAGGCGCAAAAAAGCGTCGTGGCGATTGCGGCAAGCGGAGCCGGCATCATGCCGTAGTCGTGCAGGCTGATGTAAACCCAGGAAACGCCGGCGCCAAACAGCCCGAGTCCAAAGGCGAATCCTGTCAGGGCGGCATCACGCGCCGATCGGGCGGTGTGCCACAGCAGCATGAGACCCGCCAGCGCAAGGATGGGAACCGGGAACCAGTTGAGAGGCGCGTATCCGGCAACGCTGACTGCCCCGAGCAAGGCGGCGACCGGCGCCGCGACGGATGCGGGGCGGGCAGGGTGCCGGCGAAAGAGTCCTCGCACGCCTGTGTCAGAGCGGCTTTATGCGTTCGACCTGCAGTGTGTGCAGGCGTCGGCTGTCCGCGCGCAACACCACAAACCGGATGCCGTCGATCAGAATGCTCTCGCCCCGTTTGGGCATGTGCCCCAGACGGGCGATAACCAGGCCGCCAACGGTGTCGTGGTCCTCGTTCGAAAACGCAGTCTCGAAGACGGCGTTCAAGTCTTCAATTTCCGTTTGCGCCTTGACGCGGTAGCGACCACGCGGTTCGGCGATGATGTTGTCACCGGCTTCGTCAAAGTCGTACTCGTCCTCGATTTCGCCGACAATCTGCTCAAGCACGTCTTCGATGGTAACCAGGCCCGCCACCCCGCCGTATTCGTCGACGACCACCGCCATGTGGTTTCGCTTGGCGCGAAATTCGCGCAGCAGAACATTTAGACGCTTGGCCTCGGGTACGAACACAGCTGGACGCAGCATGTCACGGACATTGAATTCTTCCTCTCCAGCGTAATAGCGCAGGAGGTCCTTGGCAAGGAGAATGCCTATGACCTCGTCGCGGCTTTTGTCGATGACTGGAAAGCGCGAGTGCGCGGTGGCAATGACGTGGGGAATGAATTTGTCCGGGGTGTCATTGATGTCGACCATGTCCATTTGTGCGCGCGGGATCATGATGTCGCGCACCTGCATCTCCGAAACCTGCATTGCGCCCTCGATCATTGCGAGGGCGTCGGCATCCAGCAGGTTGCGTTCGAAAGCCGAGTGCAGTAACTCGATCAGCTGCTCGCGATCCTCGGGCTCGCGCATGATGAGCGCTGACAGCCGCTCTAGCAGCGTGGGTTTGTGGTTTGGGCTTTCGTCCATGTTCTCAGTGGAGGGGGAGGTGAAGGGGGCATCGTCTGCCGGGGGCGTTGCGCGCCGTTCGCGCGGGGCCGGACTCAACGGTGTGACGATATCAGCTCACCGGTAGGGGTCAGCATACCCGAGTTTGGACAGCAATTTTATTTCAAGCGTTTCCATCCGGCGCGCTTCGCGGGCATCTTCGTGATCGTAACCCTGCATATGAAGGACCCCGTGCACCGTGAGGTGGGCGTAATGGCTTGCGACGGTTTTCTCCTGCTGTTTTGCCTCCGCTGCAACAACTGCGGCGCAGAGCACGATGTCACCTTCCAGGGTTTCTGCGTTGGCATCGCCATAAGCAAAGGTGAGCACGTTGGTCGCGTAATCCTTGCCGCGGTAGGCGCTGTTGAGTGAACGTGCTTCGCCCCGCGCCACCACCCGCACGGTCAGGCGGACCGGTTTTCGCAGGACCAGGGCGGCGCGTGCCCAGCGCCGTAGCGTCGCGGCGCCAGGGATGCCTTTTGCGCGCGACGCGATTTGCACGTTTATTTCATGTGTGTCCGCGGCCGGGGCGCGTCGCGCGGGTTTCATTTCTGGTCGCGACCGCCGGGGCTGTTGAATGTGCGCGCAGCCGCTTCGCGTTCGGCGGCGCGCTTCTCGGCCGCGCTTTTTTCAGCTTCATCCGTGCGGCGGGTCTCCTGCTCATAGGCGTCCACGATGCGTGCCACCAGCGGGTGGCGCACCACGTCCTCGCTGCGAAATTCACAGAACGCGATGCCCCGCACCTCGGCCAGTACACGGCGCGCCTCTATCAGGCCGCTTTTGGCGCCGCGCGGCAGGTCTATCTGCGTGACGTCGCCTGTGATCACCGCTTTGGTGCCAAAGCCGATGCGGGGGAGGAACATTTTCATCTGCTCGGGTGTGGTATTTTGCGCCTCGTCCAAGATGATGAACGCGTGGTTAAGCGTGCGTCCCCGCATATAGGCGAGCGGTGCCACTTCGATGGCGTTGCGTTCGAACAACTTGCCCACCTTGTCAAAGCCCATCAGGTCATAGAGGGCGTCGTACAGCGGACGCAGGTAGGGATCGACTTTTTGCGTCAGGTCGCCCGGTAAAAATCCCAGACGCTCCCCCGCTTCGACGGCCGGCCTGACCAGAATGATCCTTTTTACGGCGTCGCGTTCGAGTTGGTCGACGGCACATGCCACGGCGAGGTAGGTCTTGCCGGTACCGGCCGGTCCGATGGCGAAACTGATGTCGTTTTCAAGGATCGCCTTGAGATAGGCTCGCTGGCGAGGCGTGCGTCCGCGCAAATCGCCTTTTCGCGTCATCAGCACAGGTGCGCCGTTTTCTTCTGCAGCGGCGAGCTGGTATTCCACCAGGCCAAGCTGGATCGCGTCCATTGACAGGCCGTTCGCGGACTCGTCGTAGAATTTTTGCAGCAGGCGAATGGCGCGCGCCGAGGGCTCGCTTTCGCCGCGAACGGCAAACCGTTCGCCCCTGCGTGCGATGGTCACGTCCAGGGCCAGTTCAATCTGGCGCAGGTTCTCGTCGAGCGGCCCGCAAAGGTTGGCGAGGCGCTCGTTGTCGACGGGCGTGAGGGCCAATTCGACCGGTTTGGATTTCGCGGCGTTGGTGCTCATCGGGAGGGTCTCGGGGTCCAGGGCTACTAGGCTAAGGGTCTAAGGGGCGACGGCGCAACCGGTGGACTTACTTGGCCATTGCGTCGGCGGCGACGTTCGGTTCAACGGCTTCGCCGCGCAGCGAGTGCGCAAGGTTTCCGGTGACGCGAACCTGCATGAAGCTGCCTATGCGCTCCGATGGTCCGCAAAAGTTGATGATGCGGTTATTGTCGGTGCGTCCCGCGAGTTCGCCTGCGTTCTTTTTTGCCGTACCCTCCACCATGACGCGCTGCACGGTGCCGACCATGTTCTTGCCAATGACGGTTTCGTGCGCTTGGATCGCCGCCTGCAGTCTGGCCAGGCGTTCTGCCTTGATTTTGGCTGGCGTGTCATCCTGCAGGGTGGCGGCGGGGGTGCCCGGACGCGGGCTGTACAGAAAGGAAAAGGAGTTGTCGAAACCAACCTCGTCGATGAGTTGCATGGTGGCCGCGAAATCTTCTTCTGTCTCGCCGGGGAATCCGACGATGAAATCCGAAGTTATCGAAATGCCGGGGCGCGCGCGACGCAAGCGTCGCACGATGGATTTGTATTCGAGGGCGGTATAGCCGCGTTTCATCGCGGCAAGCACCCGGTCCGAGCCCGACTGGACCGGCAGGTGAACGTGGTTCACCAGTTTGGGCTCGCGCGCGTACAGGTCGATCAGGCGTTGCGTGAATTCCTTCGGATGCGAGGTGCTGTAACGGATGCGCTCGATGCCTGGCATCGCCGCAACGTATTCGAGCAGTAGCGCAAAGTCCGCGCCTTCGCCGCCGGAGTCCGTTACGTCCGTCGGGGCACGGTAGGCATTGACGTTCTGGCCAAGAAGAGTGACTTCTTTGACGCCCTGGCTTGTCAGCTCGGCAACTTCCGTCAGTACGTCTTCGAGCGGGCGCGATACTTCCTCGCCGCGCGTGTAGGGCACAACGCAAAAGCTGCAGTATTTGCTGCAACCTTCCATGATCGATACGTAGGCGCTGTTACCCTCGACGCGGGCGGGGGGCAGGTGGTCGAATTTCTCTATGGCCGGGAACGAAATATCGAGTTGCGGCCGGCCGCTTTCGCGGCGCTTTGCGAGCATGGCTGGCAGGCGGTGCAGGGTTTGCGGCCCGAACACGATATCCACGTACGGCGCGCGCGCGACAATGGTCGCGCCCTCCTGGCTTGCCACGCAACCACCCACGCCGATGAGTACATCAGGGCGCCCGATCTTGATCGGGCGGACGCGTCCGAGATCGCTAAAGACTTTTTCCTGGGCTTTTTCGCGCACCGAGCAGGTGTTGAACAGGATCAGGTCGGCCTCGTTCGGGTCGCTGGTCTGCTCATAGCCGTCGGCCGCGGCGAGCACGTCAGCCATCTTGGCCGAGTCGTACTCGTTCATCTGACAGCCAAATGTCTTGATGTACAGCTTTTTTGCCATGCTCGCCGCCGGTCAGGGATTGGGTTTGTCCGGCCTGGCGGCCTCTTCGGGGGTGAGCACCCATATCCGCACGATCTGCCCCGTGGTGTCGAGTTGATACTTCACCAGCGACTGCGGCGGTAGTTGATGCGGAACGATGATCAGGTTGTTGGTGCCGCGAATCTGCGCGCTGGCCCCGAGGATGACCGGTTGGCCGTTGAGAGACACTAGCATCTCGCGCAAATGCGACATTGTTCCGCGCTTGGTGTCGTCGGGAATATTGCGGAACTGCCCGAACGCGGGGAGGGCGCTCAGGGCTAACAGCAGCAGCAAAAGGTGTTTCAGCATGTCTGTCTTGGATGCTCCGGGTTGCGCCGCGCCCGGCGGCAAACACCGGTTTTCTCCATGGCGGAGGATTCTGCGCATTGTACTGGGTGTGTCTGGTCGCTGTTACTACTGCCGGACAGCCGGATTCCGACATCGTGCAACAAATCCAAGCTTCTGTCGCCCGGCGGTCGCGCCGGTGTTTCAGCGCGGATTTGGCCTCGCCGCGAACGCGCTTTGTCGCGCGGATGGCGCCCGAGAATGGTGGCGAAGGGCGGCAAATAGGGGTGGTGGTGATAGGTGGATTTGAACCACCGACCCCAGCATTATGAGTGCTGTGCTCTAACCAACTGAGCTATATCACCGGAAATTTAGGCTTTGGAGCTGCTTTGCGAAGCCCGCCATTATCCTTTCTTTTGGAAAACTTTGTCAACAAAACAAAGGCCTGCGGGCCAGCTGGCGTTTGTCAAATTGAATTTGACAAATTGATTGCGTCGAATTGATCCCTGCATTATTCTTATGCCTGTCCGCGCGGCTTTCCAAGCTGCGTCTGAAAGGAACGACATGAGAATCTGCATTGTTGGAGCAGGATCAATCGGCGGCTACGTCGGCGTCAAGCTGGCGCTGGCCGGCGAAGACGTTACCCTGGTCGCAAGAGGTGCCAACTACGATGCCATTTCGCGTAACGGACTGAAATTGCTCGATCATGCCGGCGGCGAGCAGATCGCCAGGGGCGTCAAAGTGGTCAGCCGGGTGGTCGAGGCCGGCGTCCAGGACGTCGTCATCCTGGGTATGAAGGCACATCAGGTCGAGGCGGTGGCCGGCGATATCGCCGCCCTCTGCCACGAAAACACCGTCGTCGTTCCGATGCAGAACGGCATTCCCTGGTGGTACTTCCAGCGCCTGCCGGCGGAAATGCCGGCCGCATTGGAGGGCACGGTGGTTCGCAGCGTGGATCCGCGCGGCATCGTCAGCGCGGCCATCGATCCAGCGCGGATTATAGGATGCGTGGTTTATCCCGCCTGTGAACTGATCGCGCCCGGCGTGGTGCGCCACATTGAGGGCGAGCGCTTTCCCCTTGGCGAACTCGATGGCAGCGAGTCGGCGCGCGTAAAAGCGCTGTCTGCGGTGTTCGAGCGTGCCGGGCTGAAGTCGCCGGTCCTGGCCAATGTGCGCGCTGAAATCTGGCTCAAGCTGTGGGGCAACCTCACGTTCAACCCGCTCAGCGCCTTGACCCATTCGACGTTGGTCGACATTTGCCGCTTCCCGCTCACCCGCGACCTCGCCGCCAGCATGATGCGCGAGGCCGAGGCCGTTGCGAACAAACTTGGAGTGACGCTGCGCGTGTCCCTGGACAAGCGCATTGCGGGCGCTGAAAAAGTTGGCAAGCACAAGACTTCCATGCTGCAGGACATCGAAGCCGGACGCGATCCAGAGATCGACGCGCTGGTGGGTGCGGTGATCGAATTGGGGCATGTCGCGGAAGTTCCAACGCCGCACATTGAGGCGGTATTTGCCATGGTCAAGCTGCTGGGCCAGACAATGAGGGAAGAGCGCGTCTACATTCGCGCGCAGCCGCTCGCGGCCTGAACCGGCGGGCCTTGCCCGCAGTTGCGCCCGGTGCCGGATTACCCGGTCTACAATGAGGCGATGAAACCATCCCCAAGGCATGCGTCACGCCACGCCCGAGCCGACGTCGCCATTGTCGGCGCAGGGCTGGTCGGGGCGAGCCTCGCCCTTGCATTGTCGGGGCCGGGTTCCAATCTCAAAATTGCGCTGGTGGATGCGGCCGAGCCCGCCCCGCTCAACACGGGCGCGGATGATTGGGACGCTCGCGTTTACGCGCTCAATCCGGCGAGTGTTGAATTCTTATCCGGATTGGGGGCATGGCAGGCCATTGACCCGGCGCGCTTGTCACCGGTGCACGCCATGCGCGTCTTCGGTGATGCGAACGGCGCGCGGCTTGATTTCTCGGCCTACGAATGTGCGGTTGCCGAACTTGCCTGGATAGTCGAGTCCGGCCGCGTGCAGACTGCGCTTTGGCAATCGTTGAATGCTGGTCGAAGCGTTGCGCTGCATTGTCCCGCACGGTGCGTACGCCTGCACGAATCCGGCGATGCGATCGAACTGGACGACGGTACGCTGCTGCAGGCAGACCTCCTGGTTGCGGCCGACGGCAGCCGGTCCTGGCTGCGTCAGGCGGCTGGCATCAAGGTTGATTCGCAGCCCTATGGACAGCTTGGCGTGGTCGCCAATTTCGAATGTGCCGAGGACCATCAGGGCATCGCGCGCCAGTGGTTCGGTGAACAAGGCGTGCTGGCATGGCTGCCATTGTCCGGCAGGCGCATTTCAATGGTCTGGTCCACCCCGGACGCGCACGCCCGGAATCTGCTGGCGATGCCGGCCGATGTGCTCGCGAGCTGCGTAGGTCGCGCCGGTGGAGATGCGCTGGGGGCGATGCGCCTGCTCGGCCCGCCAGGCGCGTTTCCGCTGTTACGGCAAAGCGCCGGTCAGCTTGTGCGGGCGGGTATTGCGTTGGTTGGTGATGCCGCGCACACGGTGCATCCGCTCGCCGGGCAGGGTGTCAACCTAGGGTTCGCCGATGCACGCTGCCTCGCGGACACTCTGTTGGGACGCGAGTCATTCCGGGGATGCGGGGATGCCCGGTTGCTGCGGCGCTATGAGCGCTCGCGCGCCGAGGATATACTGGCGATGCGCTTGGCCACTGATTCGCTTGCCAGGCTTTTTGGATCGAGGGGCGGCATGGTGGCGTGGTTGCGGAATACCGGTTTGAACTTAACCGCCGCTGCGCCTGTCCTAAAGTCCATGCTGGCAAGACGTGCCCTGGGGTAAATCAAGCAGGTTGAAGGGCGAATGAATCAGACTGAATCCGGTGATTCGGCTGATTGAGTTGATGGGCGAAGGCTGTGATGATTGGAATGAAGGCTTGATTTGTTCTCGACCCGGACCACTCCTTACCCTAAGTGTTTAGCGTTTTTCTGCCGTTAAAGAACCAAGAAAGGTGATTCCCATGTTCCGACCCCTTCAAAGCCTGCTGCTTGCCGTGCTGACCCTCGGTTCCCTCGCGGCTCACGCCAATGAGGCGCTGATCAGGAAAACCATCGAGAGCCGCGTGCAGGGCGTCAAGGTCGAGAGCGTGGTCAAGACGCCCTACCTCGGTTTGTGGGAAGTGCGCATTGGCGACGAGCTGCTCTACACGGACGAAAAAGTGAGCTACATTTTTTCCGGCAACGTGCTCGACGGCCGCAACATGAAAAACCTGACCGAGGAGCGCCTGCAAAAACTGACGGCGATCAAATTCGAAGACCTGCCCTTCGGCCAGGCCTTCAAGGTCGTGCGCGGAAACGGGAAACGCCAGTTGGCTATTTTTGAAGATCCCAACTGCGGCTTTTGCAAGCGTTTTGAGCAGGACCTCGCAAAGCTCGATGATGTGACCGTACACGTGTTTCTGTACCCCATCCTCTCGCAGAACTCGGTCGATAAGTCCAAGGCCGTATGGTGTTCCTCCGATCGGGCCAAGGCATGGATCGACATGATGACCGGCAGTGGTGGTTCCGCCGTTGCGCGCGCCTGCGACAACCCGGTCGACAAGAACCTTGAGCTGGGTCGCAAAATGCGCATCGACGGCACCCCGACCACCTTCCTGCCCAGCGGGCAGCGCATTGTCGGTGCGCGTTTCAACGAGATCAAGGTCGCCCTTGAAGAGTCTGCGAAATAAGGGGCCGCTGTTTCGCAGCGGCCTTCCCGTCGATCGTGTCGATCCGATCCGCTAATGATGACTGGAAAGGCAAGACTGGCGTGGCTTTCCAGACTGTTCCCGTAAATTCTCAGATTTTTTGGGGCTGATTCCTGGGCTCTGCTTGCCCCAGCCATCTGTTCAAGCGCGTCTCTTGTTCTTCACTTAACACGCCACGCGTCTTGGCAAGCGTTACGGTTCGCAGTGCCAGTTGTCGGTAAAGCAACGCGGCTTGCGCGTCGAATGCGTCAAGCGCATCCAGATGGCGTCGAACCGTGTCGAGGTCCCCGCGCGACACCGGGCCCGGCATACCGTATGCGAGCCCCGCTTTTTCCACCGAAGCGGCAGTGCCGCGAAGCAGCGGCAGCAGGGCCGCGATCGCATCCGCTTCGCCCACGCCAAAGGAAGCCCATAGTTTGGCGGCCTCCGCCAGCAAGGCCACCGCATACTGCGACGCATACGCGCCAGAGGCGTGATACAGGACGCGCGCCCCCGCGGGCAGCGTGATGGAGCGGCAATCCAGTGCGGCAGCGAGCGCCTTCAGATGACTGTGCAGCGGTTCGTCCGCTTCTATGGTGACTGTGCAGCCTGGCAGGGACGCAAGCGCCGCCTCCGGATCGGCAAAGGTCTGCATCGGATGAAAGCCGCCGGTCATTGCGCCCATGGCCGCCGCCGGGGCGAGCGCCGCGACCTCGGTCGCGCCGCTGCAATGCACGGCAGACACACCGGTGCGCCAGCGCAGCGAGGCGGCCACTTCCGGGATGGCACGATCGGTGACGCTGATAAACACAATGTCGGCGGCATCAACCACGCGTTGCGGATCCTCCACGGCCTGGCATCCGGGGATCGCGCCGGCCAGTCGTAATGCTGAAGCGGGCGTGCGGCTTGCCACGGTGGCAACGGTGATGCCCTTTTGGACAAAGCCGCGACTGAGCGTGGCGGCCAGCCTTCCGGCTCCGATAAAACCGATGCGCGGGAATGGGTCGGGTGACGGCTGGGTCATTTCAATGCGATCCGGAGGATGGGGGCGGGAAAGTGTAGTTGAATTCACCGTGGGAGGTTCCGGCAACGAGGGTTGCGCCCGCGGCGGCGCGCTCCGGCCGCCCTGGTTGCCTGGAGTAGAATCTGTCATCTTCAGGTGTCCCGGTGCGTTATTGAACAGATGCGTGTTTTTGCTCATTTCCCGCTCTTGCTGCTGTTATTGACCGCCGGCCTGGCCCAGGCCCAGGCTCCGGTGGAAGAGCGCAAGCCGCGGCTCGATCCGTTTCTCGAAAGTCAGCAGCGCGTCGATTTCGCGCGACAGGCTTCCGAACAATCCGAGCAGCGTGTGCGACAGGCTGAGCGCGATGCACTTCAGGACGAGACCGCTTTCAAGGCAGTGCAAAAGCAGGCCGATGAGGCGCGCGCGGTGTCCGAGAAATCCAAAAAAAACCTGGCTGATGCGCGAGCCCGGGCCGCGGAGGCCAAGCGTGCCTACGACAAGGAATCGGCGGAATTTGCGCGGGTGCGCCGCCAGACGAGCGAGCCGGCGAAAAAGGGTTGATGCCGGATTTGCGCCGGTAAATCAAGGCATTTGGATGACAGGGTGACCGGGTGGATCTAGCTCAAGGAGTTCCAATATGAAAAAGAAAATAACCTCGCAAGAGCTGACATGCGCGCTGCTCGTCGGCCTGTGTGCGACGCCGTTGTTTTTTGCGCCAGCGTTCGCGCAGCCTAATGTTAACGTCAAGACCGTTACGAAGACACTCAACAGTTCGGCCGCGCACAAGGAATGCACGGGGCTGACCACGGCGCAGAACCTGCGCTACTGGTTTCGTGCGGACGCCCCGGTAAATTTCAATATCCAATACCAGGAGGGCGGGCAGATGGTCTACCCGGTCAAAAAGGACAAGGTCAGCATTCTTTCCGGAACCTACGCGCCAAAAAATTCCGGGGACGTTTGCATCGTCTGGACCAACCTCAACACGCGGCCTGTGACCCTGTCATTCGAGTTTGCTCGCCTGGCGTCGGGGCGCTGATGAGAACCGTCCGGCTTTGCGTTACGCGTGCGGTGTATGTCGTGTGCGCGGTATTTTCGATTGCGCTCGTTTCTTCGCCTGCGCGGGCGCAACCGGCGGCGGAGATGACGCGTCAAAACAGCGTCGATTTCCAGGCCGAGGCGCAGCGCGAGGTTGCCAACGACACGCTCAACGCGACGCTGTACGTCGAATCGACCGATACGAATTCCGCGCAGGTTGCGAACGTGTTGAACAAGACCCTGGCCGAAGCGCTCAAGGCGGCCGCAGAATTCAAGACCGTGCGCGCCCGTTCCGGCGGCAACCAGACCTACCCGGTGTACGACCGCCAGAACAAGCTCAGCGCTTGGCGCGGGCGAGGTGAAATCCGCCTTGAGAGCAGGGATTTCGCGGCGGCGTCGGCACTGATCGGCAAGTTGCAGTCGGGTATGCAGCTGGGTGGCGTTTCCTTTTCGGTTTCGGCCGAACTGCGTCGCCAGACCGAGAACGAATTGATCACCGAGGCTGTTGCGGCATTTCGCTCACGCGCCGAAATCCTGCGTCAGTCCCTCTCAGGTCGTACCTACAAGATTCGCAAGATCACCGTTAACACCGCCGGCTTCGTTCCGCAGCCAAGACCCTACCTCGCCGCGCGCGCCATGGCCTCGGCCGAGGCGGCGCAGCCGCCGCTGGAAGGCGGGCAAAGCATGGTGACCGTGAGTGCGAACGGAACGATAGAGGTCGATTGATGGCAATGTTCGCGCCCGCGGCGGGCGCGTGGTGAACGCCGGGGGTGGCATGCCTTCAGGCGGGCGCCAAACGGGCACCCATGACCTGAACCTGAGCACTCCGCAATTGGTGCTGACGGTTGCAATGACCCTGGTCGTGCAGTCGCTCACCTCAATGGCCATGGCAGTGCCCGCGGTGCTTGCACCGGTGGCGGCGGCTGATTTCGGCTATTCCCCGACAGCCGTCGGCGTGCTCGTTTCCTCGGCCTACATCGCCGCCATGTTGAGCGGCCTCGCCGGCGGCGCATTGATCGCCAGGTTCGGCCCCATCCGCGTATTCCAGTTTGCGTTTGGCGTCCTCCTGGCCGGACTGCTGTTCGGGGCGAGCGCGCAGATCGTACTGGTCTTTGCCGCCATGAGCCTCATCGGCGCCGCGAACGGCGTGGTCAACCCGACAACTTCGCAGATCCTCGCGCGCGCCGCGCCCCCCGGCGTAAGGGTGATGGTGTTCTCGATCAAGCAGACTGGCGTGCCTCTCGGGGCGGCCATCAGCGGCGTGCTGCTGCCGGCCTTGCTGCTTTTTATGAACTGGCATGTGGCCTTGCTCACCCTTGCCGCGCTGAGTGTGCTGATCATTCCATGCCTGCAGCCCTTTCGCGCCACCTTCGACGACGAGCCGGTGACGCGTGCATCGTTGCGTGTTGCTGCGATCCTGGCGCCGCTTGGCGAGGTCTGGAACGACAGGCGGAT
>CAITSH010000411.1 GCA_903895005.1 uncultured Pseudomonadota bacterium
CATCAGCATCAGCATCACCGTGGCCTCTGACATGCCAAGGAAGTTCTCCGGCGTCGCCCCGTGGCCGACAATGATGGACAGGTCTTTCGCCGCATCCAGATCCACGGTTTCGAGGCCGATTGTCGGATTGATGACCCCGCGCAAGCGGGGTGCATATTCGAGAATTTCGCGCGTGCAAACGTTGCGACTCGAGAACATCGCGACCTCGGCTCGGCCGAACCATTCGGCCCAGCGCTCCTTAGGGAAGGCGACCTTCTGCCCGGGGATGGACTCAGGCCCGCGGATGACCTCGACGCCGCGCGCCTGAAGGCGGCCGGCGATGTCATTGAAGACATCCACCAGCATGAAATCCTGTGGGATGAATACGGTGCGTCCTGCAAATTCTGTTGCGTTGCTCACGTTGCTCATTCGGCTTTGATCCCCGCGTCTTTGACTACCTTGCCCCATTTTTCGAGTTCTTCCCTGAAGATGCGCCGCGTCTCGTTCGGCGTCGTCGCATTCGGTTCGAACCCCACCTGCGCCAACCGGTCCCTCACCTCGGGCAGGTTGACAATTACACGCTGCTCCTCGGACAGCTTGTTCAGTATGGCCTCGGGCGTCCCGCCCGGCGCCATCAGGCCGAACCAGAACACCGACTCATAGCCAGGCACCGATTCTGCGACGGTAGGCAGATCCTTGAGTATGGCGTTGCGCTGGCGATCGCCTAGGGCCAGGCCGCGAATCTTGCCCGACTGCATGTGCGGCAGCATGGAATTCAAGGCTCCGAACAAAACCTGTACCTCCCCGGTCATCAGCGCCGGCAGCATGCCGGCGGCGCCCTTGTACGGAACCTGAACCATGGTCGTTCCGGTCATGCTCAGGAACATCTCCGTCGACAGGTGATGCGGCGTGCCTATGCCGGGCGTCGCGTAAAGCATTTTTCCCGGATTCGCTTTGGCATAGGCGATGAGCTCCGGAACCGATTTGGCCGGTACCGTATTGGCCACAGCAAGTCCCATCGGCAAATTGACACCTATGCCAATCGGAGCAAGGTCTTTCATAACATCAAAGGGCAGCGACTTGCTCAGAAACGGCGCCATGGTCAGCCCGTTCTGCGCAAGCAACAAGGTATACCCGTCGGGCGCGCTGCGCGCGACAAACTCGGCGCCAATGTTGCCTCCGGCGCCCGGCTTGTTTTCGACGATGACCGGCTGACCTAGCCGCTCGCTCAATTTCTGTCCCACCGTGCGGGCATAGACATCGTTGCCACCGCCGGGCGTGAACGGCACGATGATGCGTATGGGCTTGTTTGGATAGGGCTGCGCCAGCGCCCCGGCACTGGCGGCCAGGAGCACGATGGCCAGAAAACGGCGCAAGGTTGGTACCTTCATAAGCAGATCTCCTCCGGGTGGTTCGCAGTCATGGCCGCGAACGCATTGGTTTTCAAATACAGTAAACGTCCACCATCGTGGGAAGGTAGTCGTTCTGGACAACGGTCTTTTTACGAGCGATCAGCCATTTCCCCGCGACGAAGCGAAGATCGTGGTTGGAATAGCCAAACATGACATAGGTTTTTTTGGAGTTCGGGTCGAACACGTGACTTGTCCAAGAAGAGCGAAGCGCCATCGCCTCTGAATCGCCGGACAGTAACACCACGTTACCGACCATGTGCGTCGTGCGGCGAAGCGGCACCGAGGCCGGGGATTTTCCCGTGCGAATGCGTGCGATGCGATCCTCCAGGCCGGCGCGACTGGAATAATAAATCTGCGAAAGTTGCGATTCATGGTTGTCAGCCAACCGTTCCTCGGAAACCCAGGTCGGGACCCAGTACTCGCAGTCGGGGGCGAACAATGCAAGCCAATCATCCCAGCTTTGCTCGTCAAGAAAAGCCGCCTCGAGTGACAGCACCTCGCGTCCGGCTTCAAGCATTGCGTGACGCTCAGTCATAGGCTTTTTCCCCTTTCATACCGGCCTCCATCAGTCGTGCCCATTCGCGATACACCGGGTGGAACGAGGTTTCCGATTGAACTGAAAATCCGCCGTTGAGGCTTGCCACCGGCTTGAAGCCCAGCGACTGAGCCAACTCACTAGCTCCGGGCTGCAGCGCGGCGGTGCCGCGGCAGTGGCCTTGCAGCCAATTGAGTTCGTTGGCGGCAAACCCGGCCTGGCAGGTTTCATAAGTCACCGTGTCATCGGGCGTCGCCAAACCGCTGACGTTGAAAAAATCCTCAAACTGGCGCAGCCGCCAGGCGCGCTGCGCCGGGGGCTCGCCGACCGGCGCCATGCACCAGTAACGCATTTCGGTGCGATCCACGGCAAGGGGCCGGAAGGTTCGCAGCAGCAGCGAGGTCGAGTCGGCGATCTGCATGTTCGGGAACACAGACATGTTGCGCATTTTAAGCATCCAGTCGGCACGCTCTGCTCCGACGCGCTCGCGAATGGCGTCAATGCCCGGATAAATCGGGCGCTTCACGACCTCGGCTTGATTCAACCAAATGCAGGTATGGCCGTTCGCGAACTGGAAATCCCCGCCTTCCTGCGAAAAACGCTTTTGCCAGTCGAACTGGCGCGCCTCCTGATTGCCCGTACCCATGGCGCGCTTGGCCATGACGTCCAGAAAACTGGTGTGCGTTGAAGTGAGGTGGTAGGCGTCGGTTCCGTTGTCGAGCTGAAGTTTCCAGTTGGCATCGTAGGCGTACTCAATCCGACCGGGAACAAACTCCATTCCGTGCGCACCCTGCTCCATCGCAAGGTCGATGAAAAAGCGCAGTTCGCCGAGAAATTCGGTGAGTTCGGGGACATCCGGGGAGAGGCTTCCAAAGAGCAAGCCCTTGTAGGAGGCGATCCGTGCCAGCGGCACGAGATCGTGCGAATCATTGTCGAAGGCCGGCGTATAGCAGCCGTCTTTCTTATCCTTGACGTCGACACTGCGACCGTCCGAGCCATAGGCCCAACCGTGATAAGGGCAGACATGGAACTTGCGGTTGCCCGATTCTGTGCGCGTCATCCGCGCGCCCTTGTGGCGGCAAGCATTGAGGAACGCGCCAACCTTGCCCTTGCCGTCACGCGTGACGAGCACGGGCACGCGCCCGATATGCGTGGCGATCCAATCATGCGGCTTGGGTAGCTGCGACTCGTGCCCGATAAACGACCAGGTACGCTCGAAAATGTACTTCATTTCAAGTTCAAATATCTCCGGGTCGGAATAAACGTCCTTGTGCACCCGGAACACACCCTCTGCGGGGCGATCGTCGATGTAGTTCTTGATATTGCTCAGGTCCATGATCATTCGTCCCGTCTGTTCATCACGTTACTTCATGCCGTTCAATCGAGCAGGTCGGGCTGCTCGGCGAGAATCTTGTCCATCATCGGCGTGAGGCTGTACCAGCCCGACTTATGCGAGCCGACCTGGCGCGCAGCAAGCGAGGCTGTCTCATCGTCAATCTGCACAGGGGTCCCCGCCGCCCACGCCATGAGGGTCTGCTGGAAGGCCCGCTCCATGCGCAGAAACCAGAACACTGCCTCCTCCACTGTATGTCCGACGGTAAAGGCGCCGTGGTTGCGGCAAATGACCGCTTTGTGCAATCCCAGAGTGCGCGCGATCATGTCGCCTTCGGAGACGTCGGCGGCGACGCCGCCATAACCGTCGTAGAGGGCGTGGTCCTTGTAAAAAGAGCAAGCTTCCTGCGTAATCGGCGGCAACATTTTGCCTAGTGACGCGAAGGTGGTGGAGTGTAGCGAATGCGAGTGCGCGGCCGCCGCGACATCCGGCCGCGCCTTGTGGATGCTCGAATGAATGGCGTAGGCCGCTGCGTTGATGGTGCGCGCGCCTTCAATGATCTTGCCATCATGATTAACCAGGATGAGGTCCGAGACGCAGATGCGGCTGAAATCGACGGCCAAGGGATTTACCCAGAAATGGTCTGTCAGGATGGGATCGCGCACCGTAATGTGGCCCCCGACACCGTAGTTCAATCCGTAGTGGGCAAATATGCGATACGCCGCCGCCAGTCGCTGCTTACGGTGCAGACGTTCTTCTTCTCCGGTCGCGAACACGGGCATGTCAGGCCATTTGAGCCCGTCTGCGGCCAGCGTCAGGCCCAACTCTTTTTCTGCTTTACCCACGGTAATCTCCTCCGCCCTCTATCGGGGCATTACAGCGCATAGTTTAGGCATCCCCGCCCTGTTGAATCAAGCTTGATTCCCCAATCGACTGGCGGCGTCAAATGTAGGCGGCAATGGCAATTCTTTCGGGCAAAAGCCCGCGGCGCTCACCGTCCCGGAACAGGACTCGTAAATTTTGCGCGCGGCCGGATCATGAAGCCGGCGAGGCGCTGCTCCAGAATGTGTGCCACCCAGCCGGCCGAACGGCTCAGGGCAAACAATCCGCCGGCCGTGTGATCCGGCAAACCTAGGGCGCGACATATCACTACCAGGCCCGTTTCAATGCTCGGACGCGCCTTGAATTGCCTTTCCATTTCATCAAGGGCATCGAGCATATTGCGCGTCATTTTTCGGTCATGACCGGCTTCGCGGGCAATATCGACCAGCATTTGGGTACGCGGATCGCCATGCGGATACAACTGATGGTTAAAGCCCACCAGCTTTTGCGCCGCGTCCAGCCTGCTTTTCACAAGGTCGAGTACGACCTTGGGTTGCGCGGGCGGCGCAAACATCGCCTCAACGCGGTCACAGCCGCGACCGATTCCGTAGTGCACCTCAAGCGCCGCGCCCATGCTTGAATGCAAATCGGCACCACCGGAAGCGGCGATGCGCCCCGCGAAGGTCGCCGGATTGAGTTCGTGATCGGCTACCAGGACGAGAGCCGTGTTGAGCGCGCCTACCGTGAGCGGATCAAGGGGCAAGCCAAGAGCATGAGCGAGGCTCTGTGCGATCGAATCCCCCGATTTAGGTGCGATGTAGGACTTGTGCGGCCCCAGGAATCCGAACACGCCCGCCAGCGTTCTAATCAGCCTGCGCGCCGAGAGTACGGGGGTGCCCCCGGCACCGACGCGCTCGCTTCCGCCTTCAGCTATGCCAAGCGACAGCGTCGCCTGGGTCAGCAACTGCAGAATATGCACGCGCGGATGCAGGCGCGTGGTGGCCGCCAGAAGATCCGGGATTTCCGGCGGAGCAGGTTCCGTCTGCCAGGTTACGGGTTCGTCGGTCCAGCTGCCCG
>CAITSH010000412.1 GCA_903895005.1 uncultured Pseudomonadota bacterium
CATCTCTTCGGAGGACGGCCGACCATGCCTCGCAAAACGCACATCCTTGTAGCGCTCACCGCACTGCCCCTGGCGGTGGCTTTCGGCGGCACATCACGCGCGCAAACGGTGATCGACCTCACCCATCCGATACCGACCTTCCAGGCGCTGCCCGACAATCCGGTGCGGCCCGACCTCACCAAGCCGTGGAGCAATCTCGGCGCCTATCCGATCTATGGCGAACAGGCGGTGCTTTTCTTGCGCCAGATTCCGACCAACCACGGTTACATCGAATCAGGCCGGGCCACGCTTTGGGAGCATCAGGGCACGCACCTGGACGCGCCCAGCCACTTCATGAACAACGCCGGTTCCCTTGAGCCGCAGGGCGCCGCACCGGAAAAGCGGATCGCGCTCCACCAGGTCGACGCCAAGCGCCTGGTGGGCCCGGCCGTTGTTGTGGATATTTCCGAGCGCGTGCGCAGGGAACTCGCCAAGAACGGCGGCCGCCCCAGCCCTGACAAGGCGGTAACCGACTTTTCCGAGAGTTCGCCCAACGTGGTGACCGCGGCAGACATCGATGCCGTGGCAGACAGCATCAACGACGGCGTATGGCTGGTGCTCAATCTTGGATGGAGCCAGTTTTTTTTCGGCGAGATGGCGGTGCCAAAATCCCCCTACATCAACGGGTTCAACCATCCGGGCATGAGCAGAAAGGCAACCGACCGGCTGGTCGAAATCATGGAACGCAAGAAGGTCAAGATCAACGGCGTGATTGCCGACAATATCGCGATCGAATCAGGGCAGGTCGCGCACGGCGACGATGACAAACGTACCAACGCGCTGCACGGGCATGTGCGGTTGTTGCAACGCGACGTGCTCATTGTCGAGAATGCTACCAACCTCGACCAGCTTTCCGCTGCGGCAAAGCGTTCACGTTGCACGGTCGTCGTCGGTGCCGTGAAAATGGTTCACGCCACCGGTGGTCCGGCGCGCGTGCTTGCACTGTGCAACTGATGGTAACGACACTCCTGCGGGCTCTGCTCGTTGCTTCAATGGCGCTGTGCGCCAACACGGCATGGGCGCAGGCGCGCTACCCAAGCAAGCCGATCCGGATGATCAACCCCTTCCCGGCCGGCGGCCCGGTGGACGTTGTCGGGCGCCCGGTCATGGACAGGCTGCGCGTTGCGCTTGGCCAACCTGTGCTGATGGACTACCGCCCGGGTGGAGGCTCGGTGATCGGTTCGGAGGCGGTGGCAAGGGCCGAACCCGACGGCTACACCCTGCTGTTCACCGCTTCGCAGCACGCCATCAACCCCGCTATATACCCCAAGCTGCCCTACGACACCGCCAGGGATTTCATACCCGTGGCGATCATCGCCACCGGGCCGTTCCTTCTGGCAGTCAATCCCGCAGTGCCGGCCAGGAACGTCAGTGAACTCATCGCACTCGCACGCTCAAAGCCCGGCAGCCTGAATTACGGATCGGCGAGCCCGGGCAGTGGGTTTCACATGACCGGCGAGATGTTCAAGCTGATGGCGGGCCTGAACATCGTGCACGTGCCTTATAAGGGAGGCGCGCCGCTGACGACGGACCTCGTTGCCGGTCACGTCGACATGGCGTTCAGCAGCATCGTGGCGGTGCTGCCGCACATTCGCGCCGGCCGCCTGCGCGGCCTCGCCGTCACAACGCCTGAGCGCTCCGCACTTGCACCGGAATTCCCGAGCATGGCCGAAGCCGGCGTGCCAGGCTTTGACGCGGACACCTGGTACGGGGTGTTCGCACCGGCGGGGACACCTCGCGAAGTCGTCGAGCTGTTGCACCGGGAAATCGAGCGCATTCTCAAAGAACCTGAAATCCGTGATCTGTTCAACAAGGTCGGTGTCGAGCCCGGGACGGGAACGTCTGAACAATTCGCAGCGCGCATCAGCAGGGACATGGCGAAATGGCTGAAAGTGGCAAAAGAGTCGGGCGCGAAGCTCGACTGACGCATCCCGGCGGGGCGGCAAAATACGTGCCCCCCAGAAGCGCCGCGTTTCGCCTGCACAACCATTCAAACTGAGAGGTCTGGTATGAAAAGACAAGTCGTTCGGCCCTGGCCGATTGCCCCCGAGGACAACACCCCCTTCGTTCCCGGCATCAAGGTCGAAGGCGGCAAGCTGTTGTGCATATCGGGCATGGGAGCGATGCCCCCGGTTCACAGCCATCCGCATGTACCCTCGGAATGGGTGCTGCCCGAGGACGCCGCCCTGCAGGCGCGACGTGCGTTCGACAAGATCGGCGCAATCGTTGAAAAGGCCGGTGGCAAGTTCGGCGACATCATCAAGATCACGCGCTACATGAAAAACATCGCCGACCAGGACAAAATCAACGAGGTCGTGCACGAGTACTTCGGCAAGGACCTGCCCTGCAGTACCACAGTGCAAGTCTCGGGCTTCGTCGTGCCAACAATGAAAATAGAGATCGACGCCTGGGCCTTGATTCCCGATCCCAAGCCGCGCACAAAACCGGCAAAGCCCGCAGCCAAGGGCGCTAAGTCCGCATTGAAAAAGCCGAAGTCTCCTGCAAAGGGCGCCGCACGCAAGAAGGCGCGGTAGCGGTTTTTTCCAACCGCTTGAACTGACCCTGCGTCGAATCAATACCACGCTCCGGGTCGGCGTGCAGGCTGGGCGCTCGAAGCACCAACTGAAGACCTTTGAAGCAAACGCCCCTGCCCCGGGTTCAATTGCGACTCAGCCCCAAAGCGCCTTGCTGGCGATTTTCGCGCCCTCGGCCATGGCTTCAAACTTGGCCCACATGACGCTTGGGTGCACACGGCGGTGAAACGGTCCCTGCGCAAAACCGCAGTCGGTACTGGCGATGTAATTCTCCCGCCCAACCAGCTTGGCCACCCGCACGATGCGCTCGGCCACAAGCTCGGGATGCTCGACCACGCTGGTGCAATGGCTGATCACGCCCGGCGCCAGTACCTTGCCCGCGGGCAGCTTGACGTCTTTCCAGACGGTCCACTCGTGCTCGTGACGCGGGTTGGCGCCCTCGATCAGGTAGGTGCCGGCCTTGACCTTCAGAACCAGATTGACGATGTCCTTGAGCGGCACGTCGGTGGTGTGTGGGCCGGGCCAGCTGCCCCAGCACACGTGATAACGCACTTTTTCTTCGGGTATGCCCTCAAGAGCATGATTGATGACCTCGACCTGCCTTGCCAGCCAGTTGAGGTAGTCGGCCTTGGAAGCGGGCGGCACCATGCGGTCGTAGGTGACGGCGGCGCGCGCGTCATCGAGCTGCACCAAAAATCCGGCGTCGGCGATCATGCGGTATTCGACGCGCATTGCGTCTGCGATGGCCTCAAGGCAGGCGTCCTCGCTCGGGTAGTAGTTGTTGATGCGGTCTGGAATCACGCTCGAGGGTGCGGCCACAGGCAGGAATCCCTCCTCAACCGGCGTGGTCTTGATCGCCGAGCGCAGGTTGTCGATGTCACTTTGCAACTGCGGCTGCCCGGTGTAGCTGATCGGACCGACGCAAACCGAGTCGGCCGTCGTGGCCACGCCGTCGCGCTTGTCCATTTCGTCGTAAAACCCGGGAAAGCGCGTGCGGTCGGCGCCGCGCGTAAAGGTATTGCGCCCGGGCTGAAACGGCTGGCGCTCAAATCCGGCCAGTCGCTCCAGAGCATATTGCGACCAGCTGATGGCCTTGCCGCACTCACCGTCGCTGACCACGTCGATACCGGCCTTGGCCTGCTCGCGCACCAATCCATCCACCGACTCGGTGAGAACGCGCGCATAGGTGGCCTCGTCAACCGGCTTGCCGGCGAGTTTGGCGCGCATGCAGTCAAGCAGCGCTTCCGGGCGGATGAGGCTGCCGACGTGTGTGGTCAGGATACGACTGGTGCTTCGCTTCACGGATAATCTCCTTTGGAGTGCTTCGCCGGCGGATGCCGACTTGTTGATTTGAGGTGAATTGGTTTGGAAAATTGTCGAGCCGCTGCGTGTTCAGGCGCCCTCGGCACTCCTGGGCGCGTTTTCCGGATGCCACTGCCCGCGGCGCATGCGCGTTATTTTCACCAGTTTGAACAGGCCCGCGGCGCGAAACGGTTCGCTCTGGGAAAAAGCCTCGGCCTCGGCGAGACTGCCGACGTTTAGCAACAAGATGCTGCCGGTGCGCGCCACACCGTCTTCGGCGAGTGCGGCTCCGCCAAGGACCAACTTGTCCTTGTGTTTTTCAAGATAAGCGAGGTGTTCTTCTTTCTTGGCCGCGCGTATCGCCGTGGCTTTGTCGCCGTCTTCCTGGTAAATGAGATACAGCATGGATGTTCACTCCTCTTGAAAAGCGCAAGACTTTAACAGATGCGCCCGAAAACTCCGCGACCCGGCGCGCAGAAAAAGATACGAAGGGTTCCCGGACTAACGGTCGAAATCAGTTTCAATTCATAGAGCTATCAAGCCGCGCGAATGACAGGCATGGGACTGGTAACATAACTGACATATTCCGCAGCTATAGTGTCATATTCCTAAATTTAGCCGCAAGAACGCACATGAAAATCGAATCCGAAAGCTTGGACGGCGGCGTACTGAAGATCGCACTTGCCGGTCGTATGGATGTGCAGGGAACCCAGGAAATCGACCTGAAATTCACCGGCTACACCGCCAACCAAAATGCGGTCATTGTCGACTTGAGCGCCGTGGATTTTCTCGCCTCGATCGGCATTCGCACGCTGTTGCTCACCGCCAAGGCGGTCACCCGCCGCGGCGGAAAAATCGTCCTGTTCAACCCGGACGCCAATGTCACGAGCATCCTGCAAATGGCAGGCATCGACACCCTCGTCCCGATCTGTCGCTCGCTGGACGAAGCGTGCAGCGCGGTGGCGGCCTAGCGCTTTAGACGAGAGCAGGCGGCCGTGACTGCCACCATGCACGCCGACCGTATCATCATCGGGAACCGCATTGAAGAATTGCGGCGCATGACACACTGGCTCACCGACAGCGCGTCTGCCGCAGGCATGGCCAAAGACCTGGTGATGAAACTCGACGTTTGTGCCAATGAAGCGGTGATGAATATCATCAGCTACGCCTTTGCCGACTCAGCCCCCCACGAAATCGTGCTTGACCTCACGGTAATCAGCGGAGGTGCGCGACTGGTTATTCGGGATGGCGGCGTGCCGTTCAACCCGCTGCAACTGCCCGAGCACACCACGCCCGCCAGTCTTGAGGATGCCGAGATCGGCGGCCTTGGCGTTCATCTTATCCGCCGACTCATGGCGCGCTGCGACTATCAGCGCGACGGCGGCGAAAACGTGTTGTGCCTCGAAGCACGGCAGGATCCGCACCCGGCCAATGCATAGCCGCGGCGCAGACCGCCGTCGCGGCTTTCCACCCGGACCGCTCGCGGACCTGGGTATCGCCTTCGACCGCCGCAAAAAAGACGATCGGCGGCGTAACGGATTCATTTCCCATCTGCAGCTTTTCGCCACCATCCCCTACCAGGCGGTCGAGGCGGCGCTCACAGGCTGTGAAGTACAGGATGTCGCCGCCGGTACGGTGCTGCTGGAACCCGGGCAGAAAAATAACGCGATCCACCTCCTCGTTGCCGGCCGCCTGCGCATCCACTTCGACCACAAGGATTCGGCCGACTTCATTCCGATCGAGGAAGGCGGTTGCTTCGGTGAGTTGTCGATCATCGACGGGCGTCCTGTTTCGGCTTACGTCGTGGCTGACGAGGCCAGCCGGGTGCTGCTGATCCACGAATCCCTGTTTTGGGACCGGCTGATCCCGCAACCCGGTGTTGCGCGCAACCTGCTCAACGTGCTTTCGGAACGAATGCGGGTGAATCGTGAAATGATCCTTGAGCGCATGAAGGACAAACTCGCGCTCGAACACCTGCAAAAAGAACTGTCGATCGCC
>CAITSH010000413.1 GCA_903895005.1 uncultured Pseudomonadota bacterium
CGCCGAGAAGTTCAACGACATCAAGTGCCGCAAGTCCGGCCTGCGTACGTCGGCCGCGGTGATCGTTGCCACCGTTCGCGCCATGAAATACCACGGCGGTGCCGACCTCAAGACCATCACCACCGAAAACCTCGCCGCACTGGACAAGGGTATCGTCAACCTCGAGCGCCACGTCGAGAACGTTTCCAAGGTCTACGGCATTCCCTGTGTGGTCTCGATCAACAAGTTTACCAGCGACACCGATGCCGAGGTCCAGATGCTCAAGGACCGCATGGCCAAGCTGGGCGTCAAGGTGGTCCTCGCCACCCACTGGGGTGACGGCGGCAAGGGTGCTGCTGAACTCGCGAACATCGTGGTCGGCCTGTGCGAGCAAAAGTCGGATGTGAGCTTCGTCTACGAGGAGCAGGACACCCTCTGGGACAAGATCAACAAGATCGCCAAGAAGGTGTACCGCGCGAGCGATGTTACGGCCGATGCGAAGGTGCGCGGCCAGATCAAGAAGCTCCAGGAGGACGGTTACGGCCACTATCCGGTGTGCGTGGCCAAGACGCAGTATTCCTTCTCTACCGATGCGCAATTACGCGGGGCTCCGGAGAATCACTCGATCAACGTGCGCGAGGTGCGCCTTGCCGCCGGGGCCGAGTTCGTCGTGATGATCTGCGGCGATGTGATGACCATGCCCGGCCTGCCGAAGATCCCCTCGGCGAACAAGATCGACCTCGTTGATGGCAAGGTGGTCGGCCTGTTCTGATGCATTGAACTGGCTGTTGTTGCGGCCGTTACAGGCCGCGACCGCTAAGAACAACAAAGGGGCTTCGGCCCCTTTGTTGTTTTGCGCCCCCTGGGTTGGTGCGTTGGCAGACACGGGTGATTCATTTTTCGCGGTTAAACTCGACGCATGAACGAGTCCGACCCGGCGGCAGGCGCGACGCCGCCAGCGCACACCGACCAAGCCCGGCGCCCCGGACGGCGGGACGGACTGACGCTGACGGTGCTTGCCGCCGTGCAGTTCGGCATGGTGCTCGACTTCATGCTGATGATGCCGCTGGGGCCGCAATTCATGCGCCTCTTCCAGATCACCCCGACGCAGTTCGGGTTGCTGGTTTCGGTTTATACGGTATGCGGCAGCCTTGCCGGGCTGATGGCGGCATTTGTCGTGGATCGCTTCGACCGTAAGCGCACGCTTACGCTCCTGCTTGGCTGCTTTGCAGTTACTGCGCTCTTTTGCGCCAACGCCGACAGCTACGCGGGGCTGCTTGCGGCGCGCGCGGTGGCGGGGGCCTTTGGCGGCGTGCTTTCATCGACGGTGCTGGCCATTGTGAGCGATGTGATTCCGGAAGGCCGGCGCGGCAAGGCCCTCGCGGTGGTGATGTCGGCGTTCTCGCTCGCTTCGGTGTTCGGCTTGCCCATCAGCCTTTACCTTGCCGGGCACTTTGGCTGGCATATGCCGTTTTACGCCATCGCGGGCCTCATGACGGTGATGCTGGGCCTCGCCATCTGGGTGCTGCCGCGGGTGCGCGGCCATATCGAAAGTGCGCGCGGCCGGCGTCCGCTGGAGCAGCTGCGCATGGTGTTTGGCAACCGTAACCACCTGATGGCCTACGCTTTTGCCTCGGTGATGATGTTCGCCGGATTCATCGTCATTCCGTTTGTCAGTCCCTACATGGTCTCCAATGTCGGGGTGAAGGAGGACGAACTGGCGATCCTTTACTTTGTCGGGGGCATCGTCACGCTGTTCGTGCAGCGCGCGGCGGGGCGCATGTCCGACCTGCACGGCAAGCGCCGCGTATTCATCACGTTCAGCGTCATTTCCATCTTCCCCCTGCTGTTGACCACCCACCTGCCGGCACTGCCGCTGTGGGCCGCGCTGATCGCCTCGACGATTTTCATGTCGATCGTGCCCAGTCGTTTTGTGCCGGCGATGGCGATCATCACCTCGGCCGCCGACCCGCGCATGCGCGGCAGCTTTATGAGTTTTTACAGTGCGATCCAGCAGATGAGCTCCGGGCTCGCGGTATTTCTTGGCAGCCTCGTGATCGGGCGCACCGCCGGTGGCGAGATCACCCACTACGGCACCCTCGGGTGGATTGCCGTCGGATTTACCTTCGTCGCGATGTGGCTGGCGCGGCGCATTCGCAGCCACGATCAGGCGAGGCTCCCCGCCTGAGGCCGGTCGCCAGGGCTTTGCGGCCCGCGGAAAAGCGGGATACTCTTCGCGTGCAGGCCCGTGGAGAGCCGAGCGGTGCATCAGACGCCGCCGGTGTGCAAAGTGAATCGGAGGAGACGCGCGTGGAAAAGATCTGGCTCAAGTCCTACCCCCCGGGTGTGCCGGCTGAAGTGAATTTCCGGCAGTTCAAGTCGCTTGGCGAGCTGTTTGAGAAAAGCTGCGCCAGATTTCGCGACCGGCCGGCCTACGTCAACATGGGCAAGACGCTCAGCTTTGGCGAACTGGAACACTTTGCCACGGCCTTCGGCGCCTGGCTGCAGTCATGCGGGCTTCCGCGCGGTACGCGCGTCGCGCTGATGATGCCCAACTGCCTGCAGTATCCGGTGTGCGTGTTCGGTGCGCTTCGCGCCGGCTATATCGTGGTCAACGTGAACCCGCTGTACACGCCACGCGAGCTGGAGCACCAGCTCAAGGATTCGGGCGCCGAGGTGATCGTCATCCTGGAAAATTTCGGCCATGTTCTGGAGCAGGTGATCGCACGTACGGCGGTCAAACACGTGGTCCTCGCCTCGCTTGGGGACATGCTTGGCGCCAAGGGGCTGCTGGTCAATTTCGTCCTGCGTCACGTTAAAAAAATGGTCAAGGCATTTCGCTTGCCCGGTGCGCTCCGCTTCAACGCCGTCATTGCCAAAGGTCGCAGGCTGGATTTGAAGAAAGTTGATGTGGGTCCCGAGGATGTCGCCTTCCTTCAATACACCGGTGGCACCACGGGCGTGTCCAAGGGGGCGACCCTGGTGCATCGCAACCTGCTCGCCAACCTCGAGCAAAGCACGGCGTGGGTGAGGCCGTTCATGAAAGAGTCGGACCCGCAAGTGATCATCACCGCCTTGCCGCTGTATCACATCTTTTCGCTCACGGCGAACTGCCTGAAGATGATGCGTGTCGGCGGTTGCAACGTGCTCATTACAAATCCGCGCGACATTCCCGCGTTTGTCAGGGAACTGGCAAAACACCGGTTCACGATGTTCACGGGCGTCAATACGCTGTTCAACGCGCTGCTCAACCACCCGGATTTCGCAAAGCTGGATTTCTCCAGCCTGAAGCTCGCGCTGGGTGGCGGCATGGCGGTGCAAAAGGCCGTGGCGGATCGCTGGAAGCAGGTGACCGGAAGCACGCTCGTCGAGGCGTATGGCTTGTCGGAAACCTCGCCCGGGGCGACGATCAACCCGATCGACCTCGCCGAATACAACGGCGCCATCGGGCTGCCGCTGCCCTCGACCATCATTACTATCCGCGACGAGGAGGGGCGGGAGCTCGCGCAGGGCGAGACCGGTGAAATTTGCATTGCTGGTCCGCAGGTGATGACCGGCTACTGGAACAGCCCGGTCGAAACGGCGAAGGTGATGACGGCGGATGGCGCATTTCGAACCGGTGACATCGGCGTCATGGACGAAAAGGGCTATGTGCGCATTGTCGATCGCAAGAAGGACATGATCCTGGTTTCGGGTTTCAACGTATACCCCAACGAGATCGAGGGCGTCGTGGCGATGCACCCTGGCGTGCTTGAATGCGCCGCCGTCGGGATGCCGGACGAGCATTCGGGCGAGGCGGTGAAGCTCTTTGTCGTCAGGAAGGACCCGGCGCTCACAGAGGAAGCGGTCTTGCGTCATTGCAAAGACAATCTCACCGGCTACAAGCGACCCAAGCTGGTGGTGTTTCGCGAGGAACTGCCCAAGACCAACGTTGGCAAGATCCTGCGTCGCATGCTGCGCGACGAAAAGGCGGCCTGAATTCGCCGCTCGACTGCGGCGCTGCGCGAGCGGTCGGGGTAAAACAATTACAATGCGAGGCGTCACCACGCACTTAATCTCGCCAGCCGCAGTTTGCGGCTTTATTTTGGCCGTGCTGCCCCCGACCGGGCGCCGTGCCCCCTCGCCAGGCCACATCGCCCCCGCCGCCATCCATGAAAAAAAGCCTTGTTCCCGGCGTGATCCTGGTTCTGGTTTCAGTCCTCGCCTGGGGTGGACAGGCGCCGGTGAGCAAGCTTGCTCTCGAGCATGTCGACGGCTACTTCCTCGCGCTGGTGCGCAACCTGCTTGCCCTCCCGGTGTTTGTCGTGCTGCTGCTGTGGTTAGAGGGCCGCAAGGCGTTCGCTTACGAGGGCGGGTTGCCGGCGGCGACCTTGTACGGATCGCTGGGCTTTACCGGATTTGGGCTGCTCTTTTTCATCGGTGTGAGCCACAGCCTGCCCGAGCATGCGGTCATCATTCTTTCGCTGCAACCTGCGTTTGGCGCGCTCTGGCAGTGGGTGGTGCAACGGCGCCGGCCGCCTGCTTTTACGCTTGCCTGCATCGCAATGTGCGTCGCCGGCCTCATGCTGGTGGTGACCAAGGGCGATCCGGAGGCGATGTTCAAGGGCGGCACCTGGTTTGGCGACCTGCTCTTGCTGGTCGCGGCGCTGTGCTGGATGGGCTACACCGCCGGTGTGGCGCGTTTTGCCCACTGGTCGCCGCTGCGCTACACCACCTTGTCGGCCTTGCCGGCCGCGGCGGTGCTTTGCGTGCTGATGGTGCCGGCCCTGGCAGCCGGACTGACGCAGTTACCGGGCTTGACAGTGGTGGAGGGGGTGGCGCCGCATCTGATCTTTTTGGTGCTGGTGACCGCCGTGGTGGCGGGCCTCGCCTGGAATGCCGGGGTCCGGCGCATCGGCGCGCTCAATGCCCTGCTCTTGGGTAATCTGGTACCGGTGGTGACCTTTGCCGTTCGCATGGGGCAGGGGCACCAGTTCCAGGCCATCGAATTTGTCGGCGCGAGCCTCGTGATTATGTCCCTTGCTGCTAATAATCTCTATATTCGTCATGGATTTGTCGATGGGTTGGGTGGTTCAAAAGGGGCTTCCAGGCTCTGAATGGGATAGTTATCCTGCGGGTATGCCGCACTGCAGCAAAAGTCGTAATCTGTTATAAAGGAAGACTGGAATCACGCATTGAGAGGCACCAATGCTTTACGCAATACATGAGTTGCA
>CAITSH010000414.1 GCA_903895005.1 uncultured Pseudomonadota bacterium
CACCCCCGAACAGGTCGCCTTTCATCGCGCCAACGGCTATGTGTTCCCCTTCAAGGCCATGGACAAGGCCGATGCGGCTGGCTTTCGTGCGCGCATCGAGACCTTTGAAGCCGAACACAAAGATCGCGCGGCGCAGATCCTGAGGCAGAAATCCCATCTCGTCCTGACGTTTGCCGCCGAGCTGGTGCGCCTTGAACCGGTTCTGGACAAGGTGCAGTCGCTGCTCGGACCGGATATCCTGTGCTGGTCGACCTCGTTTTTCATCAAGGATGCCGGCGACAAGAAATTCGTCTCGTGGCACCAGGACGCGCAATACTGGGGCCTGGAGGGCGATGACATGGTGACCGCCTGGATCGCGCTTACGCCGAGCAACATCAGCAATGGCTGCATGCGCGTGATCCCGCGCTCGCACCTGCAGGCGCTCGAACACCGCGATACCCACAACAAGGTGAACATGCTGACCCGCGGCCAGGAGATCGCCGCCGAAGTAGATGAGTCCCAAGCGGTCGACCTGTGCCTCGAGGCGGGACAATTTTCATTGCATCACGAACGCACCGTCCACGGATCCAAGGACAACCACAGCGCAGATCGCCGTATCGGCCTGGCCATTCGCTACATCCACCCTGCCGCCAAGCAGGTGG
Source organism: uncultured Pseudomonadota bacterium (assembly GCA_903895005.1). The sequence continues at coordinate 642 of CAITSH010000414.1, forward strand.
TCGAGTCACGCGATACCGCCACCCTGGTGCGCGGCGTGGACCGCTACGGGCATTTCGGTGAAGAACCGCGCCCGCGCTTTGACATGGACCCCGTAGCCGTCGATTACCTTGAAAATTTACTTTCCCAACGCGCCGGCGGGAGCTATCGCCGCAAGTCCTGACAGCCGGCGGCGAACGTGGCGTGCACAGGTTGCACGCCACAAATAAATAAAGGGGCCAGGCCCCTTTATTTATTTGGAGATCCCCAGAACGCGGACTAGCGCTTTGCCACCGCCCTGTACGCGGCATCCACGTTGTTCGGGAAGCGCTCTTTCGCCGCCCAGTCATCAAACTCGGGCATGCGCAGTTCGGCCTTGACCTGCTCGATCGACTTGCCCTCGCGCGCAAGCTTGCCCACGCGATCGAGCAGCAGGCCGTAATAGCGCTCCATCTCGTCAAAGATCGCCGTCGTGCCCGGCTCGCCGTGACCGGCCACCACCACCTCCGGGTTGAGCGCGCGCATCAGCTTGATCGAATCAAGGATGTCGGAAATGTTCAAAAAGGGCCGGATGTTCGGGAAGCGCTTTACGCCCACCGCTGCGGTGGCAAAGAGCACGCGCTCCTTGGGTAGCCAGATCGCCGTGTCGGCCTCGCTGTGCACGCTCTTCAACTGAATCAGCTCGACGGTGCGCTCACCGACATTGAGCGTCATCCTGCCCTGGTACTCCACCTGGGGCGTGACCATGCGATAGCCCTTGAACTCCTCGGCCATTTTCGGGTCTGCGGCCATTTGCTTGAGGTTGCGCGGCTCATAGCCGGCCTTGCGCATGGCCTCGCCCGTGCCCGCCGCGGCGACGATCACCGCCGGCGGCGAAAATACGTAGTGGCCGGTGGTGTGGTCATCGTGCGGTTCGGAGTTCACCAAAAAGCGCACCGGCTGGGGCGTGAGCTTTTTGATAATGCCGGCAATCGCATTCGAGTCTGCGGGCCAGTGGCCGCTGTCGACCAGTAACACGCCGTCTTTGGTGATCACGATTCCGCAATTGGAATCGGCGGCTTTTTGCGCGTAGACATAAATGCCGTCCTTGACCTTGCGCACAGCGGGGCCAAGGTCTTGCGCCAGCACCGGCGCGGAAGCGAGCAGCGTTGCAAACGCGCCAAGCGCGGTGCAAACCAGGTTCAGGGCAAAGCGATTCAAGGCAGCGTCTCCAGAAGGATGGGCGAAAGGCTCGGGTGCGGCGATCGAGTTGGTAGGGTAAGGATTGGAGCGCCGCGTCAGACAGCAGAACAGTAGCGCAGCGCCTCACATAAGGCAAACCCGGGGCAAACCCGGGGCAAACCCGGACCGCAACGCAGCACGGCGCCGATCACGGTAAAGTAAGCGCCACATCCACGCGACGCCGGTCCACGCCGGGCAGCGCATCACGACAAACCAAAGGAACTCGGAGCACGCATGATCAGCATCGAACAGGTGGACCACATCGGCATACGCATCACCGACAAGAAACGCGCCCTCGCCTTTTACGCGCTGCTCGGCTTCAAGGTCGAGGTGGAAGTCGATTTCGAGCCGGTGACCATCATCAAGAACACGGCAGGGGTGGAGATCAACCTCATCGTCAACGGCGTTGACACCACAGGCGGCAAAAACATCCTGATGGATGTGCCGGAAAAGCACCCCGGCCTCACCCACGTTGCGTTCCGCGTTGCCGACATCCGCGCCACCATCGCCACGCTCAAGCAAAACGCCATCACCATCACGCAAGGCCCGGTGACCTTCGGCGACGGCCACGTGTCGGTGTTCGTGCGCGACCCGGACCGCACCACCATCGAGTTGCGCGCACGCATGAGCGAGACCGAGGCGGACACCATCGAAGGCCTGGAATTTTACGATCCCAAGGCCTAGCCAGGCCGTACGAGTGGCAAGCCATCGCCCGCAAAGCGCCGTCTGGCGAGGGTTTCCAGCTTATGGCGGAATGCGTCCCCGACTTCGCCGGCGGGAAGGCTGAGGTCGAAGCGCCGCCGACTCTTGTCTTGTTATGATGGACCCATTCATTCCAGAGCCAATTCATGCGCGACACCACCCTCATCGTCACCAACGACCAGGCCCGCGGCCTGGTGTCCATGGCCGAGGCCATAGACCTTGTCGAAGCCTCGTTTCGCGACCTCGGTGAGGGCCATGCCGAGGTCATGCCGCGGCGGCGCATCCATTCGCCGCTTGATGGCAGCGGCAAAAACTGGGGCGAACCGCGCTGGGCCTGGCTCAATGTCATAGGCGGCACGGTGCCGGCCATTGACGTGACGGCGCTGCGCGTGGATGTGGCGCAAATCGCCAAGCCGCTTCGCAACGGCAAGGAACGCCTGGAATTTCGCGGCGACGTATCGGGCTTTGTGCTGGTGTGGGACATGCACACGATGGAGCTCACTGGCATAGTGCACGACCACGCCGTGTCGGCACTGCGCGTGGGAGCGACCTCGGGCGTGGCGGCGAAGTACCTTGCGCGCGAGAACGCCGAGACCATCGCCATCCTTGGCTCGGGCAAGCAGGCGGCGGCGCAGGTCGAGGCCATGAAGGTCGTGCGCCCTTCGCTCAAGCGACTGCGCGTATATTCGCCGACACCGGCCAACCGCGCGCGCTTTGCCGACCAGATGGGCGAGCGCTTCGGTCTCGAGGCTACGGCTGTGGACAATGCGGAGCAGGCGGTGCGCGGTGCCGACATCGCCATCGCCGCCTCCAATGCGGCCGGCCCCATCCTGTTTGGCGACTGGCTGGCGCCGGGCAGCCACGTTGTGGGCATGCTCTCCCCCAGCCGCTTTGACCCGCGCCGCGAACTCGATGACGTTTGCGCGCAACGCGCCGACCTGATTACCGTCAACCTCAAGGCGCAGATCGAACTCGACGACCAGCCCGAGCTGATGGAACCGCTGCGCCGCGGCCTCATTACCTGGGACAAGATCAGCGAAATCGGCGAGCTTGTCACCGGCCGCGCGCCCCGGCGCAGCAGCGACGCGCAGCTCACCTATCACAACAACAACGGCGGCATGGGCAACCAATTCGCCGCGGTGTGCAAGCGCGTGCTCGAAGTCGCGCGCGAACGCGGCATCGGGACCGAGCTGCCAATGGAATTGTTCATGCAGCGGCGCAACAACGACGTCTCGTCGCCCTGAGCCATGGCGCTGGAACTCTGGCACGAATGGAATTCAGTGCACTCCTACAAGGTGCGCATGGTGCTCGCGGCCAAGGGGCTCGCATGGACCAGCCACCCTGTGGCCTTGCTGCGCTTTGAGCACACCCTGCCCGCCTACCTCGCCATCAACCCCGAAGGCGTGGTGCCGACGCTGGTGCACGACGGGCGGGCGCTTTACGACTCATCGCCGATCTGCGAGTACCTCGACGAGGTATTCCATGAAATGCCCCTGCGCCCGATCGACGCGCCTGGCCGCCTGCACATGCGCCGCTGGCTGAAGTTTCATGATGATGTTGCGCACGCCGCCGTGCGCGATGCGAGCTTCGAGTTGCTGTACAAGCCCGTACTCGCGGCCATGCCGCGTAGCGAGCTCGACATGCTGGTTGCGCGCCATCCGCTGCCCGAGCGCAGGCGCAAGTTCATCGACGGCGCCCATCCGTCCATAGACCACGCCAAGTTGACGACGAGCCTGCTGGCAGCACGCGCCGTAGCCGCACGCATTGACGCCACGCTGCACGCGCAAGCCGCCCCCGAGCGGCAGGGCTGGCTGCTGGGCGCCGCCTTCACGCTTGCCGACATCGCCATGGCGCCCTTTGCCGAACGCATCGCCAACCTGGGCTGCGGTTTTGTGTGGGACGATCTCCCCGCCGGCGCCGCGTGGTCGGCGCGCGTGCTAGCGCAAGCCATCGTGCAACAAGCCCGCCCACCTGAAAAAGAACAGCTGCCTGTTCCGACCGATGCGATACGCGCCGAGGCAAAACACAAGCTCGTCACCGACCCGCGATATTCTTCCCCGTCAAAACCAAACCCAATCTGAAAGAGCCACCCATGCGCACGCACTGCCTCGCCGCCTTGTTTGCATTGCTGATCCCCGCGCTGTTTCCCGCCGCTGCACACGCACAGGCCTGGCCGTCGCGCCCGATCACGCTGATCGCGCCTTCCTCGGCCGGCAGCACACCCGATACGGTGGCGCGTATCCTGGCGCAAAAACTCAGCGAGCAACTGGGCCAGCAGGTGCTGGTGGTCAGCCGCGCCGGCGCCAGCGGCAACCTTGGCTCCGAGTCGGTAGCCAAGGCCGCCCCCGAGCGGCAGGGCTGGCTGCTGGGCGCCGCC
>CAITSH010000415.1 GCA_903895005.1 uncultured Pseudomonadota bacterium
CGGAGACAAACACCGCCACTATCGCGAGCACCGCAACGCCGACCAGCGTGTAGCCGATGACCAGGTTGAACACGCCAAAGGGCAGCAGCACCACCGTGGCAATGATCGCCATGGCGTACAGGATTTTTTCGCGGTAGGCGGCTACGATCGACGCTGCAGCGATCTTGCCGCCTGGCTCAACCTCTATCGGCTGGTCCGCGATGGGCTGGTTCATGGTGCGGCTATTCTAGCGACACGCGCATTGAGAGCGCATCGATGCCACACTAACGCAACATCGTCGCAACATAAGCGCGCGCCCACTGAGTGGAAACCCGCGCCAACCGGCGCTTTCCAGCCGGCGCCTGCAGAGCCATTTGACCAACATCAGGCCGCCGTCAGCACGTGCACGGTGCGTGCGGCGATCATGTCTTTCACCCTGGCGGCGTACGCCGCCATGTGGGGCGCGGCGGCGTGGGCCTTGAGCGCGTCCATGCTCGCCCACTTTTCAATCACCAGAAAAGTATCGCCACCGGCCTTGGTCTGGAAAGGGGGCGCCGGATCGGCATCGATGACCGGGCCGTATTCGATGCAGCCCTCCTCGGCCAGCACCGCCGGCGCGTTGGCGCGGAAGTTCGTGAGGATGGCTTCGCGCAAGCCCGGCTTGGCGGTGATGACGGCGACGACGTGGATCATGACGGAATTCTCCTCGGTGATTTGCGGCGCACGGCCCGGCTGGGCGGCATGATTTCAATACGAGGGCACGGCACAGGATTGTGCCTGATTCGCCCTTCGCGCCGGAAAAGCGCTTGCCTACCGTAATCGATCGGCTGGAAAGCCTTGTGGAATGCAAATTTCCCCCCAGGACCAGTTCGGGTGCCGCTGCGTTCTTGCGGACTACTGCGCGCCGGGCGCGATGGCGCCGCGAAGGCCGGCGCGCTCGGCCGCGCGCGTAAAGGCGCCGACGGCGCTCATGTCGGTGGCAAAGCGGCGCATATAGGCCATGCCCGCATCGCGCCCCTTGGGCATGCCGATGCCAAAGTGCTCGACGCCCCAGCGGCCCTCGAGCACGCGCGAGCCGGCGAGTTCGTCGGACATGCCGAACAGGATGGCCTTGTTGGTGGCGTAGGCGTCAAGCTTTTGCGCGGCGAGCAGGTCCACCGCCGCCTTGACCGTGGGTGCTTCGGTGATGCCCGCATGCTTGAACACCTTGATCAGGCTGGCGCGCGAGCTGCTGCCCTGCGTAACGCCGACGCGCACACCGGGACGGTCGATGTCGGCTAGCGCCTTGATGGCCGAACCGCGCGGCACAAGGTAACCGAGCTCAACGTCGAGCACCGGCGGCGTGAAGTCAATGAACTCGGCGCGCGCCGGCGAGGCGTTGGTGACGGTGAAATCGACCTTACCCTCCCGTAGCGCAACCACCACTTCGGCGATGCGCGGGTATTCAACGTACTCCACCGGCACGCCGAGGCGGCGCGCCAGTTCGGCGCCCAGTTCGTAGGTGACACCGCGCACCTGTCCTGAGGCCTCCTTGACCATGGAGGTCGGGCTGCCGGCATACACGCCCACGCGCAACTTGCCGCTGGGAGCCATTTGCCTGACGACCGCCGGTTCAGGTGCGGTTGGCGCGATTGGTGCGATTGACGCGACCGGGTTGAGTCGGCACGCCGCCAACAGCGAAAGCGACAAAGCCAGGACGACTGCGACCAGCGCCTTGCGCCGGAACGAATGGGGGCCGGCCATGATGCCTCCTCGGTTTTTTTCGGACAGTCTTGTTGTTATGCCTGCCAGCATTGTGGTGCGCAAGGCCGCGCCGGTAAAGGCGTGGCACACACTAACAGCTATGCTGGCCCGGCATGGGCCGCAGCGGCCTGACCTTCGCACACTCAGCCGCTCAAAGACCGCCGGCGCTGCGGCGCGGTGCGCCTACCTCGGCGGTGTAAAACCACCACCAGTCATCGGCATCAAACTCGGCGGCCTTGATTTGCGCGACCACGCCATCGGGCAAAGCCTTCGCGCCGCCGAACTGGCGCGCCAGGCTGTCCATGCGCAAATACGCCTCGCGCTGTATCGCATCGACCGTGGATTTCTCCAGCGTGTCGGACACAAAATCGGTGCCGTGCCCGACCTCGTGCACGACCGGGCCCTTGCCAAGCAGATCAAGCACGTCGCGCCGCACATCGGCATCAACAACGAGGTCGCAACGGCTGTAGGTGGGCGTGCGGTGCATGGCGATGTCCAGGCCGACACGATACGAAGCGACCAGCTTGCGCGGGCTGAGCGCATAGGCGCGGCCGAACAAGTCGTGGGTGTGCACCACCGCCAGCGCATCGTGGCGCTCGCTTAAGAGTTGCGCGTGAAACCACTTGAAGCCAGGCGGCTTGGGGCCGTCGATCCAGTTGGCCTCGAGGTCGAGCAGGCTTACATCCCCGGGGCCCATGTCACGGAAATTTTTCGACGCCGTCATCAGGAAGCGGTCGGTCCCGGGCAGGCGGTGACTGACATGCTCGAGAAACGCCACCAGCGTGTCGCGCGCCCACAGCGCACGGCAGCTGAAGGCCATGGCGGCGCGCAATTCGAGGAAGGGCTGCGGCGCACAGGCGGCGAGAAACGCGTCAAACGGATGCGCCTGCGGCCCCGGGTCGAGCGAGGCAAAAAACTCGTGGTAGTGATGGTGCCCGGCAAACTGCCTCCAGATCTTGTCGGAGTCTTCGCGCGCCACAAGCCGCATCCCGGGTTCGTCGGCAACGACCAGATTGATCTGCGCGAGGTATTCAAGATGGTAGACCGTTGCGAGCGCATCAAAGATATCGCCGCCCGCAGCCCAGCTGCCGATGCCCGGCTGGTTAACGGCCTTGGCCTTGTCCACTGCGGCGGCGAGTGCGGCCACCGTTGCAGTGCTTTCAGCCAGCCCTCCGACGAAGGACTGTGTGCCAAAGCCCGCATCCGATTCCATGTGCGTGAGCGGCTTGAGCTCAAATCCGGCCATCGCGGCGGCCATGGCCATCTGCGGCGCCGCAAATATGCAGGCCTGGCGCGTACCTGTGCGATATAGCGCAAGGTCGACATCAAACTGCGGCGGCAGCGTGCCGCTACCCTCGACGATGACACCCTCGGCGTTGCACACCAGCAGGTCGGCGCCGGTAATGGAACGCGGCAGGCAGTGTCGCGAAAAACGCGGCGTCACCAGAATCAGCGTGCTCTTGGGAATGCGCAGGCTCAGGTGGCCCCACAAGTCGATCATCTGGTGATGGGCCAGCACGCGGCAGGCGCTGGCCAGGTCTTCGCGCACGTTGTCGCCGATCATGCATTCACCCTGCAATTGGCCACGCGGCATGCGGGTCTTTGAACGGTTTTATTGCCAAACATGCGGTGATCTCCACATATTGATCTCCAGACGCGGTTGTTGCCGGAATCTAACATGGCCTGAAACCCCCGCGTCAATGGCGCAGGCCTGTGTTGCTCGCATGCATTCACGGGCTGGTGACTCGCGCGAGGATCGAATCCGTTGGTGCCCGAAGCAGTCCAACACCGGCCCCGACCGCCCGGCGCAAGCGCAATAGGCCGGACGGACTATAAGCCCTGTACACGCGACGCATTGGAATTCATGGTGGTGGCGGATAGTTGGATTCTCCCCCCGATCCCCCTGCGTGCACCTTTGAGCGCGTTCCCCACCTCCTCCAGCGGCGTCCCCTACCTGCCCGACGGGTACTGCGACGCCGAACCGCCGGCAAAGGCAATGCCGGCGTGGTTACGCACCCTGCTTTTCGTGGCGTGCTACCTGCTGCTGCAGACGCTTTACGCGGGCGCCGCCGGCACTGCCGTCGAAAAAATATTTCTCCAGGATCTTGGCAGCAAACCGGCGGCACAGCTAATCGGCGTTTTGGCCCCGTCCCTGGATGTGCGCGCCGAGGGCACGAAAGTCACGGCACCGGGTGGCGGCATCAATATCAAAAACGGCTGTGAAGGTACGGATATCTATTTCCTGCTGGTTGCGGCGTTCACAGCCGTGTCGCTGCCTCTGGCCGCGCGCCTTCGCGGGCTCGCAATCGGCTTTGCTGTCGCCTTTACCCTGAATCAGGCAAGGATTACCGTGCTTTTTTTCGCCTTCCGCGCCGACAAATCCTTGTTCGACATGTTGCACACGAGCGCGGCACCGGTGGTTCTGGTCGTCGCCCTTGCGTTGTACTTTTACGCCTACCTCCACCATGCGCGAAGCAATGCGGCCCTCGACGCTTGAAATTGGCTTGCGCGCCGCATTGGGATTCGGCCTGTTCATTTGGCTGGGCGTCGCATTCGGACCGAAACTGCTTGCGGCCTTGCTGCCCTTGCACACCGCCGTACTGGAGACGCTCAACAGCAACTACCGCATCGAGCTGTCCCTGACCTCGGCAGGCGCGGACATGGTGATGTACCTGCGCGCCACGGTATTGCGCACAACGACGATCACCGGCGGCGGTGCGGCAGTAATGCTCTCTCCGGGCACCGTGCTCATGAATTCGACGGCAACGGGCCTGTTGCTGCAACCGGCGATCATGCTCGGCGGTCTCGTCATCGCCTGGCCCGCATCGGGCATACGGGAGTTGCTTGTGCGCATCGGTGCCGGCCTGGCGGCCCTGGGCTTCTGCGTTCTGCTGGCAATACCCTTGTATCTTTGCCTCTGCCTGCTGCAGTTGCCGGTACTCGCGTTTGCGCCGGGCGAGGTCACCCTCTCGATGCTGTTCGTCAAACTGATGCTAAATGGCGGAGCGCTCATCGTTGGCGCGCTGATGGGCGCAGCCGTCATCATCACCGCAACACGAATCACGCATCGCGCCGGTCTCGGGACGGCCGCGGTAACGCCGCCGTATGGCAGGCTCGGCGCCGGCTCTCCATGATGCCCCTGTTGCCTAAAAGGCGCCCGCTCGAACACATCGCGCGCCGAGTGCTGATCGGTGTCTTGTGCCTCGCCGCACTCACCTGGCAGGGGGCCACCATCGCGGCCCCCGTGACGGTAAAGCCCCAGGCGCGCATCGCCGGCGCCATTGATGAAGCGGATCGCCTTTCAATGCATGACGACCGCCATCCTTTCGCGGTGGCGACCAACGAAACAGGCCGCGTTGCCGACGCCACCCGGTTCGACCGCATGATTCTTTCGTTAAAGTCCGACGACGGGCAGGCGGCGGGCCTGCAGGCGTTTCTGGATGCCGTGCACGACCACAGGCATCCGGCCTTCGGTCAATTCATGGACTCGCGCGAATTTGAACGCAGCTTCGGCGTCGCCGAGACCGATCTCGCACGCGTCACGGCCTGGCTTGAAAAACACGGCTTTGTCATCGACGAGATTCCCGCGGGGCGCCGCGCCATCGTGTTCAGCGGCACCGCGGCACAGTTGAGGGCGGCCTTTGGTGCCGACATGCGCCGTTACCGTGTAGGCAACCGCGACCACATCGCCAACGCCGCCCCCCTGCATTTGCCACGGGCGCTGGCGGAGGTCGTTGACGGCGTGGTCTCGCTGCATGATTTTCGCAGCCAGCCGATGCACGCGCGCACCCAACCGGTGCCCGGCTACACATCCGGAAGCACGCACTACCTTGCGGCGGGTGACTGGCAGACCATCTATAACGTAAAACCCCTCTACAACCGCGGCGTTGACGGAAGCGGCAAATCCATTGCCATCCTCGGCAGATCCAACGTAAACCTCGCAGACGTACAAACATTCCGCAACGCCATGAACCTGCCGGCAAACACCCCACAGGTCATCATCAATGGCGCCGACCCCGGCCTGGTGAGCGGCGATCACGGCGAGTCGGACCTTGACCTTCAATGGGCCGGCGCGGTGGCCCCTGCGGCAACGATCAAATTCGTCACCTCCGCGAGCACGGGCACGAGCGACGGCATCACCCTTTCGGCGCAATACGCCGTCAGCAACAACATAGCCGATGTAATCAGCCTGAGTTACGGCCAGTGCGAAAGCAGCATGGGCCGTACCCAAGTCAATTTTTACAACAGTTTGTGGCAACAAGCGGCGACTCAGGGTATCAGCGTGGCGGTTTCATCCGGCGACAGCGGTGCCGCCGGATGCGATACCGCAAGCGCCACGACGGCGACCCACGGACTGGGCGTGAACGGACTGTGCACCTCGCCTTTCAGCACCTGCGTGGGCGGTACGCAATTCGCGGATACCGCCAACCCCGCCCTTTACTGGTCCGCCGGCAATGGCGCCGGACTGCAGTCAGCGATCTCCTATATCCCCGAGACCGTGTGGAATGAAAGCGGCAGCCAGGGCGGGAGCGGACTGTGGGCAAGCGGCGGTGGCGCAAGCCGCTTTATCGCCAAGCCTTCCTGGCAAACAACGCCGGGCGTGCCCAATGACACCAAACGCCATGTCCCCGATGTGGCGCTCGCGGCGGCGACCCACGACGGCTATCTTGTGTACTCGAGCGACAACGCAACCAACACGCAGAACCTTTACGTCTTCGGCGGCACTTCGGCGGCGGCACCGTCGTTTGCGGGCCTACTGGCCCTGGTGGTGCAAAGCACCGGGTATCGACAGGGCAACGCCAACCCCCGCTTGTACGGCCTCGCGTCGGCGCAAGCGGCCAACGGCACGCCCGCCTATTTTCACCAGATCACCGGGGGCAACAACAGTGTCCCCGGCGTCACCGGGTTTGCCGCCAGTACAAGCAGTCCCTACTACAACCAGGCGACCGGATTGGGTTCGGTCGACGCCAATGTGCTGGTCAGTCGGTGGACCGATTTGTTGCCGACGACCAGCATCACACTGAGTGCGACGCCCAACCCCGGAACCGTCGGACAGACCGTTAGCCTGAGCGCCGTGGTCAGCGGCGCGGCGCCGACCGGCACGGTCCAGTTCAAGGACGGCACCACTTCGCTTGGCGCCCCGGTCGCCCTTGCCGCGGGCAGCGCAAGCCTGTCCGGGCTATTGCTCTCTGCCGGGACGCACAGTCTCAGCGCGAGCTATTCCGGCGATGCCGCCAATCAAGCCAGCGTTTCCGCAAGCCTGACTCAAACCATGCTGGCGGTGGCTTCGGTATCGGTGGGCGCCGCGCCTGCAGGCATCATAGCCGGCGGGGCGGTATCGCTCACTGCGAACGTCAGCGGCGCGTCACCTACCGGGACGATCCAGTTCAAGGACGGCGGTGCAAATCTCGGCTCCGTCATCACGCTGGCGGGCAGCACGGCGACCTTGAACACCAACACACTGCTCACCGCCGCCAATCACAGCATCACAGCCCAATATTCAGGCGACGCACTCAACACACCGGCCGCTTCAGCGGCACTGCTGCTGCCGGTGAGCAAGGCGGTTGCGAGCGTAGTGCTCACCGCCACGCCCATTGCCGTCACGGCAGGTGACACGGTAAGCATTACCGCGAGCGTAAGCGGGGCGGCTCCGACCGGCAGCGTGCAGTTCCTCAGCGGCGGCACCAACCTGGGCGCACCGGTGCCGCTTGCAAGCGGCAGCACCACCCTTGCCACGACTGCACTGGCCGTCGGGAGTAACGCTGTTACCGCAATCTACTTGGGCGATGCCAACAACCTTGCTGCAAGCGCCGCCGCGGTCAGCGTCAGCGTCGCTGCAGCAACCGGGGGCGGCACCGACGCCGCGGATGTGCCGACGCTGCCAGAATGGGCCATGCTGTTCCTCGCAAGCCTGCTGCTTTTGGCCAGTTGCAAGCCGCAGGCGGCTCGGCGCTAAACAAGGAGGTCGGCACGCCCCGGGGCAACGAGGCACGCGGTTGCCGCAGCACAAAAGAAAAGGGCCGGAAACCCGCGCAAATCGGGCATTTCCGGCCATCGGGCCCGGCGGCCGGAAACGTCACCACAACGCGGTTAAACGCTGCCTTGCTTCCTGCGGCGCGCCATTAAACCGACCAAGCCCAATCCAGCGAGCAACATGGCGTAGGTCTCGGGTTCGGGCACGGCCGTTACAGAAGCGGTGAGACTGAAGTTGTCGATGGCAAGGCCATGATCGTTGTTGGGGTCGTTGCGCTCGGTCCAGCGCACCCACAGCGTGTCGCCCGCATTCCAGGAGGTATGGAGGGTGCCACCGCGGGCGGACATCAGGCCGACACCATTGCCATCGACTGCAGCGGCCGTTAGCTCGCCAAACTGCGGCGAGGCCCAGTCAAAGCTGCCACCCGGCGCGTTCCACGTGGTGACTGCGCCGAACGTATTGCCAAACCCGTACTCAAGAACCATGGTTTGCGGGAAGGATCCCACGGTACCGGAGGTGACGCCGCCCTTGCGCCACTGCTCGCCATCAAAGGCGATGTTCACTGCGTCAAACGCCGCACCGGAGGTGTTGGTCACGGCCACAGCCATCCAACCCGCAATCGCTCCGCTCACCGGTGCGCCGAAATATGCGCCTGCGGAGCCGAGTCCGCCGAGCGCGCGTTCCGTACTGCCGGTTGCGCCATAGCTGTAAAAACTTCCTGCGTTGCTGGCGCCGTTATCCGCCCGGTACGCGGTGATGGCGTTGCTGTCCTTGGTGAACAGCGACCAACCCGAGATGGTTGAATCATTCGCCCAGACGTTTGCCGTACCGGTCGTTGCGAGCGAGTCGAAAGACTCGGCATACGTACCGCCGGCATACCCGACCGCGGCCTGGGCTGAAGAGAGACCCGCCAACAGCAAGGCGGCGGGCAGCGCGGCGAAAACTGATTTGCGAAGCATGAGTATTCCCCTGATGTGATTTGGTGATTGACGCGTGCCGGTAAACCCGGCACCCCGTGTTGGCCTTGCATTTGCTGAATCAAATCTGCCGCCGGACCAATCGTTCGATCCGATTCTTTCAAACCATCGTGACACGCGTTCAAGCACCACAATGTTCCGTCCTAGTCCGTTCAGGCTTGCGTGGCGCACCAACTCAATGGCGGCAGCCGTGCCGGTGGTCGCGGCAGCCGTGTTCGTTGCGGCCGTTCGCTCCCAGCCGATTGGCCGGGACACGCGTCCTGCCGTCACACTCGCGCGCATCGCGCGAGCAATCCGCGGCGCGAACCGGCGCTGCCGCACCCTCGCCACGGGCCGAGGCCTGCGGCGCGCAGTCGGGCCTGCCCGCGGCGCAACCGGCGTTGGCGTTCTCGGCGGCAGGCTTTTCGTCTCCGGCAACGCTTCCGGTCTGCGCGAACGCCGGGGAAGAAAACATCAATGCGGCAAGCGCTGCGACAACCGTCTTGTTTTTAAAAATCGCGTTCATCATTGCGGTTCCTTGCGTAAGGCCTCGGGGGCTTGATGGCTAAGTAGCTGGGTCGCTTGGTCGCGGATGGGCTTCAAGCGCTGAATGTGGCGGGTGCGCGCCGTGAACGACGGTGCATCGCGCCAAGCATGCAAAGCGCCAGCAGGACGACCGCCCAATCCGGGAGCGGTACATCGCCGTCGTCGCCGCCGCCTGCAGTACCTGAGGCCGTAATCGCGAAGCTGCGCACCACGCTTGGCGCCGCAGCGTAGACCGTGTCACCGGGCTGGGTCGCGCTGATCTGGCAGGTACCAGTCGCCACGAGCGTCACCGTTGCGCCGGACACCGAGCAAACCGAGACGCTGAGCGATGCGAACTGTACCGGCAGGTTCGACGTGGCGCTGGCACTCAGGTTGAAGTTTCCGCTTCCCAACACGCGATCACCCAGGGTGCCGAAGTTGATGGTCTGCGCCAGCGCCTGCGCGGTGAAGCTGCGCGTGGCGCTCGCCGGCTGCCAGTAACCCACATCCCCGGCCTGGCTCGCCAGCACCGTGCAAGTGCCGGCTGCAAACGTCGTAACCACGTCGCCGGCCACCGCACAGACCGTCGCGGTCTGGCTGCTGAATGTTACGGGCAGGCCCGAGCTGGCCGTCGCCGAGAGCGTGAAGGAAGAGCCGACCGGCACCGACGCAGGCTGTGTAAAGTCAATGGTCTGCACCAGCCCGATCGCCGGCTGGTAATGCACGCCGGTATGTGCAAACGCAGGGGTGGGCTCCACCCCGCCAAGATCGTCGGTGGCGACGCTGTAAAACTCGTAATACCCGGCGCCCGCGGGGAAACTGAAGGTAGTGGTGTAGGGTGCGCTCGTGTCGGCCGCACCGGTTTGCGTCCAGGCGCCCCAGTTCGTGTTATCAGCGGAGTAACGGTAGAAGAAGCTCACGTTCGCAACCGAAGAGGCGCTCGCCTGCGTATTGACCTGCAACACCGGCGCGTTGCTGCCGAATTCTTTCGCATCAAAACCGTAGCTTGGCGCGGTCGTGTCCGCGGAATTTTCCGTGACGGGCTTGACCAGCAGCGAAACGGTCTTGTCGCCGGCGAACTGCCCCTGTACGAACGAGGTCACGTTCCAGTTGTACCAGACGTTGGTGGTGCCCGAACTCAGGGTCTGCGTGTCAAGCACCGATCCAAAGGCCGGCTGGTTGTTCCAGGTCACACCGGTTTCCGTCCAGGTGTCGTCGGTTGCGCCGCGCACCTCCACAGGCAGGGCCGCCCCGGCTGATCTCCAATTCCACAACTGCAGCGTCGCGCCGGTGATGGTCGAGCCCGCGGGGACGCCGGAGAGGTCGAATTTGAGCCACGCCCGCTCGTTGCCAAAGGAACTGGTGCTGCTGCTCTGAATGAAAAGATTGTTGCTGGTGCCGAAGTTGCTGCCCGGAACACCGCTTTCAACCTGCGCATCGGCCACAGGCGCGAGCGCAAAGCCCCCACCGGTGATGCCCGCCGTCGCGCTTAGCGTGATCGGCGAGCTGGCGTTGCCGTTTTGCGCATCGACACGCGAACTCACCGCCGAGGCGGCCGCGAGCGGCGCGCCGCTTACCACCGCCTTATCACCGCGGAAACGGAAGGCGAAATTCTCCATGGTCAGCACACCGCTGACTTCCAGCGTGTCGCCGACGTTGCCCGGCAGGCTCATCGCGGTGAATCCGGTCTTGTCCCACAGCTTGAGGCTGAGGTTGTTCTGGTCCGCCACGGTGTCCGCGGCGGTCTTTTTGGCGAGGAACTTGACGTAGTGGTTCTTGTAATTGTCGTTCAGGAAGGCGCTGATCGAGGACATGAAGGCCGGTTTTGCGAGACTGGGATCGCTCCCGAGTATCTTGAACTCGACGCCATCGCCATACACCCCCTCCTGGTCGACGAACTCCGGGTTGCCGCCGAAAAAGCTAGCCTTGCCCCAGACCTCGATGATGTCACCTGGCTTGAGCACGCCGGCCTTGAAACCCAGGAAGCTGCGATACAGTTCCTGTTCCGCAAGCCGGTTGGACGCATTGATGCTGCCGTCGGCATTGACAAGATTGGTCGGCACCTGCTTGCTGCCGCGTCGCGCGAGGGTCTCCGGCGTGGCACTCAAAAGTCGGATGAAGGCGTTCTCAAAGGTCGGCTTGGTGTCGTTGTCGTTGAGCATCGTGATCACCGCACGGTAGCCGCCGGAATACTCTCCGTTGAAGTGGTAGCGGTCACCGCCGACCGAGTACGCGGTCGCCGGGCTGGCGTGCTGTGTGCTCATGAACTCGATCAGGCTGTCGCGCACAAGACCGTTGGCGGGATCCGCCTCGGCCGAAATTCCGGTCGGCCACGTGTAGCCCGCCGGCGGATGGGCCAGCATGTAGTTGTTGATCGCCACCTTGTACACCGTCGACAAGCCGATGGGCTGTCCGTTCATCTTGACGCTGGTGGCGATCCCGTCGAACGCCGTCACATCGAGCGCGGATGAAAAGCCCGCCCCCATGTTGGTCGCCTTGAGGAAGTTCATGAGATCCTGGCCGGTCATGCTGATGCGCACATAGGTGTCATCGGCCCACGGAAAGGTTTCGTAGACCTGCAGGAAGGTCACCGGACCCGCGGGAATATCGGCGCGCACACCGCCGCCCGCCTCGATCGCAAGGTGACAGCCGCCGGTGCCCGCCCATATCTGGTCGCACTTCCATTTCATCGCATCGGTGATCCACTGCCCGGCGGTGTTGTTGCCGTTCCACGGGTACTCGTCGGCCGACCACCACTTCATGCGGTTGTCGAGCAACAGTCCGTCGTTCGTGTAACCGACCACCCGGTCCACCGGCACACCGGCGGACGCAAGGTACTGCGCTTTCAGGTTGTTGACATAGGCGAGCACCTCAGGGTCCGGCGTGATATCGGCGTTGCGCAGGACGTGCTGCGCCGCGCTCAGGTAACCACCGGTGCCAGAGACGTTGAGCTCGCCGATGTATTTCATGTAACTCGAGGACTCGGCGAACACGGTCTTGTAGTTGAGCTTGTAGGGCTGCCAGACGGTGTCGCTCCAGGTGTGCCAGTGCCCGGTGATGGCTATCTCGGGCACCTTCGCGTCCGCGGTGTCCGCAAGCACCGGGGTGGTCGGGTCGACGAGGTCGCTGTGACCGTCGTGCGTCAGCAATATCACAACGTCGGCACCCTGGTTGTTGCGCAGCTCGTTGACATAGGGGGCGATGTTGCAGGTGGCCGAACCGGTCCACTGGCAGTCAACGACGGTAAGCGTCGTCGCCAGGCTCGCCCCGACGGTCGCCGACGAAGTCGTGTAACCGATGATGCCGACCTTGGTGCCGTTCACCGTCACCGTGGTGTAGGGCGGGAAGTGCTCGCAGGTCGGGTAGCGCGGATGCGCGGTGGTGCAGTTGAGGTCGCGCACGTTAGCCGAAATAACGGGCACGCCGGTGCCCGCCATGTGCTCCATGTTCTGGATATAACTCACATCGCGCACATCATGGTTGCCGACAACGAGCGCATCCAGCCCGCGAGCGCCGCGGCCGGGAACGGTCTTCAGCCGCGAGTGCAACAGCTCGTAGAACGCCGTCATACCGCCGTTGCCGTAGCCGTTGTTGGTGCAGTTGGTGCCCCCGACGCCGGTGCAATTCATGTCGCCGACCGGGTTTCCTTCCGAAATATCGCCCCCGTCAAGCACCAGCGCCGAGGGCTTGGCCGCGGCAAGCGACATCAGCTTGCCCGCCAGATGCGCCGCACCGCCAACGTCTTCGAACGTATCTGCCGCGCTGCCGTGCTGGCTTATCACCCATTTGTGTGGCGTCAGCCGCGCGTGCACGTCGTTCATGTGGAAGATCGTAAACGGGCTTGCCGCGCTCTTGTTGGCCGAGCAACTGGCCGTTGTGCCGCCGTTGATACCGCCGCAAGTCCACGTCCACGGACCGCTACCGCTGACCGCCGACGCCGTGCCCGCCGTGCAGAAGTTGGTGGTGGGAGCCGAGCCGAACGTCTGCCCGTTGGCCGGTCCGCAAGCACCGTTGATCGCGTTGGTCGACACCGCCACGCTGCCGCTGATTTCAAAATCGTTGGCCGTGGTGTTTGCGGTGTCAAACAAGTACCAGGTACCGGTCGTGCTGGTGCCGCCATAGTTGACAATGCGAAAGGTCACGCTGGTACCGGGTGCGACGTTTTGCAGGGCTGCGATGCCGCTCAGGTTGATGGCGGCGAGGGAAGCACCGGCGGTCGAAGTCGAGGTGTAGCTGACGGTCGTGATGTCGGTGAACGCTCCGCCGCCGATCTGGTATTGCACCACGCCCGTCGTCGCGCCGGTGGCTGAACGCCGGTAGTCAAACCGGCTGATCGAAGAGTAGGACACTTGAAAGCCGCTGTTGGCGGTGAGCGTGACGCTCGCAAACTGGTTGGCCACGATGGCGGCCGCCGCGTTCGCACCGGTCCACGTATTGCCACCCCAACCACGTGCCGCACCAGAACCCGTGGTGCCCACGCCGCTGCCACGTACAAGGGTGCCGACCGTAAGATTGGCATCCGACACGCTGGCTGCGAACGCGGCCGCGCCGAAATTGTTGCTTCCCCCGGGTTGGCTGTGCGTATCCCAGCCGGCCAGCACCGCAGCGAGCGCCGGGGCGGTGCACAGCACGGAAAATAAAAACGCCACCGCGCGGATAAACTTCCGCATCGGCCGTCCGCCACGTCCGTTGCGCGGATTGCGTGCGCTGGCCTCGTCGGGGGTGTGGTTCAGTGCTGCCCTGGGCAGCCCGTCGTGAGCGCGCGTCATTGCGAATCCCCTGAGGACAAGGCGGCTCGTCGGCCGCCTGTTGTAATCGTTGGCGTTGGTGAGATGCGATACTGGTTCCCCGTCTTTTTAGCCCCGCGAGGTGACCCCGGTATTAAGGTCTTTAATGCTTTCATGGTCGCAATGGCCCATGCCGCGAATGCATCGACGTGCCAACCGGACCATATTTGGCGTTCGAAGTCCGGATGATTGTCATCAAATTACGGCTTCCGGCGAAAAGCGGTCGTCGCTTTGCACGATTTAAGCGTTTGCGTTTTCTGTAAGTCGGTATTCGGAACACGCCACCACAACCTTTCGGTACGGCGCGAGTTCCATTTGCACCCGCGAAGTGCGGATGCGCACACAGATGTGCATACAAACGCTTTGATTGCAAAACATGCGGTGATCGCTACACTTGAACCAAATCGAAATCTAATTCGCCCGTAGCGCGTCGGCCAATCCAGCCGTGATGCGAACGCGCGCCGCAATTCTGGATTTTTCACGCAACCTGCGAGGCATACCATGACCGTACGCAACTTCATCACCTTGCTCGTAACGACGGCCTCACTGCTCGGCGTACCCCTTGTCGCAACGGCGCAGGACGCGTACCCGAGCAAGCCCATCAACCTGATCGTGCCCTTCCCGCCTGGCGGGCAGGCGGATATTTCGGCGCGACCGCTTGCTGCGGCGCTGACGCAAATCCTCAAGCAGCCGGTGGTGGTGATCAACCGTCCGGGTGCCGCCGGTGCCATCGGCAACCGTGCCGTCGCGGCGGCCGCGCCCGATGGCTACAACCTGCTGGTGACGCTTGCTCCCATCGTCACCATCCCGGTCGTCGAAAAAATGTTCGGCCGCGACGTCTCGTATTCGATGGACCAGTTCACGCCGCTCGCGCTGCTTGCGGCTGACCCGCCGGTGCTGGTGGTCGGTGCCAACACGCCGTGGAAGAACGCGCGCGAATTCATCGCCGATGTCAAAAAGCAGCCGGATGAATTCGTCTACTCGCACTCGGGCCTCTATGGCCCCTCGCACCTGCCGATGGAAATGCTGCTGCAGGCGGTGGGCGGAAAAATGCGCGGCCTGCCGGCGGTGGGTGGCGGCCCGACCATGATGCTGGTGCTCGGCGGCAGTTCGCAGATGTGGGCCTCGCCGCCGGCGATGGCCGTACCGCAGGTGGCGAGCAGCAAGCTGCGCGCGCTGGTGTCATTCGGCGCGCAACGCCATCCGGCTTTCCCGGACACACCGACGCTCAAGGAACTCGGTTATGACGCCGAGTATTACGTCTGGTCGGGCGTGTTCGCGCCGGCCGGCACGCCGCCGGCGATCGTGACCATCCTGCGCGACGCGATACGCAAGGCCGTGGTCTCGCCCGAATTCAAGACCGCGATGGAGAGCACCAAGTCACCGGCCACCTACATGGACGCGCCGGAGTTCCGCGACTACATCGCCAAGGACGCCGCGCGCATGCGCGTGGTGGTCGAGAAAATCGGCAAGGTCGAGTAAGCGCCATCCGCAGAAAAAAAGCCGAAAGGCTGGAAAGCCGCACCCAGCGCGGGTTTCCAGCCGCCGGCCTGCCGCGGCTCAGTCTGCGGTGATGCCGGCACCCTTGATGACGCCGCTCCACTTGTCGATCTCGGTTTTCAGGAAGCGGCCGAACTCGGCGGCATCCTGCGGCTCGACGCTGGCGCCGACGTTGTTGAGTTTTTCGCGCACGCCCGGGTCGGCGAGGGCCTTGAGCATTTCGGCGCTGAGCCTGGCCAGAACATCCCTGGGCGTTCCCGCCGGCGCCAGCATGCCCCACCACACGCTCGCCTCGAACCCGGCCAGGCCCGCCTCGGAAAAGGTCGGCACCTCGGGCATCAGTGCAATGCGCTTGCCGCTTGCCATCGCCAGCGGCAGCAGGCGCTGCGCTCGCACATGCGGTATGGCCTCCAGCGGATTGATCACCATGAAGGACAGGCGCTCGCCCAGCAGGTCGGTGATGGCGAGCGAGCCGCCCTTGTAGGGAATGTGCAGCACGTCCATGCCGGCGCGTGTTTTGAACAGCTCGGAGGCAAGATGGCCCGAGCTGCCGTTGCCGGCCGAGCCGTAATTGAGCTTGCCAGGCTGCGCCTTGGCGAGGGCGATCAACTCGGACAGCGTTTTGGCGCGCGAACCCGGAGCGACCACCAGCACCAGGGGCGCATACCCGACGCGCGCCACCGGCGCGAGGTCGCGCAGCGTATCAAAGGGCATCCTGGCGAAAAGCGCGCCGTTGGTGGCAAGGCCGTTGGCGCCCATCAACACGGTGTAACCGTCGGGCGCGGACTTGGCGACAAAGTCGGCGCCGAGGTTGGCGCTGGCACCCGGCTTGTTGTCGATGACAACCGGCACGCCCATTTGCGCCGACATTTGCTGCCCCACCGAACGGGCCACCACGTCAACCGCACCGCCGGCAGCAAAGGGCACGACGATATGAATCGGCTTTGACGGGAAAGCCTGCGCAAGCGCTTGCGTCGGCAACAGCGCGGGCAGCAGCGCCGCACTCAAAGATAAAGCGGCGCGCAGGCGTGCCAAGGGAATCAAAGCCATGTTTCCTCCGGATGGGTCTGTGTTGTTCTGGGCTCTTGTGATTTCAGACTTCGAGACTTCATATATCAAGCGTGTCGCCATTTTGCGGCCACGGGCGCGCTGCGTAAATGGCATGGGCGCACTAGCAGATATGCCGGACTTGCATCGGAGTAGACGACACAGATGCCAGTAGCACGTCCCCTCCACCGTCAAGGGGGAGGGAGTAAGTGCATCTCTTGACCGGTGGTATCGCAATTCGTACCCGCACATTGAATTCTTCGCGACTCGCACGCATATGCGCGGTAACTCACAGATACCTTGAATCCCACATGGTGGGTATGGGTAGCAACAATAGGCGAAGACGGACGAAAAAAACGCTGGAAACCCTTGTCCAGCGCGGGTTTTCAGCCATCGCCAGTGCCGCGCTTGTTTCCATGCGGACCGCCCCCATGTATCCGCTATCACGAAGATCCCGCATCTTCAGGGGATGACTTCGACTCAACGGGAACAGGACATCACCATGGCACAGCTACTCGAACACGACACGAACGCCGGCACGCCGCACACGCCGCCGGGGTCCTCACGCAAGCAAAGCACCGACAAGCCCCTGCCCGAAAACGCATTGGTGCTCGTGCCCACACGCAAGCTGGTCGCCTTTCCGGGCATGATCGTGCCGGTTTCGGTGCGCCGAGAGCTGTCTTATGCCGCAGCACAATACGCCGCGCGCAACGAGCGCCCGGTGGGCCTGATCCTGCAGCAGGACCCGAACGTCGATGTGCCCGGCACGCAGGACCTCTACAACGTCGGCACCACGGCATCGGTTCTGCGCCAGATGAATGCACCCGACGGCGCACACCACATCGTCGTGCAGGGCCTGACACGCTTTCGCGTCATCGAGTTTCTCGAGGGCTACCCCTTCCTGGTCGCGCGCGTGGCGCAGCTCGACGAACAGGAAGCCGACGGCGACGACATCGAGGCGCGCGTGTTGCAACTACGCACCCGCGCCGAGGAAGCCGCCTCGCTGCTACCGCAAATGCCGCAGGAACTCGCCGGCACCCTCAACAACATCGCTTCACCCGGCGCGCTCGCGGACATCATCGCCGGCTTCATGGACGTCAAACCGGCCGAAAAACAGGCCGTGCTGCAAACCCTGGAAATCAAGCGCCGCCTTGACCTGGTGCTGGGCATGCTCGCGCACCGCATCGAGGTGTTGCGCCTGTCGGCGCAGATCGGCGAGCGCACCAAGGCGAGCCTGGACGGCACGCAGCGCGAGTACATGCTGCGCGAGCAGCTCAAGTCCATACAAAAGGAACTCGGCGAAGGCGACGAGGGTAACGCCGCCGAAGTGGACGAATTGCGCAAGGCCATCGCCGAAGCGGGCATGCCCGAGGACATCGAAAAGCAGGCGTTCAAGGAACTCAAGCGCTACGAGCGCATGTCCGAGAGTTCGGGCGAGCGCTCGATGCTGCGCACCTATCTTGACTGGCTGGTCGAGCTGCCGTGGAAGGCCCCCGAGGCCGACGCCATAGACATGCTTGAGGCGCGGCGCATTCTTGATGAGGACCACTTCGGCTTGGAGAACGTCAAGAAGCGCATTCTCGAATTTCTGGCCGTGCGCAAACTCAACCCGGCGGGCCACGGCCCCATCCTGTGCTTCGTCGGTCCGCCCGGCGTGGGCAAGACCTCGCTCGGCCAGAGCATCGCGCGGGCCCTCGGGCGCAAGTTCGTGCGCGTGGCCCTGGGCGGCGTGCACGACGAAGCCGAGATCCGCGGCCACAGGCGCACCTACATCGGCTCGCTGCCGGGCAACGTGATCCAGGCGATCAAGAAGGCCGGTACGCGCGGCGCGGTGATGTTGTTTGACGAAATCGACAAGCTGGGCGCCAGCGCGCGCGGCGATCCGTCATCGGCGATGCTCGAGGTGCTCGACCCGGAACAGAACAACACCTTCCGCGACAACTACCTTGGCGTGCCCTATGACTTGTCGAGCATTTTGTTCATCGCCACCGCGAACATGCTCGATTCGATCGCCGGGCCCTTGCGCGACCGCATGGAAATCATCCAGCTGCCTGGCTACACCCAGGAAGAAAAACGCGAAATCGCCAAACGCTACCTCGTTGAGCGGCAGATGAAGGAAAACGGCCTCAAACCGGGCCAGGTTGAAATCACCCCGGCCGCGCTGGCCGCGCTGATCAGCGACTACACGCGCGAAGCGGGCGTGCGCTCGCTCGAACGCCAGGTCGGTGCGCTGTGCCGCCGCGCGGCGGTGCGCATTGCCGAAGGCGGCGCGGTGCCGGTAAAACTGGACGTGGTGGAAGTAGCCGAAATATTGGGTGCCGCCAAGTTCGACAACGAAGTGGCGCAGCGCGTGAGCCTGCCCGGTGTGGCGACGGGGCTCGCGTGGACGCCGGTGGGCGGCGACATCCTCTTTATCGAGGCGAGCCGCACGCCCGGCAACGGCAGGTTGATCGTCACCGGGCAACTCGGTGACGTGATGAAGGAATCGGTACAGGCGGCACTCACGCTCGTAAAGTCACGGGCGGCGACGCTGGGCCTGGACAGCTCGGCCTTTGAGCGCACCGACGTGCACGTGCACGTGCCGGCGGGCGGGATTCCCAAAGACGGCCCCAGCGCCGGCGTGGCGATGTTCATCGCGCTGTCGTCGCTCTTTATCGACAAGCCGGTCAGCGCCGAAGTGGCCATGACCGGCGAGATCAGCCTGCGCGGCCTGGTACTGCCTGTCGGCGGCATCAAGGACAAGGTGCTTGCTGCCATGCGCGCCGGCATCAAAACGGTGATGCTCCCCGCGCGCAACAAGCGTGACCTCGATGAAGTGCCGGCCGAGGCGAAGGCCAAGCTCAACTTCGTCTGGCTGGAGACGGCGGATGATGCGCTGAAGGTGGCGGTGGGCGCGAAGCCTGCGCCTGCAGCAGAAGCGGTTTAGCCAGCCCAACGGAAGGACGATAGCCTCGAAACCCGCACCCGATAGGGGTTCCAGGCCATTTCCATACGGCGGTTGCACGGCACCCTGCGGCTGCGCTATCGTCTGGCCTTAGATCTTCAGCAACGGGGATGCGCGCATGAACGCCAAGGATGGAGCCATTAAACCGGGTGAAAAATCGGTGGTGCACGCCATGACGCGTGAATCGCTGGGCGATGCCGGCAAACTGGTGTGGGATTTCCTGACACTGTTTGCTGAGCGGCGCTACGCCGAGGCCAATGCCTTTCTCGCCCCCGGCTGCGCCATGCTGTTTCCGGGCGGCACGGTGTTCACCGACTGCACCGAATTGCCCAAGCGTTCATCGGCGATGTACCGCTGGGTGAAAAAAGAGTTTGCACGCTTTGATGAGTTCGAAGCCGCGGATGGCACCGTGGTCTACAACCACGGCGGCCTGCGCGGC
>CAITSH010000416.1 GCA_903895005.1 uncultured Pseudomonadota bacterium
AAATCCTCGCGCGCGTAAATCGTGCCGCCCGTCTCGGGAAGGATATCGTGCAAGTTCAGCACGTGCGTCGCAACACCGCGCGCCGTAAGGATGACACCCTGGTTGGTTTCATATCCGCAATACGCGTCGATCTGACCGTTGACCAGCGTCGCTGCATCGACGGTCGCCGGCAACAATTTCACCGACTTGATGTCGACGCCGGCATCGCGCAGCGCGCTGATGATGAGCGGACGCGCCGACAGGCTCACTTCGATGCTCTTGCCCGCCAATTCCTTGATGGAACGAATCGGTTTATTGGCGAGGCTGATGATGGCAAAGGGGTTTTTCTGGAAGACCGTGCCGATCACCTTGACAGGAATGCCCTTTTCACGCGCCACCACCAGCGGACCGCTAGGCCGGTCGCCGATTTGCGAACGCCCGGCAGCCACGTTGGCAACGGGGTCGACGTTCGGCCCGCCGGTATTGAATGTGGTGTCAAAACCCGCTTCCTTGAAAAAGCCTTTTTCCACACCGGCAAACCAACCGCCATACTGCATGGTCTTGATCCAGGAGAGCTGGAATCCGATGGGCATGGCGGCCTGCGCTCGGGCCATCGGTGAAAATGCGATACCCATGGGCAGTGCCACGGTTGCGCCGGCAATGCTTGCGGTGGCAGTCATGAAACTGCGGCGCGACTGGTTTATGAGGGGCGCGTTATCGTCGTTATGGGCCATGTTCGTGGTCTCACTTCGCAGTTGGGGGTTGGGGGCTGGTGGTCTGGCTCGTTAGATATTCAGTACACTAAGCAACCGCCGTGCCATGCCCATGACTTCACAGGCGCTGTTGCAAACAGGTGCTTGCAAGGGCCCAAAGGCCCGGTCGCAATGGCAAAGATCCCCAGAATGGGGCGGCAAACGAGGCCTGCGCCTTGCTTCAGTGCCGCGCGCCGGTGTCCACCCCGGGACGGATCAGAGCAAGGCGCGTCCGACGCGTTTGAGTTCGAAGAGAATGCGCGACTGGTCGCTGCGCACCAGGCGCCCGTCCTCGACCAGGACCTCTCCGGCGACCATCACCATCGCAACATCACTGCCGCGAGCGGCATGGACCAGATTGGTCACGATGGTGTCCGGCAGCGCGGGCTGCAGGTGAAAATGCTCGACTGACACCAATGTCAGGTCAGCCGGGGCGCCCGGTGTGATTTCGCCGGCAGGCAGGCGCAGCGCCTGCGCACCCGCGCGCGTCGCCATGCCCAGCACCTCGTCCGGGGTGAGCACGACCGGGTCGCAGGCCGCGCCCTTTGCGAGCAGCGACGCAAACTTCATCACATCGAACATGTCGAGGCGGTTGTTGGATTTGGCGCCGTCGGTGGCGAGCGCGACACCGACACCCGCACGGCGCATCGCAAGCACCGGCGCGATACCCGAACCGAGCTTGAGATTGGAATGCGGGCAATGTGCCACGGTGCCCCCGTGCTGCGACAACAAGGCCTGGTCATGTTCGTCAGCCCAGACGCAATGCGCGAGATGCGCCGGAACACCGAGCACACCCAGGTGGGCAAGATGCGCCACCGGCGACCGCCCGGTTCGCGCGACGGTCTTCGCCGTCCAGGCGCGCGTTTCGGCGCAATGGATGTGCACGCCGACGCCATGGGCGCGGGCCAGCGCGACGCCCTCGACAATGCGCGCATCACCGGTGCTCTCCAGGTCGTGCAGGCCGACCCACGCGCTGACGCGTTCATGCCACGGAAGGTTGAGCAGAGCCTCGGTTTGTTGCATCGTCGGCGCGAAGGGCAGGTTGTCCGCCACATAGGGGGCGATGATCGCGCGAATGCCCATGTCCTTCGCCGCACGCATCGCCGCCTCGGGGTAAAGGCACATGTCCAGCACCGCCGTGGTGCCCGACAACAGGCATTCTGCGTAAGTCGCAAGGGCCCCGACATAGACGTCATCGGGCGTAAGCCTGAGCTGCTCACGCTGGATCGCCCTCAACCACGCTTCAAGCGCCATGCCCTCGGCGCTGCCGCGCGTCAGGCTCGAATGGGAATGGGCGTGGGTGTTGACCAGCCCCGGAATCAGCGCACCACCACGCGCATCAATGACGCGCTCGCCCGCCACTGCGGCGCAATCGCCCGCTCCGCTCGCCGCCACGATAGACCCTTGAATACGGACCCACCCGAACACCGGACTCAAAGCGGGGCCGGCACCGGGACGGGAAACGATCAGTGCATTTTTGATCAGCATGGTTTGCTCATTTTTTCATTTCCCGCATCACTCCGGCAACGCCAAGCCCCTCGCAAATTCCGCGCCAGCCCCCAGGCCGGCGGCGCGCCGGCAAGGGAAGGCACGAACGGGTACGCACAGCCTGGTTATGTACGCCACCGTACATACACGTCCGGACTGCCTGCCCATACTCCCGCATTGCAAAACCACTCTTTGGAGATCTCGCATGAAAAAGTTCCTTATCGCTGCTGCTGTCGGGTCCGCATTGATCGCCGGTCCGGTTGCCGCGCAATCGTACGTGGGCTTGGGCGCCGGTGCCGCCAAAACCAACACCAACGAAACCTCATACAAGGTGTACGGCGGATTCCAGTTCAACCCGACCTGGGGCATGGAACTGGGCTACAACGACCTCGGCCGCTACCAGGGTTCGAACATCAACAACTGGACGCTCGCCGGAACGGGTACCCTTCCCCTGGGTTCGAGCTTCTCACTCCTCGGCAAGCTCGGCGCCGCCTGGAACCGCCCCAAGTTTGCCGGCGCAAGCAACAAGACCGATGTGCTTTACGGCATCGGCCTGGGCTACGACTTCACACCCAGCCTGGGTGCCCGGCTCGAATATGAAGACTTCGGCAAACTCTCGAACGTCAGCAACGGCAACAACTCCAACGGTTCGAACCTGGGCGTCAGCCTCAAGTACAAGTTCTGATCAATGCAGGCCCCCCGCGGCAGACATCCCCGCCGCAGGCGCACTGCACGTTAAAAAAGCCGGGATCATCCCCGGCTTTTTTAACGCCCGCCTCACCCGGGCCGTCCGATTCTCGGTCGGTTGGCGCACAGACACCCGCCTGCCCGCGCCCCAATCTTGGGGCTTCCAAAGGAGAACCGCCATGTCGGAATACGCATCAATCGCCATCAAACGCGGCCTCACACTCGCCATCCTTGTCATGCCGTCACTTTTTGCCACGGGCACGGCAATCGCGGCCGGCAGCAAGACAAACACCGGAGCACAGCTGACGTATCGCAACGACCGCGCAGCGTGCATGAGCGGACAATCCAACCAGGACCGCGCCACCTGCCTCAAAGAAGCCGGAGCGGCGCTGCAGGCCGCACGCCGCGGGCGCCTGGACAACGGCCCTGAAGGCGAGGCACAGTTCGCGCGCAACCGCGTGCTTCGCTGCGACAGGCAGCCGGCCCAGGACCGCGAGGATTGCCTGCGCCGCATGCACGGAGAGGGCGTGACCAGCGGCAGCGTGGAGAGCGGCGGGATACTGCGGGAACTGGTGACGCCGCAAAAAACTGAAGCCGCGCCATCGCGCAGGCCCGCCTCTCGCACCGTTCTGTGCTTCAGCGCACGGACACTCGGCCCGCCTGCACGCACGCTTGCGGGCACAAAAATACCAAGCGAGTGACGCGCGCGTCACATCAACATCACACCGGAATGCGTCGCCGCCCTGTATCAAGCACCCCGCCTTGCCTCCATGTTGTTCGGCATCGGTGGCATGGTTGGCTCGCCACACGTGGCCGAGCAAAAAGTCCGTGCAAAAGCGGGGCGTCCTTGCGCTGTGTCAAACGCCAGGCATAAACGCGGACGATAATCGGCTCTTTCCGACTCAGAGTCCGCTGCCGGCGGACCCGACCTGATTCCCCACCATGCGCCCAAGATGGAATAACACGAACGACGGCTACGGCTGGCCGGCCGTTTCCCTGCACTGGCTGATGCTGGCGCTGATCGCCGCCGCTTACGCAAGCATGGAATTAAAGGAGGTTTTCCCGAAGGGCAGCGCCGGTCGCGAAGCCATGGCGACCTGGCACTACATGCTCGGGCTTTCGGTGTTCTTCCTGGTTTGGTTGCGCCTCGCCGTGCGCCTTGCCGGTTCGACACCGCAGGTCATTCCATCCCTCCCGGCGTGGCAGGCCCGCGTCGCAACATGGGTACACTGGACCTTGTACGCATTGATGCTGGCCCTGCCGCTAATCGGCTGGATCACCCTCGGCGCGAAAGGCAGCGTGATTCCCTTTTTTGGCGCACAACTTCCCGCCCTTGTCGCCGAGAACCGTGAGCGCGCAAAATGGTTAAAGGAAATCCACGAAACGCTTGCAAGCGCCGGCTACTTCGTGATCGGGCTGCATGCCGCAGCCGCGCTCTTCCACCATTACGTCAAACAGGACAACACCCTGCGCCTGATGGGGATTGGCGGGGCCAAGGCGCAAGACGCATCGAGCCGGGCACAAACCGCATCGGGCCGGAAAAAATGAAGTACAACGAATTCCCGGACGATCCGGAAGACAGCGAACACAGCCCCGCCGAACGCGCAGCGGCGGCGACGCGCAGCACCTGGGTCAGTGTGATGGTGAACATTGTCCTGACCGTCACACAAATCAGCGTCGGGTTGCTGTCCAAATCCCAGGGCCTCGTGGCCGACGGTATTCACTCGCTCTCGGACCTGGTGGCCGATTTTGTCGTGCTGTTCGCCGGCCATCACAGCAAGAAGGACGCGGACGAAGACCATCCCTACGGCCACCAGCGTTTTGAAACCGCCGCTTCGCTCGCACTGGGCGCCTTGTTGCTCGCCGTCGGTGCGGGCATGCTGTGGTCGGCCTTTCGCAAACTCGAATCGCCCGAATCGGTGCAGACGGTGCATATCGCCGCGCTTTGGGTGGCGGTCGGCGCGCTCGCCGCGAAAGAAACCCTGTTCCGCTACATGCTGTCGGTGGCCAAGCGCGTCAAATCCGGAATGCTGGTCGCCAATGCGTGGCATGCCCGCTCCGATGCCGCCTCATCGCTTGTCGTCGGCATCGGCATCATCGGCAACCTCGCCGGCTATCCCATACTCGACCCGATCGCAGCGCTCATCGTCGGCTTCATGGTGTCGCGCATGGGCTGGTCCTTCAGTTGGGACGCCTTGCACGACCTGATGGACCGCGCAGTGGATGACCGGGAGGTCGCCGCCATCCGCGCCACCCTGCAGGACACCCCCGGTGTGCGCAATGTGCATGACGTTCACACACGCAAGATGGGCGACATGATCATCGTCGATGCCCACATCGAAGTGGACGCCGCCATCAGCGTCGAACAGGGGCACGACATCGCGGTGGCGGCGCGCCAGCGCGTGTTACAACGCCACCGTGTCCTGAACCTGATGACCCACGTCGACCCATGGCGGCGTCCCGACCTGGACCACCCGGACCGTACCGGCGTCCCGCCCACCTGACCGGCGCCGTCTGCGCGCCAAGCCTATACACCGTGCCCCCGGAAGCCACCGCCCTCATTGAGGGCCTGAGCGAAGAACAGGCGGCGCAACGGCTCGCGCTTGACGGCCCGAACGAAATACGCGTGTCAAAACCGCGCGGCGCATTGCGCCTTGTCGGCCAGATTGTCGCCGAACCGATGTTCCTGCTGCTCGTTGCCTGCGGCATCGTGTACATGGTTCTCGGCAGCCGTCACGAAGCACTCATGTTGCTTGGCTTTGTCGTGTTCGTGATGGGTATCACCTTCATCCAGCAACGCCGCTCGGAGCGCTCGCTTGAAGCGCTGCGCGATCTGTCCAGTCCCCGCGCCCTCGTACTGCGCGAGGGCAAGGCCCGCCGCATCGCCGGACGCGAACTCGTTTGCGGCGACCTCGTGCTGCTCGCCGAAGGAGACCGCATTCCAGGCGACATGCACCTGCTCGAATCGTCCAACCTGTATGTCGACGAATCCCTGCTGACCGGCGAGTCCGTGCCGATCGCCAAGGCGTCCGCACCGATGACGAACCACACCGCCTCAACACCGGGCGATGCAAACCCCGCCCGCGTGTTTTCCGGTACGCTCGTCACCAGTGGCACCGCCCGCGCTTGCGTGCTGGCAACCGGCGCGGGCAGCGCGCTGGGCCGCATCGGCGATTCATTGCACGGGATCGGCGTCCAAACGACCCCGATCCAGCGCGAGACGCGACGCATCGTCAATCGCGTCGCACTCCTCGGCCTCGCCCTCGCCTGCGCACTCGCCCTCGCCTACGGCCTGGCGCGCGGCGACTGGTTGCAGGGAATGCTCGCCGGCCTGACCCTGGCAATGGCCGTGCTGCCGGAGGAATTGCCGGTGATCCTGACGCTGTTCCTGGGCCTTGGCGCATGGCGGCTTTCGCGCGAGAACGTGCTGGCCCGCAGCATTCCCGCTGTCGAGTTGCTGGGTGCCACGACGGTGTTGTGCGTGGACAAAACCGGGACGCTGACCGCAAATCGCATGGCGGTCCGGCGTATGTGGAACGACCGAGCTCAATACGACACCCTCAGCCCCGGCGGCGGCGCACCGGGCGAAGCCCTGCACGACGTGCTCGAATTTGCCGTACTGGCGAGCCATCGCCGCGCCTTTGACCCGATGGAGTCGGCGATCACCGACGCGGGCAATCGCATGCTCGCCGGCACCGAACACCTGCACGCCGACTGGACCCTGATCGAGGACTACCCGCTCTCCGGGGAGATGCTGGCCATGTCGCGGGTATGGCAGTCGCCCGACCGGCACGAACGCATGATCGCGGCAAAGGGCGCGCCCGAGGCCATCGTCGCCCTTTGCCATCTTGAGGCCGGTCCGCACCAACGCATTGCCGCCGAAGTCGCGCGCATGGCCGGTGAGGGTTTGCGCGTGCTGGGTGTCGCGCGCGCCACCTTTGTCGCGGGCGCGCTGCCGGACAATCAGCACGATTTCGACTTTGAATTTCTCGGCCTCATCGGACTGGAAGATCCGGTTCGCCCCGATGTGCCCCGGGCCATAGCAGAATGCCGGCGCGCGGGGATCCGGGTGGTGATGATGACAGGCGACCATCCGGCGACGGCGCTATCGGTCGCAAACGCGGTGGGGCTGCCCGCAGGAGAGTCGGTGATTTCCGGGAGCGAGCTTGACGGCATGAGCGAAGAAGCCCTGTCGGCGCGGCTTGCCGGCACCCATGTATTTTGCCGCGTACAACCGGAGCAAAAGCTTCGCCTTGTGCGGGCATTTCGTGCCCGCGGCGATATCGTCGCCATGACCGGTGACGGCGTCAATGACGCGCCCGCGCTGAAAGCGGCGCACATCGGTGTGGCCATGGGGGCGCGCGGTTCCGATGTGGCGCGCGAGGCCGCCGCCCTGGTGCTGCTCAACGACGACTTCGCCTCGATTGTCACAGCGGTGCGCTACGGCCGCCGCGTGTTCGCCAACCTGCGCAAAGCAATCGTGTTCGTGGTCGCTGTGCATGTGCCCATTGTCGGGCTGTCCATCCTGCCGGTGCTGCTGGGCTGGCCGGCGATACTGATGCCGGTGCACATCCTTTTCCTGCAACTGATCATCGACCCCGCCTGCTCCATCGTGTTCGAAGCCGAGGCGCTGGAGGAAGGCGCCATGTCCGTGCCCCCGCGCCGGCAGGATGCCGGACTGTTCGACCTTGATGTCATCGCACGCGGCCTTTGGCAGGGGGCAGGCCTGCTGCTGATGCTGTTGGCGGTGTATGCGGGAGGGCGTTACCTCTCAGGCTCCGACAGCGTGGCGCGCGCACAGACATTTACCGTGCTCGTTCTGGCCAACCTCGGGCTTATCTACGCCAACCGCTCATGGAACACCGCATCGTGGCGCGGCAGCGGTTCGTCCAATTCGCACTTCGGCTGGATCGCCGCCGCAACCCTGGTTCTTTTGACTTGCGTCCTGGGCATCCCGCAAATCAGCGGCCTGTTCTCATTTCAAAGGCCGGCGATGGCCATGCTTGCGGCGTGCATCGGAATATCGGTTTTCGCATTGCTCTGGTTTGAGGCGGTGAAATGGGCGCTGGCGCGCAAATTGGGGACGGCAAACTGATCTGCCGAGACCCATGCAATAAAAAAATTTGAATCAGATCCACGGGCTCCCCGGTTCGAGCGCATCACACCGAATCGAATCGATACGCCCGCCTGTGCCAGGGCACAGATGCCCAGGGGGAAAATGTCCGGGCCCGCCTCGCCCCGAATTGATACATATCAAATGCGCCAGTCCGTCGCGGCATACAGTCGGGATACCCGGCGGTTGCGTCCGCCACCTCTTATCGAACGCGCTTCGGGCGACCCGGCTGAACCTGTGACCGCATTACAACTTCTGGCTCTTATCAGCGCGGTGTTGCTCTCCCAGATGGTGGCGGGCATTGCGCTAGCCGTTCGCCGCGACACGCCCAAGGAGGACGGCATGGACGGCAAGCCCGTCAGCCCGCGCCCCGCCTGGGGCAGTCTGATCAGCCGGGAAGTACTGCCCTTTTACCTTTCCCTCGCGACGCTTGCGGTGAGCACCCTTGCCATCGACGCGCTGCTGCACCTGCTTGACGCCGTCTGGATCGGGCGCTATCTGGGCATTCCGGGCACCCTGCTCATTCTCGGTTCGTTCGGCTATTCACTGCGCAAGCGCAAGCTCATCAGCAAGGGCCAGCCGATGACACTGTTGCGCCTGCACGAGCGAATGGCCTGGACCGGATCGCTGCTGATCCTTGTGCACGCGGGCATTCACTTCAACGCAATACTCGGCTGGCTGGCGGTATGGGCGATGCTCATCAACGTGGGCAGCGGGCTCACCGAAAAATACCTGCTGCAACGTGCGCGAAAACGGCTTGAACAGACAAAGTCTCAATTGCGCGAGCAAGGGCTTTCCCCGGAAAAAATCGAAGAACACCTGTACTGGGACAGCATCACGGTCGATGTGGTCAAGCAATGGCGCGCGGTGCACTTCCCCATCACCCTCGCCTTTGCCGTGCTGGCCCTCGGGCACATCATCGCGGTATTCCTGTTCTGGGCATGGAAATGACGCGCCGCTGGATCCTGGGAATCATCGTTGCGAACCTGCTTGCGCTGGCGGCACTGTGCTTCGCCTATCCCCACCTGATGATCGCGCCGGGCGCGCTTCGGACCGGCCATGCCGCCCTTGAGACCGACTGTTTCGCCTGCCACGCCCCGATGCGTGGCACCACGGCAGACCGCTGCGTTGCATGCCACGCGATAAAAGACATCGGCTTGCGAACAACCAAGGGGATCCCCCTTTCCAAGCCGCACCTGAAAGCGGCCTTCCACCGCGACCTGATCGAGCAGGCGTGCGCATCCTGCCACAGCGACCACAACAAGCCGCTGCTGGCACAGCGCAGCCGCAAACCGTTCTCACACGCATTGCTGCGCGAAGCCACGCGCGAGGATTGTGTCGCCTGCCACGCACCGCCCGACACGGCGATACATCGCAACATGAACCTGCCCTGCGCACAATGCCATCAGCCGGACAAGTGGAAACCCGCCAGCTTCAAACATGATCAACTCGGCGCGCTCGTTCTGGCCAAATGCGAAACCTGCCACTCTGCGCCAACCGACACGCTGCACCGGCCGATCACGGGCAATTGCGCGCAGTGCCACGCGCCGGCCGCCTGGAAACCGGCCAGCTTCGACCATGCGAAGTTTTTCGTTCTCGACCGCGACCATAATGTTGCCTGCGCAACCTGCCATACCAACAACGACTACAAGCGCTATACCTGCTACGGCTGCCACGAGCACACGCCGGATCGAATC
The DNA here is from genome assembly GCA_903895005.1 of uncultured Pseudomonadota bacterium. The sequence goes on from CAITSH010000416.1 coordinate 9,717, forward strand.
CGCGCAAAGCACCAGAAAGAGGGCATCCGCAATTTCACCAATTGTGTCGAATGCCACCGCAGCGCCGATGAAGATGAAGGGGAAAAGGGCCGCGAAGGCAAAGGCGGCGGCGAGCGGGACTGAAAACCGGTCCACAGTACCGCGCCATCGCGGCGGGGGAATCCACTCAAGGCGCTGCCAGGGCCCGTACCGTGCAACACCGGTGCAACACCGGAGGCTTATCATGTGCCGCTCCGGTATTTGGACCGGTTCCCCTGACAAGGAGGCGCCCATGCCCCGCACCAACGCCTATGCCGCCGCGGTACTGCTGTTCTCGATATGGAGCGCCGCTGCATCGGCGCAAAACCCGAAGACGATCTCCAATATCCAGGTCGGTCCTCGCCCTTACTTCCTCGTTGAGGACATGCGCGAGGGGCCGTTAAAAGCCAAACTGCAAAGCTGCGGCAACGGGCCGTTTCGCAAAACCACCTTCTCCATCGGCCACCGCGGTGCGCCGCTGATGTTCCCGGAGCACACCAAGGAATCGTATGAGGCTGCGGCGCGCATGGGCGCCGGCGTGCTCGAATGCGACGTCACCTTTACCAGGGACAAGGAACTCGTTTGCCGCCACGCGCAAAACGACTTGCATACCACCACCAATATCCTCGCCACGCCGCTGGCCGCAAAGTGCACCAAGGGCTTTACGCCTTATGACGCGGACAAGAACATTCCCGCCTCGGCAGAATGCCGCACGAGTGACATCACCCTTGCCGAATTCAAGACCCTGCGCGGCAAGATGGACGCCTTTGACCCGAAAGCCAAAACCGTGGCCGAGTACATGGCCGGCACCGCCAGCTGGCGCACCGACTTGTACAGCGGCGCCACCAGCGGCACCTTGCTTACGCACCAGGAGAGCATCGCGCTCTTTCGGAAACTCGGCACAAAAATGACCCCCGAACTTAAATCGGCGAGCGTTGCCA
>CAITSH010000417.1 GCA_903895005.1 uncultured Pseudomonadota bacterium
CCTTGGGCGCTAAGCCTGCGCCGGCGGCAGCTTTGCAATGAACTCGGCGAGGTGGGCCTTCCAATGCGCCGCGCGTAATGCGGTGTAATGCCCCATCGATTGCGGCCCGGCCGGGACCAGCACGTAGCGCGCTGCCGGCAGACGCTTGATCACCGGTTCGACCGAACCGAGTTCGGGCGGGTTGAGTTCGTCGTCGGCGAAATTGATGGCAAGCAGCGGTGCCTTGATCTTGTCCAGCACGTCGGTCGGGTCGTAAGTGCCCGAGGCCTCCACTTGGTAGAGGCGGTTATTGGCGTCGCCCTTGCGCGCGTTGGCGACGAATTTCTCGTACAAGGCATCGGCTGCTGCGCGCGTCGGCGCCTGCTCCTGTAAACGAACCACGCTTTGGACCATCAGTGTGCCGAAGGGCGCGGTATAGCCATAGCGCGAGGGGTTGGTGGTGTAGTTGCCGCCGTTCCATTCCGGGTCGTTGCGAATGGCCTCGATGGAAATGCGCCGCTGCAGCCAGTTGCGTCCGCTCATCGGTGCCGGCTGGCTGGCAATCGGCACCAGCGCATCCATGAATCTGGGGTAGAGGCCGGCAAACAGCCAGGTGAGCATGCCGCCCATGGATAGTCCGAGGATCATTCGCAGATGGGCCACTCCGAGGTGATCGGTAAGCAATTGGTGCTCGGCGCGGATGATGTCGCGAAAGCTGTAATGCGGAAAGGCCGCACGCAGCCCGTCGCTGGGTTTGCTCGAACCGCCAAAGCCAATGGCGTCGGGCATCACGATGTAGTACTCGTTTGCATCCAGCGGCTGGCCGGGGCCAAACAACTCCCCGCCCAGTTCAGGTGACTGCCAATCCTTTGCTGATCCGGTGGTGTTATGCAGCAGCAGAACGGCGTTGCCGATGGCGCCCGCGGCGTTGCGCTTGGGTTTGCCGAGTGTCAGGTAATGCATGCATAACTCGGGTAGTGTTTCTCCGCTGGCAAATGCAAAGTCGCGGATGAGGAAAACGCCTTCTTCTTGTTGCAGGGTGGTTCCTTGGGTCATGCAAGCAATCCTTTTTGTACTTTGCGAAAACGTTCGGCGATGGCCGCCTCGTTGGGATGGTGGCCGTCGCGCACCTGCCAGGTGCCGCGAACCATGACGTGCCGTACCAGTCGTTCCGTGCCGCAAAAGAGCAGGGCATCGGTAATGCCGTCGCCGTGGCGGTCGGCAAGGTTGAGGTGGCCGCTGTCGAGCACGACGAGATTTGCCTGGCATCCGGGCGCGATTGCACCCGCGGGCTGTGCCAGTGCGGTAGCCCCTCCCCGCGCCGCCTCTTGCCAGAGGTTGCGTCCGACGGATGGCGCGGACTCCGATGCGGCGATATTGCGCCGTCGCAGCGCCAGCCTCTGCCCGTATTCGAGCCAGCGCAATTCTTCGACAGGCGACTGCGAAACGTGGCTGTCGCCGCCAACGGCGTATACACCTGATTTTTCCCGGTAGCGGAAAAACGGGAAGATGCCGTCGCCGAGGTTGCCTTCGGTGCTTGGGCAAAGCCCGACGGTCGCGCCGCTTGCGGCAAGGCGCTCAACCTCGGCGCTGGCGACGTGGGTCGCGTGCACCAGGCACCAGCGCGCATCAAGCGGCTGATGTTCGAGCAGCCACTGCACCGGGCGCAGGTCGCTCCAGGTGAGGCAGTCGTTGACCTCCTTTACCTGCTCGGCCACATGGATGTGAATCGGGGCGGTGGCGTCGATGGCATTCAGGCCGGCGATAAGGTCCTTGAGCATGGGGGGACTCACTGCGCGCAGGCTGTGTGGCGCCACCCCCAGGCGAACATCGGGATGGGCTTTGTGCAATGAATCGACCATGCGCAGGACATCTTCGGGCTGGGTGGCGAAGCGCCGTTGTGCCGGGCGCAGCGGCGTTTCGCCGAAGTCCGCGTAGGTGTAGAGGGCAGGCAGCAGGGTGAGCGCAATTCCGGATGCCTGCGCGGCACGAATGATCGCGAGGGCCATTTCGTTGCGGTTGCCGTAGGGTTTGCCGTCCGGAGCGTTGTGCAGGTAATGGAATTCGCCGATCGCGGTGTAACCGTTCTTGAGGTTCTCGACATGGAGCTGGGCGGCGATCGCCTCGACCTCGAGCGGGCCGAGGGTCTTCAAAAAGCCGTACATCACTTCGCGCCAGGTCCAGAAGCTGTCTTCGGGAGAGCCCATACGCTCGGCCAGTCCGGCCATCGCACGCTGGAAGGCGTGAGAATGCACATTGGTCATGCCCGGCAGCAGCGGCCCGCCGGCATCTTCGGCGTCGCCGCGCTTGCCGCTTCGCACGGCTTGTATCGTGCCGGCTTCGTCGATATCGATCAGGACGTCGCGCTGCCAGCCTGCAGGGAGCAGCGCCTCTGGTGCAAAGAGTGTTTTCATTTGTCGATATGATACCCACAGTTGCCGGAGTTCATCGCAACTCCTCAATATAATATCGGTTGAAAATCAAGTAACTTTAGCTGGGCCGCAAGCTTGCGAACCAGCTGGGAAGACAGGTAGGACACGATGTGGGACGCACTTTGGATCAACGCCCGGCTCGTTACCATGCGCGCCGGGCGTTACAACAGCATCGACCGCGGCGCCATCGCAGCTGAGGCGGGGCGTATTGCTTGGCTGGGCGCGCGATCCGAACTGCCCGGTGAGCCCGCAACGCTGGCGCGCGGGGTGCACGACCTGCGCGGTGCGATGCTGACCCCGGGACTGATCGATTGTCATACGCACCTGGTGTTCGCCGGTGATCGCGCACGTGAGTTTGAGTTGCGGCTGCAGGGCGCAAGCTACGAAGACATTGCGCGCGCAGGCGGCGGCATTGTGTCGACCGTCGAAGCGACGCGCGACGCGTCTGACACCGAATTGGTGACGGGCGCCGCGCGGCGTCTGCGCCGGTTGCTACAAGAGGGCGTGACGACCGTTGAAATCAAATCCGGCTACGGCCTCGATACGCGCACCGAGGTCAAAATGTTGCGGGTCGCGGGCCTGTTGGGCGGGGCGGCGCCGGTGACGGTCAGGAAGACCTTTCTTGGCGCCCACGCATTGCCGCCGGAGTTCAAGGGCCGTGCCGATGATTACATCGCCTTGGTATGCGCGGAAATGCTACCTGCCGCCGCCGAAGCCGGACTGGTCGATGCGGTGGACGCATTTTGTGAAGGCATTGCGTTCTCGCCGAAGCAGACTGCGTGTGTTTTCGACAAGGCCTCGGAATTGGGCTTGCGCGTGAAACTGCACGCCGACCAGCTTTCGGATCTTGGCGGTGCCGCACTCGCCGGTCGCTACAAGGCCTTGTCTGCGGACCATCTCGAATACACCGGGGAAGCGGGCGTTCGCGCGCTCGCCGAGGCGGGCACTGCGGCGGTGTTGTTGCCGGGTGCGTTTTATTTTTTACGCGAAACGCGATTGCCGCCGGTGCAGTTGTTGCGCGACCATGCGGTGCCGATCGCCATTGCCACAGATTGCAATCCGGGGTCCTCGCCGCTGACCTCGATGTTGCTTGCGCTCAACATGGCCTGCACGCTATTCCGTATGAAGCCCGAGGAGGCACTGGCCGGGGCCACCTGTCATGCGGCGCAGGCGCTGGGTATGGCGTCGAGCCATGGCAGCCTGGAACCGGGGAAGGCGGCGGACTTCGCCATATGGGACGCTGCAGCTCCTGCCGAACTGGCTTATGCGATGGGCGCCAATCCGTGCGTCGGTTCGGTCAAGGCAGGCGTGCCCTGGATGTTCCAAAACTGAGCATGCAATCGAGCATGTGTCGGAGCTTCGGCCGGATTCCCTCGGCAAGATCTGCGCGATACCGGTAGGGTGGGGGCTCGTCCATGTACGCGGCCCAGGATAACTCCAACTGAACGGCGTGTACGTTTGCGGCAGGGTCGCCATAGCGCCGGGTGATATGCCCGCCCTTGAAGCGCCCGTTAAGTACTGCGCTGTGGCTTTTGTCGCGCTGCGCGATGTCGAGCAAGGCTTCGCCCAGCCCCGCGCCGCAGGCGCTGCCGTTGGCGGTCCCAAGATTGATATCGGTCAGCTTGCCGACGAAAAATCGCGGCAGTTGCGATGCGATGGAATGCGCGTCCCAGAGCAGTGCCACTCCGTGTTGAGCTTTGATACGGTCGAGTTCGGACGCAAGCTTGGTGTGATAGGGCTGCCAGTGCCGTTCTTTGCGCAGCGCGATTTCGTCCGCGTCGGGTTCTTTTCCCGCCATGTAAATCGCTTCCTTGGCGAAGGTGTCAAGCGGAATCAGGCCCGTCGTGTCCTGGCCCGGGTACAGGTTGGCATCATCCTCGGGGCGGTTAAGGTCGATTACGTAGCGCGAGTGGGTGGCCTCAAGGATCGAAACGCCTAGGCTCGCGGCAAACTCGTAAAGTTGCGGCAGGTGCCAGTCGGTGTCGGGAACGGACAGCGCCGCAGGGGTCATGCGGGCGGCAAGTTCGGGGGGGATATACGTGCCGCAATGGGGTATGGAGAGCAGAAGCGGGGCGCTGCCTTGATGGAATCGATAGGCGGCCATGTCAGCGCAGCATTGGCAGGTTGAGATCGTGTTCGCGCGCGCAATCACGTGCGATGTCGTAGCCGGCGTCGGCATGGCGCATCACGCCGGTGGCCGGATCATTCCACAGCACCCGTTCAATGCGCCGTGCCGCATCTGTGCTGCCGTCGCAGACGATGACCATGCCCGAATGTTGCGAGTAGCCCATGCCGACGCCGCCGCCGTGGTGAAACGACACCCACGTCGCCCCCGACGCGGTGTTGAGCATCAGGTTGAGCAAAGGCCAGTCGGAAACGGCATCCGAGCCATCGAGCATGGACTCGGTTTCGCGGTTGGGACTGGCGACCGAGCCCGAATCCAGATGGTCGCGCCCGATGACGATTGGGGCTTTGAGTTCGCCGCGCGCGACCATGGCATTGAAGGCGAGGCCGGCTTTGTGCCGCTGGCCCAGGCCGATCCAGCAAATGCGTGCCGGCAGGCCCTGGAAGGCGATACGCGACTTGGCCATGTCCAGCCAGTTGTGCAGGTGCGGGTCCTCGGGGAACAGCTCTTTCATTTTTGCATCGGTCTTGTAGATGTCCTCCGGGTCGCCCGATAGCGCGACCCAGCGGAAGGGGCCTATGCCGCGACAGAAAAGCGGCCGGATGTAGGCGGGTACAAAACCGGGAAAGTCGAAGGCGTTCTCGACCCCGGTGTTCTTAGCCTCCTGGCGGATGTTGTTGCCGTAGTCGACGCAGGGGATGCCGCGGTTCTTGAATTCGAGCATGGCCAGCACATGGCGGGCAATGCTCGCTTCGGCCGCATCGGCAACGCCGCGCGGATTGCTCTTGCGTTCGGCCTCCCAGCGATCGACGCTCCAGCCATCGGGCAGGTAGCCGTTGGCCGGATCGTGTGCCGAGGTCTGGTCGGTGACCAGGTGCGGCATCACACCGCGCTTGAGGATTTGCGGCAGCACGCTGGCGGCATTGCCAAGCAATCCGATCGAAACCGGCTTGTTACTGCGCGCCGCCTCGTCCAGCATGGCCAGCGCCTCATTGAGGTCTTTTGCCTGCTTGTCGAGGTAACGCGTCTTCAGCCGCATTTCAATGCGCGATTGCTGGCATTCGATGGCAAGCATCGACGCCCCCGCCATGGTGGCCGCGAGTGGCTGCGCGCCACCCATGCCGCCAAGGCCCGCGGTGAGTATCCATTTTCCCGACCAGTCGCCGCCGTAGTGCTGGCGGCCGGCCTCGGCGAAGGTTTCGTAGGTGCCCTGCACGATGCCCTGGCTGCCAATGTAAATCCAGGAACCTGCGGTCATCTGGCCGTACATTATCAGGCCTTTTTTATCGAGCTCGCTGAAGTGCTCCCAGTTGGCCCAATGGGGCACCAGGTTCGAGTTGGCGATCAGGACGCGCGGCGCTTCGGTGTGGGTGCGGAATACGCCGACTGGCTTGCCCGATTGGATCAGCAGGGATTCGTCGTCCTTGAGGGTGGTAAGCGAATCAATGATGCGCTCGAAACAGTCCCAATTGCGCGCGGCGCGGCCGATGCCGCCATAGACGACCAAGTCTTCGGGCCGCTCGGCCACCTCCGGGTCGAGGTTGTTCATCAGCATGCGTAGCGGTGCCTCGGTCATCCAGGAACGGGCGGAAAGCAGGCTTCCGCGCGCGGCGCGGACGGTACGGGGGAGGGAGGGCGTTGACATCGGGATCCGGAAGAGTCGGGTACGAGGGGGTATGGTAAACCGGCGGGCCGCAGTTCGCACACGTGCCGGCGGTTTTTCCTAGGATTCTGGTGTTCATATGCGTGTCCTTATTGCACCGCACCGAAATCTCACCATACAATGGGTTTCAGTCAAAAAACTAAGGGAGCGTTGCATGAACAAGTCAATTTTTTCCGGTGTCGCAGGCGTGCTTGCGGCTTGGGCGTTGTTGGCACCTGGAATTGCCGCGGCCCAGGATCTGCCCAAGGTTACGATTGCCATTAGCGGCTGGACCGGGTTTGCGCCGCTTTCGCTTGCGGAAAAGGCCGGTATTTTCAAGAAAAACGGCGTTGATGTGACGATCAAGTTCATTCCGCAAAAGGACCGCCACCTCGCGGTTGCTTCTGGCGACGTGCAGTGCGCTGCGACCACTGTTGAGACCTATGTGAGCTGGGCGGCTGCGGGCGTTCCGCTGGTGCAAGTTGTGCAACTGGACAAGTCCTGCGGTGCAGACGGCCTCGCCGCACGCGCCAGCATCGGCAAGATCAGCGACCTGAAAGGCAAGTCGGTCGGCGTTGACGCCCCGGGTACGGCGTCGTACTTCGGCCTCGCCTGGATTCTGATGAAGAACGGCATGACCCTGAAGGATGTCAATCTAGTGACCCTTTCGCCCCAGGCCGCAGCGACTGCTTTTGTCGCCGGTCAGAATGATGCGGCGATGACCTATGAGCCCTACCTGTCGACGGTGCGCGATAACCCCGCCTCCGGCAAGATCATCGCCACTACGCTGGATTATCCGATGGTGATGGATACCTTTGGCTGCGCACCGAAGTTCGTCAAGGAGAACGCCAAACTTGTGCAGATCATGGTCAACAGCTATTTCGAGGCGGTCGACATGATCAAGAACCAGCCCGACAAGTCCTTCGAGATCATGGGCAGCGTGGTCAAGCAGTCCGGTGAGCAGTTCAAGAAGTCACAGGCCTATTTGCGCTGGCAGGACAAGGTTTCCAACCAGAAATTCTTCGCCGGGGAGATCCAGGCGTTCATGAAAGATTCGGCGCAGGTACTGCTTGCGGCGGGCGTGATCAAGCAGGTGCCGGATATGGCGCCGCTGGTCGACGCGAGCTTTATCAAATAAGCAGGATCCCGGCGGGGAAGGGGGCGCAAGCCCTCTTTTTCATTGCGGATCCCTGGAAAACCGGACATGAAGCCTCTCAAGCCTGTTCCCCCGCGTCACCGAGCCGTGCTCGGGGTTGCGTTCTTTGTTTTGTTTTTTGTCGTATGGGGATTCTTTACTTACGGCGGTTTTGTCCCTAAGCAGTTCCTTGCCAGCCCGACGGCGATGGTGAGGGAAGGCTGGGTACTGCTGGTCGAGTACGGTTTTATGAAGGACATCGGCATGACCGTATGGCGTGTCCTCGGTGGCTTTGTCATCGCCGCAGCCATTGGCGTCCCGTTGGGTATTGCGATGGGAGCCTACAAACCGGTCGAGGCGTTTTTCGAGCCCTTTGTCTCTTTTGCGCGCTATCTGCCGGCCTCGGCGTTCATCCCGTTGTTGATCCTTTGGGCGGGCATCGGTGAGGCGCAAAAGTTGCTGGTGATTTTCATCGGGTCTTTCTTCCAGCTTGTGCTGATGGTCATGGTGGCGGTGGGTAACAGCCGGCGCGATCTCGTAGAGGCGGCCTACACACTGGGCGCGAGCGATGCTGGCATCATCCGGCGTGTGCTGATTCCGGGCAGCGCGCCCGAAATCGCGGAAATCCTCAGGTTGGTGCTCGGATGGGCGTGGACGTATGTCATTGTCGCCGAGCTCATCGGTTCGTCGAGCGGCATCGGCCACATGATCATTGAGAGCCAGTCCCTGCTTAACACCGGGCAGATTATTTTCGGCATCATCATCATCGGTTTTATCGGATTGATTTCGGACTTCCTGTTCAAGTTCGCCAACCAGCGCCTGTTTCCTTGGAGTCTGCTCAAATGAGCAAGCTGTCCATCGAGCAGGTTTCGCGCACCTTTCCCGGCACGCGCGGCGGGGCAGCGACTCAGGCTTTGCTGCCTGTCGATCTGCAGGTGCAGGACAACGACTTCATCACCATACTAGGGCCCTCGGGCTGCGGCAAGTCGACCCTGCTGCGCATTGTTGCGGGCCTGGACCAGCCGAGCTCGGGAAGGGTGTTGCTGGATGGTGAACCGGTGAGCGATCCCGGACCGGATCGCGGCATGGTGTTTCAGTCGTACACGCTTTTCCCGTGGTTGACTGTGCGCCAGAATATCTGCTTCGGGTTGCGCGAAAAGGGCATGTCGGCAGCCGAGCAATCCGAAAAAATCGATTACTTTATCGCCCAGGTGGGATTGCGCGGATTTGAGGCGCACTTTCCGAAACAGCTTTCGGGCGGCATGCAGCAACGCACGGCGCTCGCGCGCGCGCTGGCCAATGATCCGAAAATTCTCCTGCTTGACGAACCATTCGGCGCCCTCGATAACCAGACGCGCGCCTTGATGCAGGAATTACTGCTAGGCATTTGGGAGGCGGATCGCAAGACGGTGCTCTTTGTTACCCATGACATCGATGAGGCGATTTTCATGGCTAGCCGGGTGGTGGTAATGAGTGCCCGACCGGGGCGCATCAAGGCCGACATTCGCATCGATCTTCCGCACCCGCGCCTGTATACCGTGAAGACCACACCTGAATTTTCCGAATACAAGGCGAGCCTGACCGAGCATATCCGCGTCGAATCGATCAAGACGGCCCAGATGGGCGTGGTATGAAAACGGCATTGGCGTGCTTTTGCCCGGACGCGCTCCCTGCGGGCGGCCCAGGCGGCCGCGAAGGCCGGTAATTACGGCGAGGGAACGCCAGAGCAATAGCGCAGGCTTGCGCGCCCGGCACAGCCCGCTATAACCGATACATTCAGGTGGCCGGCACGAGGATTCTCGAAAAAATGCCGCAGACCGGGCGGTTATCGTTGAGCCCGCAGGCGAATTCCTGTAGACTCCGTCATCCCTACTGCCTGTAGGCACATGACTAAATACGTTTTCGTTACCGGTGGTGTAGTTTCCTCTCTGGGGAAAGGTATCGCCGCCGCCTCTCTCGCCGCGATTCTCGAATCCCGCGGCCTTAAAGTCACCAACATCAAGTTGGACCCCTATATCAACGTTGATCCGGGCACCATGAGCCCGTTTCAGCACGGGGAGGTGTTTGTCACCGAGGATGGCGCAGAGACCGACCTGGACCTTGGCCACTACGAGCGCTTCAGCAAGGCTCGCATGCGCAAGGCCAATAACTTCACGACGGGTCAGATCTATGAGAGCGTGATCAAGAAGGAGCGCCGGGGCGAGTATCTCGGGCGCACCGTCCAGGTCATCCCGCACATCACCGACGAAATCAAGACATTCATCGAGCGCGGGGGCGAGGGTGCCGACGTCGCGATCGTGGAAGTCGGCGGTACTGTCGGGGACATCGAGTCACTGCCCTTTCTGGAAGCCATACGCCAGATGGGTATGGAGCTTGGCTCGGAAAACACCTGCTATGTGCACCTGACACTGGTGCCGTACATTGCATCCGCGGGCGAAATCAAGACCAAGCCGACGCAACACTCTGTCAAGGAGTTGCGTCAGATCGGTATTCAGCCGGACACGCTTTTGTGCCGCTCTGACCGGCCGATTCCGGACGACGAGAGGCGCAAGATCGCCTTGTTCACCAACGTGCCGATGAACGCCGTCATCTCGGTTTGGGATGTCGATTCGATTTACAAGATACCCTACATGCTGCACCAGCAGATGTTGGACGAGATCGTCTGTCACAAGTTGCACCTGCTGGCCCGTCCGGCCGACCTCAGGGTCTGGAAGAAGCTGGTCGATGCTCTGGAGAACCCGCAGCACGAAGTGACTATCGCAATGGTCGGCAAATACGTCGATCTGACCGACTCCTACAAGTCGCTGAATGAGGCACTGCTGCACGCGGGCATCCATACGCACTGCAAGGTCACCATCCGCTATGTAGACTCGGAAGAGATCGAGCGCACCGGCCTGATTGACAGCCTGTTCGGCGTTGATGCCGTGCTGGTTCCCGGTGGATTCGGTGTTCGCGGTGTGGAGGGCAAGATCAAAGCCATCCAGTACGCTCGTGAAAACAAGATCCCCTATCTTGGCATCTGCCTCGGCATGCAACTGGCAGTCATCGAGCATGCCCGCCATTGCGCCGGGCTGACCGAGGCGAACAGTACCGAGTTTGACCCTGCGACCCCGCAGCCCGTGGTGGCCCTGATCACCGAGTGGCGCGACAAGGATGGCAAGGTCGAGATGCGCGACGCCAATTCCGACCTTGGCGGCACCATGCGGCTTGGCGCCCAACCTGCCGATGTGGTGGCCGGGACGCAAGTCGAGAGAATCTACGGCAGCCAGGTGATCAGTGAGCGCCATCGCCACCGTTATGAGGTCAACAACCATTACCTGCCGCGCATCGAGGCTTCGGGTTTGGTTGTTTCGGCGCGGGCTCGCGTCAAAAGCGGTAGTGAGAGCTTGTGCGAGATGGTCGAACTGCCGACCCACCCTTGGTTCGTCGGCTGCCAGTTCCACCCTGAATTTTCTTCATCACCCCGGGACGGCCATCCCTTGTTCAAGTCGTTTGTGGAAGCGGCGCTCGCTCACCAAAAGGGCGCGACGGCCCAGCCCCTGTCCGCGGTGGCGTGATGAGGTTGTGCGGATTCGAGGCCGGTCTGGACAAGCCCGTGTTTCTCATCGCCGGTCCCTGTGTTATCGAGTCGCGAGAAATGGCTTTCGATACCGCCGGTGCGCTGAAGGAAATCTGTGCTGCCGTAGGGATCCCGTTCATATACAAGTCCTCCTACGACAAAGCCAACCGCAGCTCGGGAAAATCCTACCGTGGCCTTGGGATGGACAAGGGACTGGAAATCCTGGCCTCGGTTAAAAAAGAACTCGGCGTGCCGGTGCTTACCGACGTGCACGCTATCGAGGAGATTGCCGCCGTAGCTGCGACTGTCGATGTGCTGCAGACGCCGGCCTTCCTCTGCCGCCAGACCGATTTTATTTATGCCGTGGCGAGCGCCGGCAAGCCGGTCAACATCAAGAAGGGGCAGTTCCTTGCTCCCGGCGACATGAAAAACGTCGTCGACAAGGCTCGCGAGGCGAGCGGCGCCGACAACATCATGGTGTGCGAACGCGGGGTCTCGTTTGGTTACAACAACCTCGTTTCAGACATGCGTTCACTCGCTATCATGCGTGATACCGATTGCCCGGTGGTGTTTGACGCCACCCATTCTGTGCAACTTCCCGGCGGGCAGGGCACGTCAAGCGGCGGACAGCGCGAATTTGTGCCTGTGCTGGCGCGCGCCGCAGTGGCCGCCGGGATCGCCGGCTTGTTCATGGAAACGCACCCGGACCCGGCAAAGGCCTTGTCCGACGGACCGAACGCATGGCCGCTTGGGCTGATGAAGCCCCTGCTTGAAACGCTCAAAGCACTGGATGCCCTCGTAAAAGGGCGCGGACTGGCGGAGCAGCACCTGTAATCGGTTTGGAAATTTGTTTGAACGTGTCGAACACAAGATACCTAAAAGAGGCTGAAACATGAGCTCAATCGTTGATGTGGTAGCAAGGGAAATCCTCGATTCACGCGGGAACCCGACCGTGGAAGCCGATGTGCTGCTTGAATCGGGCGTCATGGGCCGGGCGGCCGTGCCCTCAGGTGCCTCGACCGGCAGCCGCGAAGCCCTGGAGTTGCGCGACAAGGATGCGTCTCGGTTTGGCGGCAAGGGCGTGCTCAACGCCATCGAACATATCAACACTGAAATCTCCGAATCGATTATGGGTCTTGATGCGACCGAGCAGAGCTTTATCGACCGCAGCCTGATCGAATTGGACGGGACGGAGAACAAGGGTCGCCTGGGTGCCAACGCCCTCCTGGCTGTTTCTATGGCGGTGGCCAAGGCGGCGGCAGAAGAATGCGGGTTGCCCCTGTACCGTTATTTCGGCGGCTCGGGCGAGATGCAGATGCCGGTGCCGATGATGAATGTTATCAACGGCGGCGCCCACGCGAACAACAGCCTGGACATGCAGGAATTCATGATCATCCCGGTCGGCGCACAAAGTTTTCGCGAGGCTGTGCGCTGCGGTGCCGAGGTGTTCCAGGTGCTCAAGGGCTTGATCGATGGCAAGGGCATGCCGACTACCGTCGGCGACGAGGGGGGGTTCGCGCCCAACCTGCCGAGCCACGCCGCCGCGCTGGACCTGATCCTGGAAGCCATCGATAAGGCCGGTTACCAGGCCGGTTCAGACGTGGTGCTCGGCCTCGATTGCGCCAGCTCTGAATTTTTCAAGGATGGCCGTTACAGCCTCTCCGGCGAGAACCTGCAACTGAGCTCGGCGGAGTTTGCCGATTACCTTGCGACGCTCGTCGACAAGTACCCGATCATCAGCATCGAAGACGGCATGGCCGAGAACGACTGGGACGGATGGCGGATCCTGACCGAGCGCCTTGGGCGCAAGGTGCAGCTGGTCGGCGACGATTTGTTTGTGACCAACACCAAGATACTTCGCGAAGGCATACAACTTGGCGTTGCCAATTCGATCCTGATAAAGGTGAACCAGATCGGCACGCTGACCGAGACGTTTGCGGCGATCGAACTCGCAAAACGTTCCGGTTACACCTCGGTGATTTCCCACCGTTCCGGGGAAACCGAAGACACCACCATCGCCGACATCGCCGTCGGCACCAACGCGCTGCAGATCAAGACCGGCTCGCTGTCGCGTTCGGACCGCATTGCGAAGTACAACCAACTGCTGCGCATTGAAGAAGACCTCGGTGATGCGGCCAGTTATCCGGGTCGTGAGGCGTTTTACCAGCTGAGGTAAATGACCTTGCGACTCCTTGCCGGCATATTCGCAGGCCTGATTGTCCTAATCCAGTACCCGCTCTGGCTGGGCAAGGGCGGATGGCTCAAGGTATGGGATATCGACCGCCAGGTCAGCGAGCAGAAATTCCGCAATGAAAAACTGGTGGTGCGGAACGCGTCCCTGGACGCCGAGGTACGCGACCTCAAGCAGGGTTCCGAAGCCATCGAGGAGCGCGCCCGCTACGAACTGGGCATGGTCAAGCAGGATGAGGTGTTTTTCCAGGTGGTAACGCCGCCGACCGACTCGCGGAGGAAATAATGCTGCTTGGGATGATCAAGAAGGCGACTGATGCGAAAGCGGCTGCCGACCCGGCCGGGGAATTCGGTCCTGAGCTTAGCGTCGAAGCGCTCGGGCGCAGGCTGGAGGAACTGGCTTCAAGCATCGCCCCCATCCAGGGCTGGATGGAAGAGAACGCCGGGAAAATGCTGTACCGGCTTGCGCGCTTCGACGCTCCGGTCCCTAATATTGTTGAAATAGGGTCTTGGAAGGGCCGTTCGACCGCTTGGCTTGCGAGCGCGATTCGTGACCGCGGCGACGGCAAGGTCTATGCAGTGGATACCTGGAAAGGCACGGGTAACGAGACTGTACACGGCGACTTGCTCAGGGGTTATGGGGAGGACCAGCTCTATCAGGAATTCCTCTCCAACCTGCGTGTCCGTGAGTTACACGGGAATGTCGAAGCGATTCGTGCGGAATCACTCAAGGCGGCCAACAACTGGGATCCGGCGCGCAAGATCGGCCTGCTTTTTATCGACGGCGACCATGCCTACGAGGCGGTGCGCCAGGACTTTGAGTTCTGGAGCCCGCATGTCGCCGTGGGTGGGTACATCGTGTTCGACGATGTACCGGGCTGGCCCGGTCCCGCAAGACTGGTCAGTGAATTGCCGCGCTGGTACAAATTCCTTGGAACTAGCCCGAACAACTGGATCGTCGTCAAGGAAGCATAAACAGCTCAAGGATCAGCACGATCGGCCTCCAACGCAGGGGCCGGAGTGCGCGCTTGAATAGAGCGCAAACTTTACGGACGTGACCGGAAACGCAAGGAGGATGGGATATGAAACTCACGCAACAGCAAATCGACACGTTCGAGCGAGACGGCTATCTGTTTTTCCCGGGGCTCTTCGCCCCGGCAGAGATAAAGACGCTCATCGATGAAGTGCCCTCGCTGTACAGCCAGCAGCGACCGGAGAATATCCGTGAGAAAGGCAGCGACGCGGTGCGCACAAATTTTGCCGCACACATGTATAGCGCACCCTTCGCGCGGCTTGGCCGGCATCCGCGCATGATCGAACCGGTCATGCAGATTTTCGGTGAGGAACTGTATATGCACCAGTTCAAGATCAACGGAAAGATGGCTTTCGACGGTGATGTGTGGCAGTGGCACCAGGACTACGGCACCTGGAAGAATGACGACCAAATGCCCGAAGCGCGGGCGATGAACATCGCGATTTTCCTCGATGAGGTCAACGAGTTCAACGGTCCGTTGATGTTTATTCCGGGCAGC
>CAITSH010000418.1 GCA_903895005.1 uncultured Pseudomonadota bacterium
CCCGCGCCTGCTCGGCGGCGTTCAATTCGGTGGCGATACGTGTTTCGGTGGCCGCCTGTGCAGCGGCGATATCGGCGGCACGGCGTACTTCAGCCTCGCGCATCCGCACGAGCAATGGCTCAATGCGCGCGATATCCTCTTCGGCGCGCGTGCGGGCATCTTTTTCCGCGGCTGCCTGGCTCTCAGCGGCCTTGAGCCTGCGCTCTTCGGAGATCGCACGCTCGCTGGCCGCCCTTAAGGCCTGCTCTTCTGTACGTGTTCTTGCGACCGAAAGATCGAGGGCCTTTTGTTCAGCCTCGGCGCGCTCGGTCACAAGGCGCAGCGCCTCCTCGTCGGTTCTGGCGCGAGCCTCGGCAAGTTGCCTGGCATGGCGGTCTGCAAGGGCGCGTTCCTCGGCTGATTGCCGGGCACGGCTTTCCCATTCGGCGCGGGCTTCGGCGGCGACAACCGCCTTTGCATCCGCTTCGACTCGGGAAATCGCTTCCTTGATGGCATTGAGTTCCACCTCCGGAGTGGCATCCCCCCCCCTTTTTGCGTTGGTCGGTTCAGTACCTAGTACCGGCATGGCTGACATGGCGTATCCCCGCGCGCATTTGCGCTGTTAGTTGCTGATGGAATGTTAGGCAAGCAGCCCCCCCTGCCTTGCCAAGAATAGAGGGGGGAAACGAAGCCAATTCGCCCCCCCGCGGAGGCGAAAAGTCAGGCCCGTTCACGGGAAAAACCATGGAAATCCCTGGAAACGTCCGCCTGGCAAGGGTTCCAGCTATTTATACCCGGGCTTTTAGGGGCAAAACGTGCGTCCCGGCGGTAGCCAAAAGTGGGAAACCGCGCCGGAGGAACTATCGAATGCTGCCCGAAAGCACCCGCCAGACGTCCTCGCCGCGAATTGGCATGTCCAGATGGGAGACACCGTAATCACGCAAGGCATCCACTACGGCATTAACGACGACCGGTGGACCCACCACCGCGCCAATTTCACCCACACCCTTGGCGCCCATTGGGTTGTTTGTGCACGGCGCGTCCGCGTAAGTCTTCAAGTCAAAAAACGGCAGGTCGTCGGCCCGCGGCAGACAGTAATCGAGGAATGCGCCGGTAAGCAATTGTCCCGATTCGTCATAACGTATCCCCTCCATCAGCGCCTGGCCTATGCCCTGCCCCAGTCCGCCCTGGATCTGGCCCTCAACGATCATCGGATTCAGGATGTTGCCGGCGTCATCAAGCCCCGTCAGCCTGACCACCCTCACTACACCCGTGTCCCGATCGATCTCGACCTCACATACGTGGCAACCATTGGGCCAGCTGGGCCCCTTGACCGTGACCTTGGCCTCGGCCAGAAACAACCGGGCAGGCTGCTTTGCCGCAAGATCGAACATGGAAATGGCGCGATCGGTGCCGGAAATTCGATAATTTCCATTGCGATACTCGATGTCAGGAACCGCCGCCTCAAGCGCCTCAGCGGCAAGGTCGCGCCCTTTCTGGATTACGGCCTGGGCGCCCGCGATGGCGGCAGAACCACCGGTAAAAAGTGAACGCGACCCAAAGCTCCCGACTCCGGTTATGCGGTCAGTATCGCCTTGCACCACTTCTATTTTTTCCGGCGCGATGCCAAACTCCCCGGCCAACAAATGCGCATAACTTGTCTCAAGGCCCTGCCCCATGTTCTGCGTGCCGGACATCAGCACGACACGCCCGTCGGCGTGCACCTCGACGATGGTCCGCTCGGTCGGATCGGCGCCGGTCCACTCAATGTAGTACGCCAAGCCCCGTCCCCGCAGCTTGTTGCGGCTTTGGGAGTCGGCCCTGCGCGTCGCATAACCTTCCCAATCCGACATGTCGATGGCACGGTCCATTACTTTACGGAAATCGCCGCAATCGTACTCAAGTCCGGTGATGACCCTGTAGGGAAACGCATTGGGGCTGATAAAATTCCTGCGCCGCAACTCAACGGCATCGATACCGGTCTGCGCTGCGGCGACATCAATCAAGCGCTCGATCAGGTAAATCGACTCGGGGCGACCGGCGCCTCTATAGGCTGAAAGCGGCGCGGTATTGGTCAACACCGCGCGGCCCCTGAAGCTAGCTGCCGGAATGTCGTAGGCCCCGGTAGCGACGCGGGGACCGGCCATCAGCGGCACCATCGGCCCGACAAAAGCAAGATAGGCCCCGAGGGCTGCGAGCAGGTCGATCCGCAGGGCGAGGAATTTTCCGTCGGCATCAAGTGCCAGTTCGGCAGACGTCACGTTGTCGCGCCCGTGCGTGTCGGCGAGAAAGGATTCGCTGCGCTCGGCGCGCCACTTCACCGGCCGGTTGAGTTCCTTCGCAAGTATCACCGTCAATGCATCCTCGGGGTAAAAGAACACCTTCGCGCCAAAGCCGCCGCCGATGTCGTGTACCAGCACGCGCACGCGCTCCTCGGGGACCTTTAGAACGCTTTGCGCCAGGCCGGCGCGGGCGCCCGCGTTGTTCTGGCACGAGGCATGAAGCGTGTAGCGTCCGCCGGCAGGATCGTATTCACCCATCGCCGCACGAGGTTCGAGCATATTAGGGGCGACGCGATTGTTGATCACCTCGATGCGCACGACGTGCTTTGCGCGCGCGAACGCCGCATCTGCTGCTGCGGCGTCACCATGCTGGGACACCGCAACAATATTGCCCGGCGCTGCATCGTAAATGCGCGGCGCTCCTGTTGCTGCGGCTTGCACCGGATGTGCAACCGCGGGAAGTTCCTCATAGTCGACAACAACCAACTCAGCGGCATCACGGGCGATTTGCACGGATTCGGCGACCACCGCAACCACCGCATCACCGACAAATCGCGCCACATCCGGCGTAAGTGGATAGCGCAAGGGTGCGCTAGTCGGGCTGCCATCCGGCTTTTTTGTTCCCGCAGCAAAGGGAATCGAACCAATACCAAGGGCGAGCAGCTCGTTCCCGGTCCATACCCCGAGCACACCCGGCAGGGCGAGTGCCGCTGACTTGTCCACGCCGAGAATGCGTGCGTGGGCGTGAGGGGAGCGCAGGACCACCAGATGCGTCTGCCCCGGAAGATTCAGGTCGTCCGTGTAGGTTCCCCGTCCAACAAGAAAACGCGCGTCTTCACGACGCAGGCTGCCTTGGGCGCTGGAAAATCGGTTCAAGCATTGATTCATATGGAATTTCGCAAAGAAAGTGGATGCGCAATGGGGAACCGCAAGCGCTTGGGGATTCCGCATTCTAGCCCGGCGCAAAAACAGAAAAAAACGCGTTGTTGTTATATACCCCCCACGGGTATATTATCTGACCATGGTACCAGCCATTGCAACGCTAAGCGAGGATCGCGCCGCCCACCTGGATATACCGGTGGAGGGCATGACTTGCGTCGCCTGCGCGGCCCGAATAGAAAAAAACCTCAACAAGCTCCCCGGGGTGAGCGCGACGGTGAATTTTGCTTCGGAACAGGCGCAAATCGATTTCGACCCCGCGCTGGCCTCCCCGGAACAACTTGTCGCCTCGATCATAAAAACGGGCTACGCGGTACCCGAAAAAAATGTTGAACTTGCAATCGAGGGCATGACTTGCGCCGCGTGCGCGACGCGTATTGAAACGGTACTCAACCGCATGCCCGGCGTAAAGGCCGCGGTCAATCTCGCCACCGAACACGCCCATATCAGCGTCACACCGGGCTCTGCAGATATCGAATCGTTGATCGGCGCAGTTCGGCGTGCCGGCTACGAGGCGCGCATTACCGATGCCGATGGGCAGGCGGCCGAGAAAGCGCGGCGCCTGCAAAATGACCGGAGTGATCGCAACCGGCTTTGGGCAGCCGCACTACTCACCCTGCCCCTTGCAAGCCAGATGGCGGCGATGTTTGGCGGCTGGCACCAGCTGATGCTGGCCCCATGGTTGCAATGCCTGCTGGCCACGCCGGTACAGTTCTGGATAGGCTGGCGCTTTTATGTCGGCGCCTGGCATGCATTGCGCGGCGGGGGGGCAAACATGGACGTACTGGTCGTGCTCGGCACCAGCGCCGCATACTTCATGAGTGTGGCGATGATGCTCACCGACGCGCACGCGCACGTTTATTTTGAGGCTAGCGCGGCCATCATCACTTTGGTGCTCTTTGGCAAGTTCCTGGAGACCCGCGCCAAACGCAACACCGGAACAGCCATAGAGGCCTTGCTGCGCCTGCAACCGGCGTCTGCCACAGTCGAGCGAAACGGGGTGGCTACTGGGGTGGATATCGGCGAAATCCTGCTTGGCGATGTGCTGCTGGTGCGCCCGGGAGAACAGATACCGGTCGATGCCGTCGTCATGGACGGCGCTTCCAGCGTGAATGAGGCGATGTTGACCGGAGAGAGCATGCCCGTCGCGAAGGCGGTCGGCGACAAGGTCTATGCGGGGACGCTGAACGACACCGGGCGGCTGCGCTGTACGGTGACCGGCACCGGAACAACCACGCGACTTGCCGCGATCGTAAAACTCGTGGCGAAGGCCCAAGGTTCCAAGGCGCCGATACAACGTCTCGCAGATTCGGTTTCAGCCATCTTTGTTCCCGTGGTTGTCGGTATCGCCCTGCTGACGCTTGGAACATGGTGGGTGGTGACCGGCGAATTCACGCCAGCGTTGCTCAATGCGGTCGCAGTGCTGGTGATCGCATGTCCGTGCGCACTGGGTCTCGCCACGCCCGCAGCCGTGATGGTCGGTGTCGGGCGTGGCGCCGGTCTTGGCATCCTGATTCGAAACGCAGGTGCCCTCGAGCGCGCGGGGCACATCGATACCCTGGTCATAGACAAGACTGGCACCCTGACCGAGGGCAAACCGGTGGTCACCGACTTACTGCCAGCAGACGGCGTCCCCGAACTTGAGTTACTTCGCATCGCGGCGAGTATTGAGCAGGGTTCCGAGCACCCCTTGGCACGTGCTGTACTCGACAAGGCGGCTTCGCACACGATGCCACTGGATGCCATCGATGCTTTCTCCGCGATCCCCGGTCAGGGCGCGCGGGCGATGATTTCGCGCGAGCAAGACATGGGTGAAGTGCTGCTCGGCTCACCCGCGTTCATCGAGTCGAACAATATCAGGCTTGACCAGGCGAAACTCCCCGAATTAAGACGGGCCGGCAAAACCGTGATTGCAGTTGCACGCGGCGGTCGTTTTCTCGGCTTCATCGCCATTGCGGACACATTGCGCCCCGGAACCCCCGAAGCCATCAAACGTCTGCACGATCTGGGGGTTAAGGTCATCATGCTGACCGGCGATCACCTTGACGTTGCCGAAGCTATCGCGCAGCAGGCCGGGTTGCACGAAGTCATCGCAGGCGCAACACCGGAGAGCAAGACGAATGCTGTAAATACCCTGCGCAAAAGCGGGAAAATCGTCGGCATGGCCGGCGATGGGATCAACGACGCCCCCGCGCTGGCTGCGGCGGAGGTGAGTTTTGCGATAGGCGGCGGCGCGGACGTGGCCATTGAGGCGGCAGACATAACGCTGATGCGCAGCGACCCCAACGGCATCGCCGATGCAATCAGCCTTTCGAGAGCGACGATGCGCAAGATCCGGCAAAACCTGTTTTTCGCATTTTTCTATAACACCCTTGGCATTCCC
>CAITSH010000419.1 GCA_903895005.1 uncultured Pseudomonadota bacterium
AGCAGGGAATGGGGCATCCCGGCCAAGGCAATAAAGCCGATGAAAACGGCGAAGGGGATGACCCTCATCGCGGCTGGTCCGGCAAACACGCCAGGGACTTGGGTCTTGATCAATGCACTATCCGAGAGGGAGTTGGCCGGGACGGCCATGGGAACCGCCTAAGTGGCACCCCATTTTGTTTCATCAACGTTACAGATTTTCTACGCCGATGCGATTCTTCCTGGTCACCGCTTTGCTGGCGCGTCGAGGCCCTTTTGCAATTCAGCCAATGAAACCGCACCGACAACGCGCTTCCCGCTCTGGAAAAACATGGTCGGGGTACCTGCGATGCGCTTGCGGCGGCCAAAATCAACGATCTTGTCGATCGGCGTTTCGCAAGTCCCGGAATTCTTGGGAGCGATCCCGGACAACATCATGTCATTCCAGACTTTTGCCTGATCCGCAGAACACCACACCGCCTTGGCTTTTTGCGCCGAATCAGGCGAAAGGATCGGGTAGAGAAAATGGTATAGCGTGACATCGGTCAGCTTGGAAAGATCCGTTTCCGTTTGCTTGCAATAGGGGCAATTGGGATCGGTAAAAACCGCTAGAACGCGCTTTCCGTTGCCGCGAACCTGCTTGACCGCAAGGCCCAGCGGCAGTTCGTCGAATTTGATGGATGAGAGTTCGCTAGTGCGCTCGGCCGTAAGATTTTTTTTCGTCTGCGTTTCGATGAGAATGCCGTCAAAGACATGCTTTACGGACTCATCGACGTAATAAATTTTTCCTTCTAGCATCAACTCGTACAAGCCCGCGACCGGTGCTTTTTCGATGTTCTCCACCTTCGCTTCCGGGAAACGCTCCATGAACAGGCGGCGTACAGCGTCGGACCGGCTGTCTGCCAGGACGGGCGTTGATCCGAGTGCCGTGAGTACCATCATCATTGCGAAAACAGCGCGCAGCATCGCGACTCCGAGAAAGGGATACGGGCGTGCACTGTATCCGTACAAGATTGCAATTGGGTTGCCGAAGGACTACATCACCGCCAGCTTGGGCTCACCGCGCCGGGACATGGGCTCGTTTAACAAATCCATAACGTTGGGAGAGTAGATTGAGAGTCGTTGTTTCGATCCCCCGATCAAAGCCAAAAACAGAACTGCCGAGCACATCAAATGTCCGTATTGGTTACCGGCGGAGCCGGGTATATAGGCTCGCATACCTGCGTCGAACTGCTAGAGGGCTCGCTGGATGTGGTGCTTGTCGACAACTATTGCAACAGCCGGCGCAGCGTGCCCGAACGCATCCATCGCATCGCCGGGAAAACAACGCCAATCTACGATGGCGATGTACGCGACAGCGCGCTTTTGGACAAAATTTTTTCCGAACACGCGATTTCGGCAGTCATCCATTTTGCCGGGCTGAAGGCGGTCGGCGAGTCGGTCGCCGACCCCCTCGCTTATTTCGACAACAACGTCGCCGGCAGCCTTAGCCTCGCGCGCGCGATGGCGCGACACGGGGTCAAGTCCCTGGTTTTCAGTTCGTCGGCGACGGTCTACGGGGATCCGCATACCGTACCGATACGCGAGGAGTTTCCCCTGCTGCCGACCAACCCTTATGGCCGCAGCAAGCTGATGGTCGAGGACATGTGCCGCGATCTCGCCGGCTCCGACCCGGAGTGGCGAATCGCATTGCTGCGCTATTTCAACCCGGTGGGCGCCCACCCGAGCGGACTGCTTGGCGAAGACCCCAACGGCATCCCGAACAACCTGATGCCATACATCAGCCGGGTAGCCGCCGGCGCGCTAAAGGAATTGTCGGTCTTCGGCAGCGACTATCCGACCCCGGACGGAACCGGCGTCCGGGACTATATCCACGTAATGGACCTCGCCGCCGGTCATCTCGCTGCGCTGCGGTTTCTGGAGAAGCGTCCCGGGATACTGACCGTAAACCTCGGAACCGGACGGGGTTACAGCGTCCTTGAAATGCTGCGCGCGTTCGAGGGAACGTCGAAGCGAAACATTCCGCACCGGATTGCCGCACGCCGGCCCGGAGATATCCCGGCCTGTTACGCCGATCCATCCAAGGCGGCGGCCTTACTGGGGTGGCGCGCCCACCGTGATATCGATTCGATGTGCGCGGACACTTGGCGCTGGCAGCAGTGGATTTGCACCCAATCGGAATAAGCCATGCCCGTCAGCCTGATCCCGCAAGCAGCGCAACGCAAACCGCCCGCAATCCAGGCGGGGTTTGACGCTAACCATCGCCTCACCCAGTCGCCTGCATGGCTTGCACTGGGCGCGCACTTCCGAACCGACGGGGCGGTTCGACTTCAGGATCTCTTTGCCAAGGATCACGCCCGATTCAATGACTTTTCCTTGCAAGCCGGGCCCGTGTTCATCGACTACTCTAAGAACCTCGCAACCAGGGGGACGATGTCCTTGCTGTTCGATCTCGCGCAGCAGGCCGGACTTGAAACGCAGCGGGACGCCATGTTTGAAGGACAAAAGATAAACCACACGGAAGATCGCGCCGTCCTACATGTCGCGCTGCGCGAACCGGGCAGCTCCAGCGGGTTTGAAAATCGCAACGCCATCGCGCAACCGGTATCGCGCGTGCTCGCGCAAATGCGGATTTTCAGCACCGCGGTGCGATCCGGTTTTTTACGGGGCTTTACCGGTCAGAGTTTTACGGATGTCGTCAATATCGGCATTGGGGGCTCTGACCTCGGACCGCACATGGTCGTCGAAGCACTGAAACCCTTTTCGCGGGGCGGACCGCGATTGCACTTTGTTTCCAATGTCGACGACGCCCATTTGGGCGAGACACTTCAAGGCCTTGACCCGCACCGGACCCTCTTCATCGTCGCATCGAAAACCTTCACGACGCAGGAAACCATGGCCAATGCGGCCGCTGCGCGTGCATGGCTGATTGGCGCAACGGCTTCCCAGCAGTCGGTCGCCGCGCACTTCGTTGCCCTGAGCACCAACCTGCGAGCCACCTCGGCCTTCGGCATTGCGCCGGATCGCGTGTTCGAATTTTGGGACTGGGTAGGCGGCCGCTATTCGCTTTGGTCCGCAATCGGGTTGCCGATCGCCATTGCCACTGGCATGGATAATTTCATGCAGTTGCTGGACGGTGCGCATGAAATGGACGAACACTTTTGTACGACGCCGCTCGAGCGGAATGCGCCGGTAATCCTCGCCCTGCTTGGCATCTGGTACGCTAATTTTCATGGCTTTGCCACGCACGCGATCCTGCCCTATGAGCAATACCTGCACCGCCTGCCCGCCTACTTGCAGCAACTCGACATGGAGAGCAACGGAAAACGTGTCGACCGCGACGGTCACGAGGTCGATTACGCTACCGGACCGGTGATCTGGGGCGAGCCCGGGACCAACGGCCAGCACGCATTTTTCCAGCTGCTTCACCAGGGTACGCAAATTGTGCCCGCGGATTTTATCGCGACAATCCACGGACACCGAAACATTGGAAACCAGCATGCAATGCTGCTGGCCAATTGCCTTGCCCAGAGTCAGGCACTGGCATTCGGAAAATCCCGGCAAGAAGCCCTTGATGCGCTTTTGGCGCAAGGCATGACGCCGCAGGCGGCGCTGTCCCTGTCCCACTACAAAACATTTCCGGGAAACCGCCCGAGCAACACACTGCTGCTCGACCGCCTTACGCCTCATACCCTCGGGGCATTACTGGCCTTGTATGAGCACAAGGTCTTTGTTCAGGGGGCCATCTGGAATATCAACTCGTTCGACCAATGGGGCGTGGAACTCGGTAAGCAGCTTGCAGGACGCCTTCTGCCCTGCTTGGATGGAACGCCTCCTCCGCATGACCTGGACGGGTCAACGAGCGGCCTGCTGAACAAAATCCGGTCGAGTGCGCGCCGGTAATTTCTTGCGTCTGAGGGCGGGCGCAAAAAACCCGCCGGAGCGGGTTATTAATGTCCCGGGCTACCTTAAGCCAGATGCGCGCCGCGCTTGCGAGCAACAAATCCCAGGAAGAGGACGCCGACGCCAAGCAGCGCGTAGGTGGAAGGTTCCGGTACCGCGTAGGTATAGGTCACCAGCACCTGCGATGCAATATTGGTGTGCAGGCCAGACAGGGAGGCAGGCACGCCGTTAGTCTGCGTGCCTGCGAGCGTAAACGTATCTTCATTAAGTGTGCTGAGGAAGAAATTTAGGTCACCACTGCCGGTGAACGCGGAAAGCGCGCCCTGTGCAAACGTCTGGGTCGCCGTCAAGGCCGGTCCGGTGAAAGTCCAGGGATTCGGGCTTGAGGTCACATGCAGCCTTTCCGCAGCAGAGAAAGTGCCATCGGGCGCACCGGTTCCAACCACTCTCGTGGGGCCGCCGTTTGCAGCAATCGCCAGCGCGCTGAAGGGGGCGTCACCGACAAGAGAAAGGGAGTACACCAGTTTGTCCCAGCCGACAAAGAAATCCCCGTCGTTTGTCGCGAATGCATCGGTGGTCATTGTGGCCGAAAGCTGAAAACTGGCCGATTGCAAGATGCCGAGATTGGGATTGAACTGGCTTACTGCAATCGCCTGGTTGGTCACATCGGTCAGGCCGCTGAAACTGCCGGAGTAAGAGATGGTGTCGGCATGCGCAACGGAGACCGAGGCAAAACCGAGCGCCGCGGCGAAAATCGGAAACAGTCGTTTATTCATGGTCAAGACTCCGGTATTTGCCTTAATTCGAACACTCGCGCGCAATTGCACTCTCAGTGCTGCAAAAGTTCGCCATCTATGGCCCCTACTTTGCCCGCAGATTCCTACACCGTGATGTAGCTCGCTGCCCGGTTCGGTAGTCCGAATAGCCTCCCGCGCGCGCCGTACACAAGATCCATCCAATGCTGCGCATGGCCTGCGCCTGCCACGACCCGCCTCCAACCGGCCGTCGGGAGGCCCGTATTCCGCCGGCCTCAGACGCCGGACAGTCACATCCGCATGCAACAATGGTGCATGGAAAAGCGCCGTCAATCGACCGGGGAAGAAATCGCCAACAGCCTGAGCCACGGCCTCGCCCTGCTCGCGGCGGTCGCCGCCGTCGCCCTCCTGATCCCTGCAATCCGCCATGCCGACACGGCAGGTGCCGTGGGCATCGCCATTTTTGCATCGACCATGGTGCTGCTTTACCTCACGTCCACGCTTTACCATGCCCTGCCAGCCGGCCGCGGCAAACGCCTTGTCAACAAGTTCGATCACGGCGCAATTTTTGTTTTTATTGCAGGCAGCTACACGCCGTTTGCGCTCGGCACCCCGTCCGGGTCAATGGCTTGGGCCCCAATCGCGCTGGTTTGGCTTGTTGCATTCGCCGGCGTATGGCTGAAGGCGTTCGACCGGATTGCGCATCCTCTGGCATCGACGGCGCTCTACCTGGTCATGGGTTGGACCGTGCTCTTCGCCGCACTGCCCCTGCTGGACCGAATGCCTTTGCAAGGCGTCGAACTGCTCTTGGCGGGCGGATTAGCGTACACCCTTGGCGTGATATTTTTTTTGCTGGATTCCAGGATGCGCTACGCGCATGCCGTGTGGCACTGCTTCGTCGCCACGGGAACCGGTTGTCACTTTTTTGCAGTACTCGGAATGGCGCCCTGAACCCACTCGCATCGCCCGAAGAAACTTCCAGCCGGACGGCTGCTTTGTAACCCGGAATCGATAGGCGCCGGATGCGAAAAGGGCCGGCGTGCCCGGCCCCTCGCGCAAACGTGAAGCTCGGTTGCCTGCCTCAAGCCACCTTGCTGCGGCGTCGTGCCGCAAAACCCAGCATTCCGAGACCGGCCAGCATCATCGCCCAGGTTTCGGGTTCCGGTACCGGGGCCGTCAACACGATCAGCTGTGATTTCGGATTGGGGTCGTTGATATTGCTGCCGTCCTGGATCTGCTCAGCAACAAGATAGATGGTGCCATTTTCGTCGACGGTGACACCCTCTATGGCGTTGTGCGGAACGATATTGGTAAGGTCGAGAAAGCTCATGATCTGACCCGAGCGATTGACTTCAAGCAGTTTCTTGGAGCCCAGGCTCAACACCAGCAGGTTGTCGGCGGCCGCCGTGCCGGCAAGCCCGATCACCGGTGACAGCGTCTGGATGTCTGACAGCGTCGTCACTCCCATCAAGGACGGATTGAACAACTGGGTCATCGTCGAGGTCCCACCCGCGCCTGTCGCGAAGCTCAGATTACCGGCCAGGATGTCCTGAGGTGTCTGCTGCTTGATCGAGACAAAGCTGCCTGCACCGCGCGGGTCATAGCTGATTCCCTCAAGGCCGTTGTTGCCGGCATTCCCGCCAATTGACACAAAAGACGCGTTGGCGAGATTGACGCTGCCGTTCGCAACGTAGTTGAAGCGGAACGCGTCCTGCAGGCGCTCTTCCGCAACCACGAGGACACCACCGCCAAGATAGGTCAAGCCCTCGGCATCGTGATTTGTGCTGGCCGTAGGCCACCCAAGGTTGGCCCCGCCGCTGAAGGACATGGTGCTCAGCGTCTGTCCCGTTTTGGATATTTCAATCACCCCGGTGCCTTCATCACCGACGAAAAACAGCGTTCCGCGGTTTCCCAGATTATCGAAGCGGTCACCGGCGTAGGTGACCGCAGAGGCTTCCAGGCCGGAGAGCAAGCCAAGCGTGTTCGCACCGTTAAAAATATCGAGTCCGTAGGTTCCGGAGACGGAGTAATTCCCAAGGTTTATCGAAGTGACCTGCGCTTGCGCCGATGCACAACCAAAGGCGGCGATGGCAAAAACAAGATGTTTGAGTTTCATGGTTCAGTGGTTTCCGTTATCAGCTCTGACGACGCTTGCGTGCGAAGGCACCGATCAGTCCGAGTCCGGCCAGCATGAGCGCATAGGTTTCGGGTTCGGGAATGGGTGCGGTGATCAGGCCGGGCGAGCCGATCTCGAGCGGATCGCCGGCCGCAACAAATGCGCCATTGGTGCCCGTAACGCTGAGCAGGGAGATCGCCGTGCTGTTCAGTCCCGCCGCGTTATCGAAGGTCGCGAACGTCGGTCCGGTCGGCGAAGCACCGAAGGTTACGTTGGCCTGCAGCGTACCGGCCGCATTGTAAATATTCACCGCGTCGCCGCCTGTGCCGAGACCGATTCCCGATCCGCTGTAAAAGCCGATAGCAGGGGCCGGATTCGAACCGAACCAGTTGGAAATGAACGCGGGGATACCGGCACCCCCGGTGCTTTCCATGAAAATGACCGATGCGCCCGCTGCAATGCTGGTCACGCCGTTCAACGCCACCGAGGCGACGAAGGAATTTGAGTTGTCATCAACCTTCCAGCCGGAGATGTTTACCGCCGTTGAACCAAAGTTGGTCAATTCGAACCAATCGGCTGCAACAGGGGAGTTGCCGCTGCTCCAGGGGGCGACTTCCGTAATACGGACCTGCGAATACGCAGGGGCGGCGCTTATGGTGATAAGTGCGGCCGCAAGGCCGAGCAAGGCTTTTTTCATTGGTGACTCCCAGAGGACGAAAGACTAAAAGATCGGATTAAAAAAATAGCGTGCGCGCAACCGTTTTGGGGGAAACTGGGGTGAACGCGAATTCCGCCACGCCAAATTCAAGCCCCTGGACTACGTTATACCGACGCAGTACGTCCTCCTCGTTACCTCCCCCCCCTCCAGCCATAGTTCCTTTGGCTCATCTTGCAGGTGTGTTCCAGACCCCGGCGACACGAGGCCGCCGGCGCAGCGAATTTCTGGGACTCCGGACGCCCGCCCGCTCAAGACACCGCAGTTGGCCTCATTGCAAGCTCCAATCGAGCCTCGGGTTCTCTGCTTATTGACTGGCTTCAGGCATCTCGGGATACCGAGCACCGATCCTCCAGACTTCTGACCATATCCATCTTGTCGAATCATCCCTAACGCCTTTCGCCCGCAAATCGCACGCGAAAGACCCTAGCTAAACTTACCGATTGGGATCAAATCGTTAAAGGCGGCATGACGGTGGTTCAATTCCCCCCGCCTCCACCAACAAGTAAAAATGCCACCCAGCTGTATCGGGTGGCATTTTTACTTGTAGCGTCGAAGTTGGTGTTGAATCCCCGTCCGGTACGGACGGGGGGCGAGGACGGGGTTTCGCAAAGCACCGGCTTTGCGCCGTCCGAGCGGGTGGCGCCTACCGGCGCCACCGCGCCCTGCAAGGGCAATCCCCCCCCGCCCCACCAATTAAAAATACCAACCAATTCTCCGGTTGGTATTTCTTTGCTTATCGCCGCGTGTTCACGGGCGTCGGCGCGGGCCCATGCTGACTTCGGATTTTCGTGCCGGCCGGTCTTCCAGCACCATTCCGCTGTGTCCCGGCCATTATTCTCCGCGCCCTCCCGGCGTCCCCGGGGTCGAAGTCCGCAAGCACAAAACTCATATTTCTATTTGTTCAATGAGTTGCGCGCGGCCTTGCTGACACGGTTTTTGCGCAGCATTGGGCCGCGGTGGATGCGCTCTGCTTTGAGGCATCGAATGGCGGCTATGCTTCGTTCAGCGGTCAATCCATATCGGCGACCCAGAGGCACCCGACCCGTTGCAGTCGGTTAGTGTTACGGAAAGCGGACGCTCAAGTTAAAGTGTCCCCACAATCTACCAATTCAAGCAGAAGCCTATCGATGAATAGTCCCAAAAGCGAAAAATTCGAAGACCGACAATCCCACACCGGTAGCCTATCGAAAAAGCCTGTCTCGATACCACGCGTCTCTATTTCGCCCACAGTCGATCTCGCTCCAGTTAGCTATCCAGACGCCCGCAGCTTCCGGCAACGGTTCGGCCTGCTCCTGCCGGCCACCAACACAACCATGGAGCACGAGCTCTGGAGCATCATCTTTGCCAATCAAGAACAGGGAGGACTGGCGGGCGTCGGCCTGCACACGAGCCCGGTGCTGACACCTAAACCGGATGTGAGTTCACCAGAGGGTGTCGAGCAATACAGATTGCAGTTCCTCGACGGCGTCGAATCTGCTGCGAAGGCCGCGCTACTTGCAGCACCGCAGTACATGATTATGGGCATGAGCCTGGAACACATCATTTCCGGGATCGAGCCGATCCGTGCAACGATGAAGCAGATCGAGCAATACTGCGATCTTTGCTGGGCTACCTGGCACGATGCCGTGCAAGCGGCGCTCAACTGCTACGGCGCGAAGCGAATTGGTCTTCTCACGCCATTCGAGCAGACCGGAAATGAATCGGCAACTCGAATGTTCCAAGATTTGGGGTTGGAGGTGGTTTCCAGTTTCGGCTTCGCCTGCGGAAATACACAGCACATCGCGCATATTCCGGACTGGGCCAAAGAACAGGCGATCATGGAAATGGCAACAGAGAAAAACAAGCTCGACGCTATTGTTCAATGCGGCACGAATATGGGCATCATCAATGTTGCCAAAAAACTTGAACCAGTTATCGGTATCCCAATACTCGGCATCAATCCGGTGAGTTTCTGGTACGCGCTGCGAGAGAGCGGCTTTAGGGGGCCGTTGCAAGGTGGGGGGCGTTTGTTACGAGAATTTTGACCATCGTTTTGGCGAGCACCTGCTTTTGAGCGAAGCTGCGGTCTGCCGGTCGCAGCCCCCTCCCCGTATGACTGCTGTCAGGCCGGGTCCGGAAGTACCTCCAACCCAGGCCAGTGACCGCTGTGCGCTGCTTAGCCTTCGTAATGCGCATTCACGAAACAGAGAGAGCTGCCAAACCCTTGTCGCCGACCTGTAACTTCCCGCAGTTTGCCCAAGAAATAAGCAGGGTCCAGTAGAGTTCGGCATCCTTACGAACGAAGGCTTGATTCCCCGCATCTCCACCAACAAAGACAAATGCCACCCAGCCTTATAGGGTGGCGTTTTTCTTTGTTGAATTGACAGCAGCGGAATTGAATCCCCGTCCGGCACGGACGGGGGGGATGAACCGGGGTTTCGACCAATATATTCGTCGCCGGTTCATCAGGCGGTGCCTACCGGCGCCACCGCGCACTGCAAGGGCAATTCCCCCCGGGCGACCTACTCGGCCTTCATGCCGGTTTCGCGAATGACCTTGCCCCAGCGCTCGCGCTCCTGCCTCATGAAAGTGGCAAATTCCGCAGGGCTGTTGCCGATGCCGGCGACACCCAGTTGCTGCATGCGCCTGACAACATCCGGGTTTTTCATCACCTCGGCAACCGAGGCCACCAGCTTGTTGACGACAGCTGCGGGCGTTCCCGGCGGGGCAACCAGGCCGTACCAGGTCATCACCACCATGCCGGGAATGGTTTCCGACAGGCTGGGCACGCCTGGAAGTAGCGGGTTCTGTTTTTCACCGCCGACGGCGAGCGCGCGCAGCCTGCCGTCGCGGATGTAGGCCGACGAGGCCGACACTTCGGTAAACATCATATCGATCTGCCCGGCCAGCAGGTCGGTCAGCGCCGGCCCCGTTCCCTTGTACGGAACATGGACGAGCTTGATACCAGCCTCAGATTTCAGCAGCTCGCCCGCCAGATGCGCCGTCGTACCTGTTCCGGACGATCCGTAATTGATGCGATCCGGATTGGCTTTGGCCAGGGTAATCAATTGCTGCACATTGGTGACCGCGACTTTCGGATGCACCACGAGCACGCCGTAGGCGGCCGCCACCAGCGACACTGGCACAAAGGCGTCGGGGTCGTAGGGGAGCTTGCCGTAAAGCGCATTGTTGACGACCAGAGGACTTTGCGGTGTAAGCAACAGCGTATAACCATCCGGTGACGAGCGAAATACCGCCTCCGATCCGACATTGCCGCCGGCGCCGACACGGTTTTCAACCAGCACGCCCTGCCCCCACAGGCTTTGCAACTTCTCGGCGACGATGCGCGCAACGATGTCCCCGCCGCCACCGGTTGAGTACGGCACGACCAGCCGGACCGGCTTGTTCGGATAGTCCTGCGCCTGGGCGTGCACTGCCAAGGACAGCAGCGCGGCCGGGAGCAGCCTGAAAAAGTGCTTGATACCCATTGCGTTCTCCTTTGTTGTGTTCGCTATTTGTGTGTTTGTGTTTGTTGTCTTAGGCCGGGCCATGCCGCCGGCAAGCCTGGGCTTTCCCCGCACCACGGATCAGGGTGGCGTTGACTCCAGGAACCAGTCGGTTGGAATTTCCCGTCCGAGGTTTTTCGCGCAGGCCAGCTCGAGCACCCGTGCACCGACTGCGGCGAACTGCAGCCCCATGCCGGTGTTGTTGGCGAACACCGTGATCTGTTCCCGGCCGGCGCGGCCGGGAACCATTCCCGACAGCAATTCACCGAGTTCGCCGATGTCCGCCAGTGTTTTACGGTCAGGGCCCAGCGCCCCCAGAATATCGACCTGGTTGTCATGGGTCACTTGCTCGCGCGACAGCACAATTACGCGGCCGGCGCGGGCGAAGGTCTTGTCGTCAAGTTCGCGCCGCATCACTTCCCCGTCCGGATGGGTGATGCTGCTGACATGGGTGCCGGCATCGAGCCAGTCCCCATCGAAGCACGGATCAAACGTATTGGTGGCGCAGGTGACAATCTGGCAGCCGCTGACCGCCTCGCGCGGATGGTCCACGGCAATAATGCGCTTGCCGGTTTTTTCGCTCCAGTGCCGTGCGAACGCGTCGCGGTCGGCCTTGACCGGCGTGTAGGTGCGCACCTCCTCAATCGACGGGCGGACCAGCAGCATGCATTCGAGGTGGGACTGCGCCTGCCATCCGGCACCAAACAACCCGGCAACGCGCGCATCCGGTCGGGACAGTTCACGCATGCCCAGCGCCGAGGTCGCCGAGCAGCGCAGCTTCTGGATAAAGCTGTCATGCATGATGGCGACCGGCTCAAGCCGGCTGGTCGAGTAAAGCATGATCAGCCCGCAGTATTTGCCGTCGCCGGCGAGGGGCAGGTTGCGCCGGCGCTTGACCCCGCCTGGCAGGGTTTCCGATCCGATCATTTCCGAGGTGGTGCGCACCGCCCATACGCCGCTGGCCGCGTTGCCGCCCTCCTGCGATTTGAAGCGGAACTGAAACCCAGGATGTTGCCCATCCGGCACCGGGAAATAACTGTGGTTGCGCGGCCGGTTGGAAGCCCTGCCCTGCACCAGTTCGCGATACGCCAGCTCCAGCGCGGCCATGCATTCGGCAGGCGTCAGCACCTGCTCGACATCCGCGTTGCTAAGAATCCGCATGCCCTTGGCCTCCTACAGCACCGGTGCGCGCATGCCATGCCATGGCGTGGCGCGCTCATAGGCCGCCGCGCCCCGCAGCAGCGTGATCTCGTCGTGGCAGCGCGCCACCAGTTGCATGGTCAGCGGCAGCCCGCCAGCCGACATGCCGCAGACCATGCCGATCGCCGGATGGCCGGTGGAGCTGAAGGGGCTGCGCGCCTGGCGCGGGTAGTTTCGGCCGTAGGAAACGGTGTCGTCGATGCGACAGGGTGTTTCATAGGTGCTCGCCGTCAGCAGGATATCAACATCGCGGAACGCGTTGTCGACCGCGTCTATCATTTTAAGGCGGCCCTGCTGGGCGCGGACGTAGTCCCCGGCGGTAAGAAAAGCCCCGGCCATGACCTTGCGCCGCGTCGCCTCGGTGTAATCGCCCGGGCGTTCGCGCAGCCATTTGGCATGGATGGCCCAGGCCTCGGCCAGCCAGATCACCCCGGTCACAGACTGCATTTCGTGCAGCTCGGGCAATTGCATGTTGCGCACTGTCGCGCCGCCGTCCTCAAACACGCGGACCACCTGTTCGAGCGCCTGCGCCACATCGGGGTCGGCGACCTCGTCGGCCTCGTGAAAGTGCCGGACAAAACCGATGCGCAGGCCTTTCAAGCCGCGCTGCAATTCGGCGCCGAAGGGCCGGCGGTGGGCGTCGGCGCCGACCGCACCGGCGCTCGGCCCGACCAGGGCATCGAGCGACGCGGCGATGTCGGGCACGCTGCGCGCCAGCGGTCCCACGACATCGAGCGAATACGCCAGCGGGAACACGCCGCGCCGCGACAGCAAGTCATAAGTCGGCTTCAGGCCGACGCCGCCGCAGGCGCCTGCCGGGTTGCGAATGGAGCCTGCAGTATCCGTGCCCAGAGTAACCGGCACCAGGCCCGCACCTATGGCCGCGCCCGAACCAGATGAGGAACCGCCCGGATGGTGGGCCAGGTTCCACGGGTTGCGCGCCGGTGGGAAGGGCCCGTCGAAGGTCGGGCCGCCGAAACCGAATTCGTGCATCGCGAGCTTGCCGAGCAGGATCGCACCGGCAGAACGCAGGTGACTGATGACCGGCGCATCCTCGCGCGCAATGTTGCCGAGCATGATTTTGGAATGGCAGGTGGTCGCCTGACCGGCGATGTCTATGCTGTCCTTGATGCCGACCGGCACGCCGTGCATGGGCCCAAGAATGCGCCCGGTGGCGATGTCCTTTTCCGCCTGTTTTGCCGCGGCCAGGGCGCCTTCCGCGTCGACGTTGATGAAAGCGTTGACGCTCGGGTTATGGGTGGCAATTCGATCGAGCAGCGCCTGCACCAACTCCACGGGCGACAGGCGGCGCGCGGCATAGGCCTCGCTGATCTGCGTCGCCGACAACCAATGCAGGTCGCTCACTTTGGGCTCCGAATGCGCATCGGCGGCCAGGGTTCGGCGTTGGCGTGATCGAGCGCAGGCAGGCTGTCACGCGCACGCTTTGCCGACAGCGCCGCCAGCCTGACGTCCTCCGGAAATTTCTCGACGGCGGTGGACAGTCCGGCGCTGCGCGCGACGGCCAGGGGATCGAACTCTGCGTGATCGTTATGTTTGGTCAGGTCTGGCATGGGAAAAATTCGCAAAGAAGGGGAATGAAAGTACGCGCCCGAAAGAGCTTGCCGGAGCGCGGTGGGGTGTATAGGGAATTTAAACAACCTTTTCTCCCATGAGCTGACTTTATCACCAGAGGGGTGACCCCGCGCAGTTGGGCAGTTTTTCGGGATTTATAAGCTGGTTCTGCGGGCCTAAGCCGCCACGGCAAGGGGCGCCTGATCGGAGTAAAACGTATCCAATGTCATCAATGAAGGCCATCGGCACCCTCTTCACCCGTGCCTCGCATTTCTCTGAGTCACGCGAAGGGGTCAAGGTGACGCGGTACTGGGAAACCGGGACCGCGGACTATACGAAGTTTCCGGAACTCAAGGGTGTGGATCTGGAACCGTACCGCGGGGCTTCAAGGCAGGCGTTGCGGGTGACTGTTGCTTGATTCGAGACCCAGCACCTGCCTGCGCGCACCGCTGCGCCCGCCGGCGCGGCCGCTGCCTCTATTCCAGGCAGCCTGATACGCAAGACGAGAACGGCTCGGTAACAAAGCCGGCGACCCCGCGCGCCCTGCGCGTGCGTCCCGATTGCGGAAGACGTCAAAATCGGTCTCGATGGGCCGGCGCATGGACTGATAAACTCGCAGCAGGGGGAAATGGTTACAAACCATCGTGCGAGCGAATCGCATCGCGGTCCCTCGGTGTGGTGATAAATTCAGCGCATTAAAAAAAACGTGGTTTGAATTTCCCATACACGCGCGCTGTAATTTCCCATTTGAGAACTACGGCCGTTGGGGAAAAAGCTACACTACCCCCTCTTATGATTTTTCATGGAGAACCTGCATGAAGCATCTTTTTTCTTGCGTGCTTAGCCTTGCGCTGCTTACATTCGGGACCGCGAACACGGCGCAGGCGCAGGCGCAAGCCTATCCGGCAAAACCGATAAGAGTCATCGTCCCCTACCCGCCCGCCGACACCGGCGATACGATCGCGCGCATGAGCGGCCAGAAGCTAGCAGAACGCCTGGGGCAGGAGGTGATCGTCGACAACCGTCCCGGCGCAAGCGGACAAATCGGGCTTGAACTCGCCACGCGCGCCGCCCCTGACGGCTACACGCTCGCGCTCGGGCAGGCTGGCAACGTTTCGGTCGCACCGCACACCTATAAAGCGCTGCCCTACGATCCCCTAGCGGATTTTCTCCCGGTCGCCCTGGTCGCCTGGAACTATCTTGCACTGGTGGTGCACCCGAACCTGCCCTACAAGACCGTCGCTGAAATGATCGCATGGGCAAAGGCGAACCCGGGCAAGCTCACCTTCGCCTCAAACGGCGAGGGTGGCTTTCCGCATCTGTCGTTCGAGTTGTTGCGGGTGCAGGCGGGCTTTACCTATTTGCATGTGCCCTACAAGGGGTCGGCGCAGATCGTCACCGACCTGATCGGCGGGCAGGTTGATGCGGCGATGGCAAGTTACACGTCGATGTCACCGCTGGTACGCGCGGAAAAGCTGCGCCTGCTTGGCATCACCAACCCGACGCGCATGCCGGCCGAACCGGGCGTGACGACGGTCGCCGATTCCTTCCCCGGCTACAATTCGCGCGGATGGTTTGGTTTTCTCGCACCGCGGAACACCCCGCGCGCGATCGTGGCAAGACTGAACGAAGAGATTAACCGGATTTTGAAGCTTCCCGAAGTAGCCGAAAAAATGACCGCCGCAGGACTCGTCATCGTCACCGAGTCACCGGAATATTTCGGCGAAATGATGCGAAATGAGAACGCGAAATATGCAAAGCTCACCAGGACAATAGGATTCAAGCTGCAGTAGTGCCGACAAGTACCAAGGGCGAGTGTTTTAGGAGATTGCATTGACAGATACTCATGTTCCGTTTCGCGTCCTGCGCCTCGATCACGTTGTGTTGTGCGTCACCGATCTGGCGCGCGCAGAGGCCTTTTACTGCAACGTCCTCGGTGCGCGCGTCGAGCGCAGAATCGACAAGCCCATCGTGTTGGTGCAGTTGCGCATCGGCGAATCGCAGCTCGATCTTGTTCCCGGACGCAAGCCCGATGAAGGCCGGAACATGGAGCATTTTTGCATGCGGGTAGATCCTTTCAACGCGGATGCGATCAACGCGCATGTACGCAGGTTTGGTGCCGATCCCGAGCCCATGCGCGAGCTCTACGGTTCCGACGGGTTCGGGCCATCGATATATTTTTGCGATCCGGACGGCAACAAGGTCGAGGTCAAGGGCCCGCCCACGCGCCAGCTGGGCGATCC
This sequence comes from uncultured Pseudomonadota bacterium, assembly GCA_903895005.1. The sequence goes on from CAITSH010000419.1 coordinate 15,971, forward strand.
GAGGCCCGCATGACTCGACCCTCCCCGGCGCTGCCGCTGCCGTATCCGCCACCGCACGCGCGGGAGCCGTCTTTTCTGCAACGGCGCGAGGCCTTTGTCGCCGGCCGCGACAGCCCGCGCGAACACCTTGAACGATGCCTGGACCGCATTGCGTTGATTGAGCCGCAGTTGCGCGCATTTACGCATCTCGATGTCGAGGGGGCGCGCCGCGCGGCCGACCAGTCGGGCGTGCGTTACCGCAACGGCGCGCCGCTGTCGGCGCTCGACGGCATGCCGGTCGGCGTCAAGGACATCATCGAGACGCGCGACATGCCGACGCAAATGGGAAGCCCGATTTACACCGGCTTCCAGCCTCGGCGCGATGCCGCCTGCGTGGTTGCCCTCAAGCACGCGGGCGCGCTGATCGTAGGCAAGACCGTGACCACCGAATTTGCAACTGGGCGCGCAGGGCCCACCTGCAATCCGTTTGATACGCAACGCACGCCTGGCGGTTCCTCGAGTGGTTCGGCAGCAGCGGTTGGCGCCGGTCTTCTCGCGGCGGCGCTCGGCACGCAGACCCTCGCTTCGATAGTGCGACCGGCCTCCTATTGCGGAGTGCTTGGATGGAAGCCGACACACGGGGCACTTAGCCTCGACGGCATCCAGCCTTTATCGGGCACGCTGGATCATCTGGGCGTGCTGGCGCAACACCTGGACGATGCCTGGGCCGTCGCCACCGTTATCGCTTCGGTAACCGGGGCGCCGGGAGAACCGGTGCCAGCGGCGGGCGCAGCCCTGCCCGAACCAAGGGCACCTCGGCGCCTAGCCTTGCTGCATACCGCTGGCTGGCCCGAGGCTGATGCCGCTTCGCGCGCCGCGTTGGACGCCACACTGGACAAGTTGCGCGGTAAGGGCGTGGACATGATCGACGCCACGGATAGCCGCATTGCGGCGCTCGAGCGCATGGCGGTAGAAGCGGCCGACGTGGCATGGCGCATATTCGCCTGGGAGTCACGTTGGCCGTTGCGCGCGTACCTCGACTGCGGCGAGCACATGGTTGGTCCGCGATTGCTCGAATTGCTGGAAGCCGCTTCGCGCATAACGGCAGCAGAGCACGCGCAACGGCTGGCCTGGCGCGAGGACTTTCGCGCGACGGTCGGCGCTTTGTCGCGCGATGTTGACGGGTTCCTTTCCCTTGCCTCGGCCGGTCCGGCGAGCGTGGGCCTGTTGCAAACAGGCAGCCGGCTGTTTGCCTCTGCCTGGACGCTGCTCGGCGGGCCGAGTTTTTCGCTGCCGCTGCTGCGCGCATCGGGCCTGCCGCTTGGACTGCAATTGATGGGGGCGCCCGGTCGCGACGCGACGATGATCGGCCTCGCGCGCTGGCTTATCAGGGAAATATGACCGTCTCCTGATGACACGGGTCCGGCCGCCAGAGCAAAAGAGGAAACGCCGCGAACCAGATCTTCAGTCCTCAGGGGATTGAGCAAGAGATCACGGCCGCCCTGGACCGGACCGGGCAGATTGAACCCTTCAGCGCGCGCGGCTTCGACGATATCGTTGCCTGTGAGGTCGCGCATCTGTTTCAAGAGGCGCACATCAAGGAAGGGACGGTGCCGCTCGGCCGAAAGATCGGTTTCGCCGACTCCTACATGTGGGCGTTGTACGAAATGTGCCGGTCACCGACCGCCAATGCCGAAGCGGGGTGAATCAACTGCCGTCGTCGTAGCGATGCGGCACGCTCCGGTTTCGTGCAGGTGGCCTCGAATGGCCGGTTCGGAGAGAACTGGGTGACCGGTTTGGGTCGTAACCTGCCACTCCGACCAGAATAGAAAACCTCCCTCCGCCCTCTTTTTGACCTGATGTTCTTTCGCCCGCAAATCGCACGCGAAAGACCCTAGCTAAACTTACCGATTGGGATCAGATCGTCAGAGGCGACGCGACGGTGGTTCAATCCCCCCCGTCTCCACAAAAAGATACAAACGCCACCTTTGAGTGGCGTTTGTATTTGTATCTGCGCTCTTATGACCGCTTAACGGTCAACAGCAGCCGGTGGCGGACGTCCTCCAACTCGACGGGAAACCGTCGCCCGGGGCCTATCGACGCCTAAGGACCGCCTAGAGTGATAGTTGACCAATCGTTCCGGTATGTTGGGTACCGAACATACACGATCATGCGATTGACCCCACTCTGAGAGCGGTTTACTCCTGTTGACGGGCCACTTCTTGATGATTACGCACCCTTCGATTGCGCATTGCATAGATCTACTTGGCGTCCTTAAGACAAGAGATTCGCATGAAAACCTATTTCCGATGGGCAGCAGTTTGAAAGGAAGAGGTCACTACCGGTGCGCGGCGTGTGCAAGTATCTTGTGGATCGGCTCACTCTGCTGGTCCGCGCCCCTGGAATCGTCGCAACACTTGTCTAAGCTAAACCCGCGCGCACAGCGCGCACAGACCAAGAGCGCACAGCGATTCGATCTGCACAGACATCATTAAATGATGCGCACGATGGGAACGAGGCGATGACCGCGGCTACACCAGAAAGTAGAGTTTTCATGAACTCGAACACCTTTCAGTGGCGATCGATCAAGACAAGGGTGACGCTCGTCACGATAGCCATTTTCATGATCGGCTTTCTGGCGATGGTGTCTTACGCCAGCCGGATCCTCCGCGGAGATATGCAACGCCAACTCGGCGAACATCAATTCTCGACGGTTACGCTGCTCGCCGCACATATCAACGACGAACTTTCCGACCGGATAAAAGCCTTGGAAAAGATCGCCGAGACGACGATTCCGGCAGTGCTGGGCGATGTAACTGCTTTGCAGTCACGCCTGGAAGACCGCCCAATTCTCCAGCTGCTATTTAACGACGGCATATTTGTTACGCGCCTTGATGGCACAACGGTTGCCGATGTTCCGTTATCAGCAAGCCGGATCGGTGTCGATTTCAGTGCAAGAGATTACGTGGTCGGTGCCCTCAATGACGGGAAGGCGACGATTGGAAAGCCAGTCATAGGCAAGGTGTCGCGTGCTCCGGTGATCTCCATCGCGGTTCCCATTCACGATAATCGTGGCAAGGTGATCGGCGCACTGGTAGGCGCGACCGACCTGAGCAAGCCCAATTTTTTGGACAAGATTGCGGCAAACAATTACGGCAGGACCGGCGGCTATCATGTGGTTACTCGGCAGGAGGGAGTAATTGTCTCCGCCACGGACAAAACCCGCATCATGGAAACGCTGCCTGCCATTGGCGCCAGTCAAGGGAAAAATCGCGATGTTCCTGGCGGGGGGGGCGCTGCCATTTATGTCAATCCCCTCGGCGTGGAAGTTCTGGCCATGGCCAAGGGGGTGACTGTCGCGAATTGGTACGTGGAAGTCATTCTGCCCACTGAAGAAGCCTTTGCGCCGATTCGCGCCATGCAGCAGCGCACGCTGCTGACGACAATAACGCTCGTCCTCGTCGCGACTATTTCTGTTTGGTTGCTGATGTCGCGGTTGTTGAAACACGAGTTCGCACCCATGTTGGATGCCACCAGAAGGCTGAACTCCCTCGCCGATAAAGACCAGCCCCTTGCAGCTTTACCCGTAACCAGCCGGGACGAAATTGGGGAGCTGACGGGAGGTTTTAATCGCCTGATCGAGACCTGGACGCAACGTCAAGACGCACTGAATAAAAGCGAACAACACTACAAATTACTGCTTGAAAACATCGCCTGCGGTGTGGTGGTCCACCAAGCCGATACGTCGATCCTACGTTCCAATCCCATGGCGGTCGCCCTCCTAGGGCTGTCCGAGGATCAGATGCGGGGGAAGACAGCCCCGGACGCCGACTGGAGCTTTCTGAACGAAAATGGGACCTCCATGCTCTTGAAGGACTATCCGGTGAACCGGGTGATCACTTCGGGTGAGCGATTCGAAAATCTGGTACTCGGCGTGCGCCATCCCGGATGCAAGGAACCTACCTGGGTCACTTGCAATGCCTTTCCGATGCGCGGTAACGACGGAAATCTGCTTCAAGTGGTCGTTACCTTCACCGACATAACAGAGCGCAAGGTGACTCAGGAGAAGCTCCTGCAGCTCAATGCCGTATTGGAGCGGCGCGTCGAACAGAGAACCGCGGAGTTAGCCCGCTCCAATACCGAGCTGGAACAGTTTGCTTACGTCGCCTCCCACGACCTGCAGGAGCCGCTGCGCATGGTAGTCGGCTTTGTGCAACTGCTGGATAAACGCCTCGCTGACAAACTCGATGGGGACACCCGTGAATTCATGGGCTTCGCCGTGGACGGAGCCAAGCGCATGCAGAGCTTGATTCAGGACATCCTCGCCTATTCAAGGGTCAACACGAAAGGCCGGACGCTCGAACCGGTGGACAGTGCCGGGGCGCTAAAAGAGGCGCTCGACCTGCTCGGTGGACGGATCACCGAAACTGGTGCTGAGGTAACGGCGCAACCGCTACCGAGGGTGATGGCGGACCGCACACAGCTGGTGCAATTGTTTCAGAACCTGATCGGCAACGCCATCAAATTCTGCGGGGACCATGCGCCGCGCGTGCGAGTCGATGCCTCGCACGCGGCCGGATGGTGGCGCTTCGCGGTAACCGACAACGGTATCGGCATAGCTCCAGAGCATCGCGATCAGCTGTTCGTCGTTTTTAAGCGCCTGCACACCCGGCGCGAATATGCCGGCACCGGTATAGGCCTCGCGATCTGCAAGCGCATCATCAAACACCATGGCGGCGAAATCGGGATCGAGTCCGCGGCCGGTGGTGGTTCGGTGTTTTGGTTCACGTTACCTGAGGAGAAACTCTCATGAGTTCTACTGAAGAAAGCGCCCGCACGGTCGAAATCCTGCTGGTGGAAGACAACCCCGGCGATGCACGCCTTACCATCGAAGCGATGCGCGAAGCCAAGGTGCACAACCGTATCCAAGTCGTAGAGGACGGCGTCGAGGCGATGCAATACTTGCGGCACGAGGGTCGCTATGCCGATGCGCCCCGCCCCGACCTGATCCTGCTCGATCTCAACTTGCCAAAGAAAGACGGGCGCGCGGTGCTGGCCGAAGTGAAAACCGATCCCGCGCTAAAGCGCATCCCGGTGGTTGTTCTGACCACCTCAAGCGCCGAGGAAGACGTGCTCAAGGCTTACGACCTGCATGCGAACGCCTACGTGACCAAGCCGGTGGATCTGGAGCAGTTCATGAAAATCGTGGCCCTGATAGATGAATTCTGGATCAGCGTGGTAACGCTCCCGCGAAAATAAGGCCATGACCGCGCCGCCCATCCGTTTGCTGCTGCTCGAAGACAATCCGGGCGATGCGATCCTCGTGCGGGAAGCTCTGGCTGAAGAGGCGCCAGGAGAATTTGCCGTTACCACAGCCGAGCGACTCGCAGACGCGCAGATGCGTTTGCAGAATGAGCGCTTCGATGCGGTGTTGTGCGACCTCGGTCTGCCCGACAGCGCCGGCTTGGCGACCGCGAAAGAAATCATTGCAAAGGCGCCCGGGGTGCCGCTGGTTGTGCTCACCGGCACGCACGACGTACAACTGGGGCGAAAAGCAATCGACCTTGGCGCGCAGGATTACATGGTCAAGGGAGACACCAAGCCCTCACTCGCGCGCACGATCCGCTACGCGATCGACCGCAAGCGCCTGGAAAACGATTTACGCACGTTAAACGAGGCGCTTGAACAGCGGGTGGCGGAGCGCACGGCGGAACTCAAGCGGAAGAACGAAACGCTGAAACAGGAGGGCGACTGGAATCGGGCGCTCTTGCGCAATGCCAGCGATGGGGTACATGTTCTCGATGCCAATGGAGATGTGCTGGAGGCAAGTGATTCATTCTGCGCGATGCTAGGCTACTCGCGTGAGCAAATCATTGGCGCCAATGTGTCGCTGTGGGATGTTCGGCGGACGCCTAAGGAATTAAAGGAAAACGTCGCAGAGCAGTTGGCCGCGACCGGGCCAACTCAATTTCAAACCCGCCATCGGCGCAAAGACGGAAGTACTTTTGAGGTCGAGGTTTCCAGCCAGGGTCTTGCACTTGAGGGAAGACCAGTGTTGTTCAATTCCGCGCGAGACATCACCGAGCGAAGGCGCGCTGAACAGCACGTGCGGGAATCTTCAATACGGATAGAGCAGGCCATGCTCGGCACGATCGGCGCGGTGTCCCGGATGATGGCTCTGCGCGATCCATACACATCGGGCCATTCGCGGCGCGTGGGCGAACTCTCGGCGGAAATCGCGGCTGAGATGGGATTTGGCGCGGACATGCAACGCGGGTTGCGCGTGGCCGGTGGTTTGCATGACGTGGGCAAGATTACGATTCCGGCGGAGATCCTCAGTAGGCCTGGCAAGCTTAGTGAGATCGAATACAGACTGATCCAGGATCACGCCCAGCAAGGCTATGAAGTGCTCAAGGACATTGATTTCCCCTGGCCGGTTGCCGACGCCGCGCGCCAGCACCACGAGCGGATGGACGGCAGCGGTTATCCGCGCGGCCTGAAGGACAACGAGATTATCTTGGAGGCACGCATTTTGTCAGTGGCCGACGTGGTGGAGGCCATGTGCTCGCATCGGCCCTACCGCCCGGGACTCGGGATCGACAAGGCGCTGGCGGAAGTCGAGCGCGGACGGGGAACGGCCTATGACGCGAACGCCGTCGACGCTTGTGTGCGGCTGTTTCGCGAAAAGGGCTACGCGATTCCGGCGTAGTCCAGGGCGTTAGCTAAGTTGCGGGAGCGTCGGCTCTTGGCGTAAGCCAACGCTCGACCTACGTCAGTCTGTGAGACCGCTTCGGGTCGAAACCGGCCTTAGTCGATGTCCGTAATCGGGGAGGAGCGGATACCTACGCAATGGACTGACTCAATCCGGTCTGCTTCTTTCCAAACCCGACCTTAGCCAAGATCCGGCCGGAATCGACCTAGGGCGTTCGTTGCGCCATCGTTAACGCGTCAGGAACGCCAGCAGGCGATCTGCGAGCTTGCCGTAGGGAGGGGTCAGCAGTTTCGTGAATGACCAACGCGCCTGCCGAAACACCGGGCGCAGCTTGGAGAACGTCAGGAAGCCTTCGTAGCCGTGGTAATGTCCCATCCCGGATTCGCCCACCCCGCCGAACGGCAGGTCTTCCTGGCCGACGTGCAGCAGAGTGTCATTCACGGTCACCCCTCCCGACATCACGCGCTCGAGGAGCCGGGACACGTGCCCCTTGTTGTGGCTGAACGGGTACAGCGCCAGAGGCCTCGGTCCGGCGTTGATGCGGTCAATAACCGCATCCAGCTCCCGATAACCCACAAGAGGCAGGACCGGGCCGAAGATCTCGCTGCTCATCAATGCCGTGTCGTCCGGTGCGCCGACCACGATGTGCGGCGCGATGCGATGTCGCGTCTCGTCAATTGCTGCGCCCGGCAGCAGCGGAATGACCTGTGCCCCGCAGGAGCGGGCCTCGTCGAGCGCCCGGACAATCCTGTCGTACGACGCG
>CAITSH010000420.1 GCA_903895005.1 uncultured Pseudomonadota bacterium
CCCAGCAGGCCGGCCTCGAAACTGCCGTTCGTGACGGCCTGCGCGTTACCGGCGACCACCCATCCCGCGGCAATTGCAAGCAGGATTTTTCTGAACTGTTTCATGATGTAATTTCCTGTCGTGGATGATTTTGAAAGAGCGTTACAGTCCCAGGTCGCGCGCCGTATCGATCTGCGCGGCGCTCACACCCCGGAGCGTCACCAGCGGGCGGAAGACGCCCGGGCCGGCGGCGCCGTCGGCGTCGATCTGCACGCTGCAACCACCGCTCACGTTGATGACGCGCACGTAACCGGCAGCCACCGCAGTGCTGCCGTTATAGCCGATGCTCGCCAGCAGTTGCGTCAGGTCGATGCGATCGTCGCCGGGGGTGAAGTCGGTAATGGTGTCGGTACCGTCGCGCATGCTCTGGTAGACGAACACGTCCCTGCCGCCACCGCCGGTGATGACATCGGCGCCCTCGCCGGCGTTGATGACATCGTCACCGGGCGTGCCGGAGATGACGTCGCGCCCGGCGGTGCCGTTGATGGCCTTCAGCAGCGTCAATCCGATCAGCAAGGGATCGTGATCCGACGAGCGGTACGCGGTCGGCGCATACAGGTCCTGCGTCTTGAACTCGGTGTTGTAGTCGATCACCGATGGCTCGTCGGCGTTGATGTGCCAGTGGGCGGTGCCGGTCACCGCGGGGACCAGAGAGCTGCTGGCCAGCCCATGGTCGAGCGAACCGGATTCGCCGTCGAACACATAGGAATACTCGGAGGCATTGAAGAGCTCGATCAGGTCCACGTACCCGGCGTCGGTCAGAGCCACAACCGGATCTTCCTTGGAGTAGGCGTTGAGGTCGCCGATGATGATCACATCGTCGATGCCCGAGCCGGCCTTGATGCCGTCGATGAAGCTGACCAGGCGCCCGGCCTGCTGCACGCGCCGATCGTTGAAGCAACCCTGGCCGTCGCCCTGGTCGAGATCCGCGCCGCTGGCGCCATCGCAACCCTTGGACTTGAAGTGGTTGACCACCACGTAGAAACGCTTGCCATTGGCGGCAGCCAAGCCCACCGCCAGCGGCGGGCGGTTATGGATCGGGTCCGCGTCGCTGAGCGAGGCGCCGACCAGTGCCAGCGACGCCGGTTTGTAGATCAGTGCCACGCGAATGGCGTCGGTGCCGGTGACCGGCGGCAGCGGCGCCACCGCGTAGGTGCCCGCGCCGAGGCTGGCGTTGAGCCCGTCGACCAGGTTTTGCACCGCGGTGTTGCCGTTGTTCTGGATCTCCATCAGACCCACCACATCGGCATTGGCCGCCGACAGCGACGCGAGGATCTTGTTGCGCTGGCGGTTGAACTCGGTGAGGTTGTCCGCGCCGCGGCAGTTGGCCGCCGCGGTGGATCCGCCCAAGGTGCAGCCTTGTCCGGTTTGACCCGAAGCGGTATTGCCATTGCTGAAGGTGGTGAAGTAGTTCAGCACGTTGGCGCTCATGACCTTTACCCTGCCGCCGACGGCGGGCGGCGCGGGGCGCGGGTTATTGCGGGTGATGACGGGCGCCGCCGTCGGATGCAGCTTGTAATCGTTGAGCGAGGAGCTGACCGCGCCGTAGGTCAGCACGCCTGTCAGGCCGTCGATCAGATCGCCGGCGCGCAGCGTCTGGTCGGCGCCGATGATGTAGGGAATCGGATTCGGATTCTGCTCGTTGCTGCCGTCGTCCAGCGTAATGCGGCGGCGCGCGTTTTCATCAATGAGCGCATTGGCTTCCGGCGTGCCGGGGCGGAACTTGTTCGTGGCTTTTTCCATGCGGCCGCCGGCCGACAGCGTCACCTCGCCATAGCGGCCCTGGAAGTAGTTCTGCGATATGGTGAGCGTGGCGTTGATCTGCACGAGCATGCCCTCATAGCGCTCCAGGCCGCCCTCAACCGCTTCGGGAAAAGCAATCGGCACCGGGTTGATGCTGTGACCGGAACTGACCAGGGTCACGCCGCTGGGTCCGGTGAGTTCGGTCAGGGTGTTGAATTCCACCACCGTGCCCGTCAGGCGGATCTTGTTGCCCAATACCACAGGCGCGGGAGCGATAGCCGGGTTGTAGACGAAAATGCCCTCGGAGGTTTCGTCATTGCCGTCGCCGATTTCATCCTGGATGAAATAACCGTAGTTGTCTATGACTTTGGTGACCACACCCTGCGTGGTCACGGTCTGGCCGACGATCGGGCTGGCGGCGCCGGGGCCCTGAATCTGGGCGATCGGCGTGACGCCGGTGACCGAAACCAGCAGCGTGCAGGCGCTGCTCTGCGCCTCGTTGTTGGTGAAGGTCACCTGCACTGAGTAACTGCCGGTGGCGAGTGAAGACGCCGCGTTCAGATCCACGCTGGCAGTGCCGCCATCAGAGAAGGGAAAGCTGGGGGTTCCCAGGGAAATTCCGGCGACAGGCGCGCTGGTGATGCTGACGCCGTTGACGATGCTGTCGTTATCAGAGGCGCTCAGCGCGACGCTGCCGCCCGCCCCCTGCACCACCGTCAGCGGCGAGCACATCGCTGCGATCGGCTGATTGACCGGTGCCCCGCAAGGGTTCAAGGAAGACGCGGACGTGCGCGGAACAGGGAGCGCGGCGGAAAAGTCCGCGCTGTTGCTGTTGCTGTCGGTGCAACCGTTGGATCCGCGAAAATCGGCCAGAACAGCACTGAGGGTTGGGGCTGCCGCGGACCCCTCGTAGAAGCTCGCCCCGCTACCACCGGTGCCGTAGCCTACCAAGTCATAAATCAGTGCCAGCTGGGCGGCATCACAAGGCTGTGCCGCGCTGCCATTGCATCCCAGACTGGTGGTCTTATTGACCAGCGCCACCTTGCCGGCGCCGGCGGCCATGGCGACGGGATTGGGGGCAATGAAATAAGGTGTGGGAAGTGCAGCGCCCACCGCTGCGGTCGAAGCCTGCCGCACCAGATAGTACTGCCCCGGCAGAAGCGTCACGCCATTGGGTAGCACGGTGATTTGGGTCGCCGTGGCGCCGAAGTTGCCTGCGCCCGTGGCGCTTGCGTACTGGATCGACAGGCCATCCAGAGTTTGATTGACACTGCTCCGATTGAACAGTTCGACATAGTCGTGCGTGTAGGTGGCGCTGGCGTTGCCGCCGCCGCCGTAGACCTGGCTGATGACGATGTCGCCGGCGCCGGCATGCGCCGTTGCCGCGCATGCGAACGACAGGGCAAGCGCGGCTGCGCGAGACAAAAGCGTGAATGCAGAGAATGCGGTGCGCATTAAAGCAACTCCTACTAATATGAATGCGAGGGAACGGATGGTGGCGCAAACAGCCCGGTGCACAACGTAGAACAGTGCCCTAGCCGCGTTTCATGATTTCGGTCGCGATATGTCATTTGCATGAGCCATTTGGACGAATGGGGTGAGCGATTCGGCGGGCAGTGGCGTGCCTGCCGGTCCAAACTGAAATGCTTAGCAGGCTGTTGAACAACGCAGATTCAGGATGGAAATATGGCAAAGGGGATACACGCTTGCCTCTCAACAGCCTCTGATTCGGCGGATCTAAAGGGGGCATCGCCCCCTTTTTCAACACCGTGTTAGCGCAGGAAGGTTGCCGAGAAATTCGTCGCCAACGCGCGCAAGGGCGACGCCAACAACTGACTGTTCCAGGTCGATGCCTCAGGTACCTACGACCCGACCGACATCCTCGACAAGATCAAGGCGCCGCTCTTGGCCATCAATTTCGCCGACGACGAACTCAACCCGCCGCAACTGGGCACGGTCGAACCGGTCATCGCGCGCCTGCCCAAAGCCCGCTACGTGCTGGTGCCGGCCGGGCCGCAATCGATGGGGCATTACACCGCATTACGCGCGGCGCATTGGAAGGCCCACCTCGCCGAGTTCATTGCAACGCTGCCGCCGGCGCAGGCCTAGCGCCCAAGGCTGTATCGCCTTGATAAGCTGAAAAGCCCCGTCCAGCGGGGCTTTTCAGCTTGTTGCGAATGCCGGCAGGCGCGGCCGGGCCGCGCCTGGCTTACATGCCGACCGCGAACGCGCAGCCGGTCTTGGCCTTGACGTCTTCAAGCGTTACGCCCGGATGCAGTTCCTTGAGTACCAGGCCTTGTCCGTGCACCACTTCAAACACGCACAAGTCGGTGATGATCATGTTAACCACGCCCTTGCCGGTAATCGGCAGCGAGCATTGCTTGAGAATTTTCGGCGTACCGTCTTTCGCCGTGTGTTCCATTAGCACGATGACACGACGCACCCCCGACACCAGGTCCATCGCGCCCCCCGGCCCCTTGACCATCTTGCCCGGCACCATCCAGTTGGCGAGGTCGCCGTTGTCCGCGACCTCGAGCCCGCCGAGGATGGACAGGTCGATGTGCCCGCCGCGAATCATCGCGAATGAATCGGCGCTGGAGAAAAAGCTCGATCCGGCCAGCGTGGTGATGGTCTGCTTGCCCGCGTTGATGAGGTCCGGGTCAAGCTCCGCCTCGGTCGGGAAAGGCCCGATGCCCAACAGACCATTTTCTGATTGCAGCGTGACATTGATGCCGGCCGGAATGTAGTTGGCCACCAGCGTCGGAATGCCGATGCCAAGATTGACGTAATAGCCGTCGCGCAATTCCATGCCGGCGCGCTTGGCCATCAGTTCGCGAATGGGCGAATCCTTTTTCGAACCGCCGGCACCGGAGATGGTTTTGAACTCGATGCGCTTTTCGTACTTTGCGCCCTGCACGATGCGGTCGACATAAATGCCCGGGGTGTGGATGTTGTCAGCGTCAAGCACGCCCGGCTCGACCAGTTCCTCGACCTCGGCCACCGTGATCTTGCCGCAGGTGGCGATCATCGGGTTGAAGTTGCGCGAGGTCTTGCGATAGACCAGGTTCCCCAACTTGTCGCCCTTCCAGGCCTTGACGATGGCCACGTCGGCGCGAATGCTCTCTTCGAGCACGTATTCCTTGCCGTCAAACGCACGCGTGTCCTTGTCCTCGGCCAGCTTGGTGCCAAAGGCCGTGCGCGTATAAAAGCCGGGGATACCCGCACCGCCGGCACGCAGCTTTTCTGCGAGCGTGCCCTGGGGCGTGAGCTCAAGCTCCAGCTCATTGGCCAGCACCTGGCGCTCGAACTCCTTGTTTTCGCCGACGTAGGAAGCGATGACTTTTTTCACCTGGCGCGACTTGAGCAGCAGGCCCATGCCAAAGTCGTCGACACCGGCGTTGTTGCCGACGATGGTCAGGCCCTTGGTGCCGCTGTCCACCAGGGCCTGGATGAGGTTCTCCGGGATACCGCACAAGCCGAAACCGCCGGCCGCGATGGTGATGTTGTCCTTCAGCAGGCCCTGCAGGGCGGACTTGGCGTCCGGGTAAACTTTACTCATTGCATGCTCTCACTAGGTGGTTTTGACCGAGAGCCGAATTGTAGGGGAAAACAGCGCCGGCCCGCTTCGCGCTGTGCGCCGACTCCCGTGCCGTCACGGCAGATGGCTGGAAAACCGCGCCAGGCGGGCGTTTTCAGCCGTTTATGTGGATCATTTCACGCACCAGCGGGTAGATCCCCGCCTCCCATTTGCGACCGCTGAACACGCCGTAGTGGCCGACACCGGTCTGCACGTGGTGCATTTTTTTCGATTATTCACCCGACATGGAATACATCGATATAGCCGGCAAAGCAGACTGCACCACCGAGGAAATCGCCGGCCCCTGCAAGGTGCCGGGCGTCGCGCAGTGGCCAGACTCGGTGTGGCAAACCGTCTTCAGCTGGCGGAAGACCCGCTGACCGGTTGCGGCGGGGGTTTAGTTGTTGCGCTTGTTGAAGTTCTTATAAATCTGCTCGGCCGCCTCGAGCGTCCGGGCTTCGCGCGCCTGTTGCGCTGCTAAGCTGGCGTCGGTGCGGGCTGACCTGTCACCGCGCCTTGCCGCGATTTCACCGGCGCGAATAATGCGGTTCGCGACCTCCTGCTGGCTGCGCGCGGGCGGCTCCTGCGGCGCCGCCAGCACGAGACCGAAAGAGCCGAAAAACATCAGCAGTGCAAGTATCCGTTTCATGCTTCCATCCCCTGTTTGCTAATTTCCGTCCCGCCGTGACGAAACCGACATTATCGCGAAGAGCGCCAAGATTGCCTCATGCATACCGTTTTGCACAGGGCTAAATCCCTCCACCGGCAAAGTTTCCCGCCATCGAACGCCAACAAGTTGGCAAAAAATCTCACCGACCGGGCAACCAGCCCTTCTCAGACATGCAGACCTTGCTGAGTCCGGTTTCCGCGGCTACGTCGCCCGAGGCGGTCAGGCGAATCTCAAAGCTACACGCATCCACCGCCTTGTCGAGGGCAGCCTGCGCCAGATCGGCCGACCCGAAATGACGCGCCGCTTCGCCGGGCCTGCCCTGCCACAGGAAGTACTCGGCCTCGGCCGGGGGCAAGCCCGCGCATCCGCCAAGAAAATACACAAAGGTCAGGGTGGCCGGCGCCCACGTCAGGAAATCTTTCATGTGAACTCTCCAAAGCCCGATACGCGGTGACACATAGCGCCAATAATGCGCACGAAGTGGATTGCCGCGCTCACGCGCCAGTCCGGCATGCGACGGTCAGATCAATCAGCGACGGCGCGCCGAACGTCATCCGGAAGCCTCGTAGACTTTGCCATCGCATAGTTGATCCAGACGATTTTTGCTCCGCCCTGCGCGTACACCACCTGCGAATCGTAACTGGGTCGCATTTCCACCCAGCTCTCCATGCTTGAGTTACCCACCTTTCCTATGAAGGTCTTGACCTCGACCTGCCCCGGATAGTTGAGCGGTTTGATGAAATCACAACTTGCGTTGACGATCACAGGCCCCTCGGCACGCAGGCCCACCGGATAGCCCAGGCTGTCAAACCATTCGATGCGCACCTGCTCCATATAGCGAAAATAGTTTGTGTTATTGACGTGGCCAACGACGTCCAGGTCACCCCAGCGAATGGGGACCACCCCAGTGTGAACGAGTTTGCGCTTTTGCGTCATTGTCCGATCTGTCCCCGACTTAGCGCGCCGATGCCACCGCGATGCGCTCGATAAACGGACACACCCCGATGGGCCGCCCAAGGCATCATTATATAATCGTTCCAACTCCGCCATCCCCGCCATCAGAAAGATCACATGACCGAAACCGCCACGCCCGCCCGCGAATCGATGGAATACGATGTCCTCATCGTTGGCGGCGGCCCCGCCGGTCTGGCCGCCGCCATCAGGCTTAAACAGCAGGCCGCGGACAAGGGTGTGGACATCGGCGTTTGCGTCATCGAAAAAGGCTCGGAAATCGGCGCCCATATCCTGTCCGGCGCGGTGATGGATCCTCGCGCCATCAGCGAACTCATCCCCGACTGGAAAACGGCGGGGGCACCGCTCAACACTGAGGTTAGCGAAGACCGGTTTCTATTTTTATCCGAGACCGGTGCCACACAGATACCAGGCGTGTTACTCCCCGGGTGCTTCCAGAACCATGGCAACTACGTCATCAGTCTCGCCAACGTGTGCCGCTGGCTTGGCGGCAAGGCGGAGGAGCTGGGCGTTGAAATTTATCCGGGCTTTGCCGGGGCGGAAGTGCTGTTCAATGAAAACGGTAGCGTCAAGGGCGTCGCCACGGGTGACATGGGTGTCGGACGCGACGGCCAGCCCACCGACCAGTACCAGCGCGGCATGGAACTGCTGGCAAAGTACACGGTGTTTGCCGAAGGCTGTCGCGGCCATCTCGGCAAGCGGTTGATGGCGCGGTTTGCTCTGGACAATGAATCGGATCCGCAGGTCTACGGGATCGGTTTCAAGGAGCTGTGGGAAATCGATCCGGCAAAACACCAGCCTGGGTTGGTGGTGCATACCGCCGGTTGGCCGCTCGCCTCGGACACATACGGCGGCTCTTACCTGTATCACATGGAAGACAACCTGGTGTCGGTCGGGTTTGTCGTCGGGCTAGCCTATCAGAATCCCTACCTGTCTCCCTACGATGAATTCCAGCGCTACAAGACCCACCCCGCGATTCGCGGTTACTTCGAAGGTGCCAAGCGCATTTCCTACGGCGCGCGCGCCATTGCCGCTGGCGGCATCATGTCGCTGCCAAAGCTGGTGTTTCCCGGCGGGTGCCTGGTGGGCGATGACGCCGGCTTCCTCAACGCCTCCCGCATCAAGGGCAGCCACGCAGCCATCAAATCGGGCATGCTCGCCGCAGAGGCGGCATTTGCGGCCCTGCAAGCGAACCGCGCCCACGACGTGCTGGAGGCCTACCCGGCGGCATTCCGTCAATCCTGGCTTTATGACGAATTGTGGCAGGCGCGCAATTTCAAGCAGTGGATGGGCAAGGGGCTGTACGGCGGGTCACTCATGGTGGGCATCGAGCAGTGGCTGCTGCGCGGAAAGTTTCCTTGGACGCTGCACCACCTGCATGCTGACCATGAGTGCCTGCGCCCGGCCGCGCAGTTCCAGCCGATCGACTATCCCAAACCCGATGGCAAACTCACCTTTGACCGCCTCTCTTCCGTATTCATTTCCAACACCAACCACGAAGAAAACCAGCCCATTCACCTTACGCTCAAGGACGCCAGCGTACCGGTAAGGATCAACCTTGCCACCTACGCCGGTCCGGAGGCGCGCTATTGCCCGGCCGGGGTGTACGAGTATGTCAAAGACGCCGACAGCAGCGATCGCCTGCAAATAAATGCACAAAACTGCGTGCATTGCAAAACCTGCGATATCAAGGATCCGACCCAGAATATCGTCTGGGTGGTTCCCAAGGGTGGTGACGGGCCTAATTACCCAAACATGTAATCCGCCGGCAACGGCATTGTCCAGTTGGTTTCAAGGTTTCGGTTTCGGCCCGGCAACCCGGACCTTGGTCCCGGTACAGTGTTTCCCCCACCCATGCCGGGCTAGACCCCGATTTTTCGGCTCTCTCCCTTTCGCCCCTAAAGTATGCGGCCAAGCGGCCGATGACTTGGGCTGAAGGCGCATCTTTTCTGCGCCACCCGGGGTATCGACCATGAACGCACCCGCAGTCCAAGCCGCCCTCACGTCGCCGGCCAAGCCCGCTGAGTCCCTTGAGGCCGAAGCCGAGCGCCTGGCGCGCGACCTCGCGATCCCGCCCTGCCCGGCAATTCTGGTCCGATTCGCCGCCGAAATGAACAAGGACGAACCCGACCTGCGCCGTCTGGCCGGCTACATCGGCAATGACGTGGCGCTTTCCGCATCCATGCTTAGCACCGTGAACTCCCCGTTTTACGGTCTGAGCCGCAAGGCCAGCAACGTGCAGCATGCGCTGTCGATCATGGGGCTGCGCTCAGGCGCGAACCTGATCACCCGCCTGCTGCTGCGCAACGCGTTTCCCGCGGCATCGGTGCCGCTGATGCAGCGCTTCTGGGACGAATCAGCAGCCCTGTCCGAGACTGCGTCGCTGATCGCTCCACATGTGAACGCGGTCAATCGCGACGAAGCCCAGACCTTCGCACTGTTCCGCGACTGCGGCATGGCCGTGATGATCACCAAATTCAAGGACTACGGCGACCTGCTCGACCTGCACGCCCGCAGCCCCAGCCCGATACTCGTGCTCGAAGAAGAAACGCGGTACCGGTACAGCCACGCACGCGTCGGCTATGCGCTGGCGCGCAGCTGGTTACTGCCTGAACCGTTTTGCAAATCCATTCTATTTCACCACGACATCGCACGCGTAGCCGCGGCCAGCGCCGATACCCCAGGCCGCGAATCCAGCACTGATCGCGTTCGGGCTGCTCGCCGAACAAGTCCTCGCGTTACGCTGCGCCCGAGGCCTGCGCCCGGACTGGATGGGCAGCGAAGCTTTCGTTCTTAGCGCGCTAGAACTCGCACCGAACGAAATCGTCGCCATGTGCCGGCAGGAAAGTCCCGCCACAGCCTGAGACCGGCGCGCCTGCGACTCCGCGCCCTTTCCTCTATGATTTCGCCGCGCAGGCTTGATCCGGCGCGACTAAAAATGAGGAGAGACGCATGACCAGCAAGTACTTTGTCCGACAACAAGACGTTCCGGGTTATCACCCGGCAAACCACACCGGCACGCTCAACAAGCGCCTGATCGGCAGCGCCAACGGCGCAAAGCACATTGAGCTTGTGCAGGGCCATATCCAGAAGGGTAAGGGTGCCCTTCCCCACGCCCACCCCGGCATCGAACAGGTCTGCTACATGCTCGAGGGTCGTGCTCTCGCCGAGGTGGGGGATGAGTCGTGCGAGCTGGGCCCCGGAGACAGCTGCTTTTTCCCCGCTGATGTCATGCACACCTTCACCGTCCTCAGCGACGAGCCGGTGCGATTGCTGGTGGTATATTCGCCACCCTACGAGGAATCCCCGGAGCGCGTCATTCGCCCGGCGACCTGAAACACAATAAAAAAAACACAACAAAGCACCTAGGAGGATTCATGCGACAAATAGCACGCCTACTTTGCGCGGCACTTGCGCTGACCAGCTACGGCAGTCACGCACAAGATGCCTGGCCCGCCAAACCGATCACACTGGTCATCCCCTTCGCAGCGGGCAGCGGCACCGACGCGGTGGGCCGCGTCATCGCGCAAAAACTTTCCGAGCGGCTGAAGCAGCAGGTCATCGTCGATAACAAGGCCGGGGCGAGCGCGCAAATCGGCGCGGAAGTCGTCGCCAAAGCCCGTCCTGACGGCTACATCCTATTGATGACCACCAACACCTCGCATTCGGCCAATCCCAGTCTGTTCAAAACGCTGCGCTACGACCCAATCAAGGATTTCACCCCGATCGTGCGGACCGGCGACCTGCCCTTCACGCTGGTCGTTAGCGCCACCTCGCCGATCAAGACCGTAAAGGATCTGATCGACTTCGCTCGCGCGAATCCGGGCAAGGTCTCGTACGCCACACCCAACAGTACCTCCCTTGTTTCCTCCGAAACGATTCGCGTCATGGCGAAAATCGAAATCGTCGGCGTGCCCTACAAGTCGAGCCCGCAGGCGCTGACCGATTTGATGGGCGGGCAACTGCAAATGTATGTCGCCGATTTCGGCTCCGGCCTGCCTTCCATCAAGGGCGGCAAGGTGCGTGCACTGGCTGTAATGGCAGGCCGGCGCTCGGCGTTCCTGCCAGATGTACCGACCATGGCCGACACACTGCCCGGGTTCGACATCATTTCCTGGAACGGCATTTTCGGGCCGGCCGGCCTGCCGCGCACTATCGTAGACCGCCTCGCCGGCGAGTTACAGTCAATACTCGGCGAAAAAGACGTGCAGGAAAAGCTCGCCAACATCGGCTTTGAGGTGGCGCCTTCCAAGTCACCGGAGGAGTTCACCCGCTTCGTCAGTGAGCAACTGGCGTTATGGACGCGCCTGATCAAGCAGGCCAACATCCAGCCAGAATGAGCCGCCCCGTTTGACAAACGTAACGAAGATCACCCCCGCGGGGCCGCTGGCCGGCGTACGCATCCTGGACCTCACCGCTGTGGTGATGGGCCCCTACGCCACGCAGATTCTCGCCGACCTCGGTGCCGACGTCATCAAGGTCGAATCGCCGCAGGGCGACACCATGCGCGATGTCGGACCGATGCGCAATCCGGGCATGGGCCACATTTACCTGCACGCCAATCGCAACAAGCGCTCCGTCGTACTCGATCTCAAGCAGGCCAAGGGACGCGATGCCGCGCTTCGTCTCGCCGAAAAAAGTGATGTGCTGGTGTTCAACGTCCGGCCGCAGGCCATGGCGCGCCTCGGCCTTTCGTACGAGGACGTCAAGAAGGTCAACCCGAAGATCATCTACGCCGGCGCTGTCGGCTACAGCGACGGTGGCCCCTACTCGGGCAAACCCGCGTACGACGACCTCATCCAGGGCGCAGCCGCTGTGCCGGCGCTGACGCAAATGTCCGGATCGGAACTGCCTCGATACGCGCCTGTAACGCTGGCCGACCGCAGCGTGGGTTTGAATGTCGCCATAGCCATCAATGCCGCGCTCTATTACCGTGAGAAAACCGGACACGGGCAGTCGATCGAAGTGCCGATGTTCGAATCCCTGGTGCAACTGGTGTTGGGCGACCACCTCGGCGGACTCAGCTTCGACCCGCCCATAGGTGAAGCCGGCTATGCACGCCTGATTGCCGAACACCGGCGCCCTTACGCCACCAGCGATGGGTATGTCTGTGTGCTCATTTACAACGACAAGCATTGGCACAGTTTTTTCGACCTGATCGGCAGGCCCGAACTCAAGGCCGACCCGCGCTTTCGCACCCACACCGAGCGCGCGGCGAAGATCCGCGAGGTCTACGCCTACGTCGCCGACATCATGCAAACGCGCAGCACCGCCGAATGGTTGCAGGCGCTAGAAGCAGCCGACATTCCGGTCATGCCTATGCACACCCCCGAGAGTCTGGTGCACGATGCACACCTTGAGGCCACCGGCTTTTTCCAGGCGGTGGAACACCCCACCGAAGGCACTCTGCGCATGATGCGACCGCCGCTCAAGTGGTCCGAGGGACCGCTTGAAATCCGCAGCCTTCCGCCTACCCTCGGACAGCACGGCTGCGAGATCCTGCGTGAAGCCGGATACAGCGAAACCGAAGTCGCCGCGATGGTGGCAAGCGGCGCGACACGGATGCCCGCCGCATGAATTTCGAATTGACCGACGAACAGCGCGTGATCATCGATGCAGTGCAAAAAATCTGTACCGACTTTGGCGACGACTACTGGCGCAGTCGCGACATCGACGCCACTTTCCCGCACGAATTCCACCAGGCCATGGCGAAGGCAGGCTGGCTGGGCATCGCCATGCCCGAAGCCCAAGGCGGTGCGGGCCTTGGCATCACCGAAGCGGCACTGATGCTGCAGGCGGTGAGCGCGTCGGGGGCGGGCTTTTCCGGGGCATCGGCCATTCACATGAATATCTTCGGCCTCAACCCTGTGGTGGTGTTTGGCAGCGACGCGCAAAAGCAGCGTTGCCTGCCCCCGCTGATTGCCGGGAAGGACAAGGCCTGTTTCGCTGTGACCGAGCCCGATGCGGGCCTCGACACCACGCAACTCAAGACTATGGCCGTGCGCGACGGTGACCACTACGTGCTGGACGGCCGCAAGATCTGGATATCGACTGCCCAGGTC
>CAITSH010000421.1 GCA_903895005.1 uncultured Pseudomonadota bacterium
CTCGATTGTCACGAACGAAGCACCTTGGAAGAATTGCTTCGATTTTACCTCGAATCGCATCGCGGTATATCCGCGCCAGCGTCGACTAAAATGACTCATGCATTTAAAATCTGCATAGTTCTATCGCTTGTAATCAATGCAACGCAAAGCCTTTACCCAGGCTCTTTCGCCCCCCTCAGGAGACTTCCCATGAAACTTTATTACTCACCCGGCGCGTGCTCGTTGTCACCCCACATTGCCATGCGCGAAGCGGGCATTCCCGTCGAATTGGTCCAGGCCAACCTGCAGAGCAAGGCGCTCGCCTCCGGGGGCAGCCTCAACGACATCAACCCCAAGGGTTACGTCCCCGCCCTCGTTCTGGACGACGGCCAGCTCCTGACCGAAGGGCCGGCGATCGTGCAATACATCGCAGACCAGAAGCCCGAGTCCGGACTCGCGCCCAAGGCGGGCACGATGGAACGCTACCGACTGCAGGAAATGCTCAATTTCATTACCTCGGAAATTCACAAGAGCTTTTCACCCTTGTTCCGCAAGGCGGTGCCCGAATGGCAGCAAGCCGCCAAGGACAACCTCTCGAAGCGCTTCGACTTCCTGGCCACGCACTTGGAAGGCAAGGACTACCTTTTCGGCAAGCAGTTCACGGTCGCCGATGGCTACCTTTTCACCACCCTCAACTGGACGAATTTCGTCGGCTTTGACATGGGCAAGTGGCCCGTCCTTCAGGCTTACATGGCGCGGGTAGCCGCCCGCCCAAAGGTCCAGGAAGCACTCAAGGCCGAGGGCCTGATCAAGTAACACGCCAGCTTCCCGCAATCGCGGTGTTCCAAAACGAAGAGGCTGAATAAGCCCCCTCGTTGTTTTGGCTCCTCGGTACAGCGGGGGAAGTACCGCGATGCAGCACTGGCATGGTGCCAGACCTTGCGAAGGTCCCGCATTTGCAACTAAACTGCGCGTCGTACCGGAACACACAAAAAGTCCGCGCAATCGCAAGGACTGACGCGTACTAATTTCAGGGAGGAACGTACCTATGTCAAAACGCATTCTGATATCCGCGGCACTGCTCGCAGCCGTCGCCGGCTCGCCGGCATTTGCACAACCGGCGCCAGCAGCGCCTGCTGCCGCCCCCGCCGCTGCCGCCCCCGCCCCTTCTTGGCAGCAGGGACGCTCCAACGAGCAGGCTAGCTCGACGCTGCACCCCTTTGCGCCGCACTTGACCGGACGTCCGGCCAAGGACCTGCCGATCGACAGGCTCAAGGTTCCGGCCGGATTCAAAGTCGAAGTGTGGGCCGATGACGTCCCTGAAGCACGTTCGCTCGCATTGGGCAGCAAAGGCACCGTTTTTGTCAGCAACCGGAACGCCAAAAACGTCTATGCCATTGTCGACAAGGGTGGCAAGCGCGAGGTTAAGACCCTGCTCAAGGGACTCAACTCGCCCAATGGCATCGTCTTTGACAAAGGCACGCTCTACGTCGCCGAGCGTCATCAGATCACCCGCTACGACGATATCGAAAACAATCTCGACAGCGCCCCCGCTGGAAAACTGGTGGTTGGCAACCTTGACCCGCAAAACCAGCCAGGTCACTTCTGGAAGTTTCTTGCCATGGGGCCGGACGGCAAGCTGTATTACAACGTTGGCGCCCCGGGCAATATCGTCATGCCAAGCTACTTCCAGGCAACGATCAGCCGCGTGGACGTAAAAACCGGCGTGGTCGAAGAGTACGCTCACGGCGTGCGCAATTCGGTCGGCTTCACCTGGCATCCGACCACCAAGGCGTTATGGTTCACCGAGCACGGCCGCGACTGGATCAGCGATGACACGCCCCACGACGAACTGAATACCGCGCCGCGCAAGGGGATGAATTTCGGCTACCCCTACTGCCACCAGGGCGACCTGCTTGATCCGGAGTTTGGCAAGAACAGGGCCTGCGCCGAATTCGCGGCGCCGGTGCAAAAACTCGGTGCGCACATTGCGCCGCTGGGGCTGCGCTTTTATACCGGCAAGATGTTCCCGTCCGAGTACAAGAACAATCTGTTTATCGCCATGCACGGCTCCTGGAACCGCACCACCAAGCAGGGCTACAACATCATGCGCGTGGTTCTGGACAAAAAAGGCAAGGTCGCCAAATACGAGCCCTTTCTTGAAGGTTTCCTCACCGATAACAAAGGCGATCCGCCCATGTGGGGTCGTCCGGTCGACGTGATGCAAATGCCCGATGGGGCCATGCTTTTCACTGATGACTACAACGGCATCGTGTACCGGATCAGCTACAGCAAAAAGTGACAGTCCTTCGTAACATCACCCTTAAAACCGCGGCGATGTTCGCCGCGGTTTTTCTTTGCGCTGCGCCCCTGGCAAACGCTGCGGACATCGAGGCAGGTCGCCGCAAAGCGGAGCCCTGCTTCGCATGTCATGGACCGACGGGCAATTCGACCGATCCGACCATCCCCTCGATCGCCGGGCAACCAGCCCAATTTATTTCGACGCAGTTGTACTTCTTTCGCGAAGGCAACCGCAAAAACGCACAGATGTCCGCAATGGCGGCAAATCTCAAGAATGCCGATCTCAACGACCTGGCCGCGTTCTTTTCGGCACAAAAGGCGGCGCCTCCCAAGGATATCGCCCCGGAAAAAATAGAAACGGGACAGCGGCTTGCCCGGCAATTCAACTGCGTCGCCTGCCACGGTGCCACCCTGCTCGGCCAACAGCACATCCCGCGTCTTGCCGGGCAGCACGCGGAATACTTGCGCGTGCAGATGCGCGGATTCCAGGCCGGCACGCGCTTTGACATGGATGGCAACATGACTTCGGCGGCACGCGCGTTTCCCGCCGCAGAAATCGATGCCATTGCAGAGTATCTGGCCAGCCTGGGTACGCCCTGAACAAAACATGCGACATCCCAGCCTCAAAGCGGTGCAGGCAAGCTTAGCCGCGCTTGGCATCGCCGCTGGTGCCAGCTCAGCGTTCGCCGCCGACGAAACCGAAGGCGTCGTGGTCTCCGCCACACGCAGCGAACGACGCAGCCTGGACATCCCCGGTTCCATAGATGTCGTTGGCGCCGAGACGCTGCGCGACGGCCAACCCAAGATCAATTTGTCAGAGTCACTCGGACGTGTTCCCGGACTCAACATCCAGAACCGGCA
>CAITSH010000422.1 GCA_903895005.1 uncultured Pseudomonadota bacterium
ACACCAGACACCAGACACCCCCCCGCCCAAGGAAACGATCCATGTCCGACCAGACCAAGCTTGTCACCGATTTTCTCGCTTCACTGCGCCCCGCCAACGGCGCAAAACCCGCACCGCGCGCCGAACTGCTCACCGAAGACGCGATTTTCCAGACCCTGGGCAAGATAGAAGGCCGCGACGCGGTGATCGAGCGCATGAGCAACGACAGCGCAGGCGCCGTGTATCGCACCATGCAATGGGAGGCCGCCGTCATGGACGGTGCCGATGCGCGCATTACCGGCCGCAACCCCGCCGGTGGCGGCGCGATCATCACCTTCCAGTTCCGCGACGGGCGCATCAGCGCGGTATTGCAACAGCCGCTGCCCGGCGCGCTGACACCGGCCACGCCGATCAAGATCACCGCCGAGATTCGCGAGATGGTCAAGAACGCACAGGTTGACGGTTTTCCGATGACCGTGGCGCATGTGGACACCAGCGGCCAGCCCATCATTTCTTTTCGCGGCTCGACGCAGGTGTTCAGCGACACGCAGCTTGCTATCTGGGTGCGCAACTCGGACGGCAATTTTCTGGGCTCGGTGAAAGCCAACCCCAAGCTCGCGCTGATGTACCGCAACGGCAAAACGCGCGCCCTCTACCAGTTCCAGGGCCGCGCGCACATCTCCACCGACGAGGCGGCGCGCGAGCAGATTTTCTCCAACATGAACCAGAGCGAGCGCAACCACGACTACGCGCGCACCGGCATCGCCCTCATCATCGACCTCGATCGCATCGAAGGCTGGGCCGGCATGAGCCCGGACGGCCAGGTGGGCAAGGTGCGCATGCTGCGCGAGGCAAGCTGAATAAAGGCACCGGCTGCCTTTTACAGAAAAAACCTGGAGAACACATGAAGCCAACTTTCTCTGCGCTTTGCCTTGCAGTGCTGCTTGCGGGATTGACAGCAACGACGCGTGCCGCCCCGGTGGAACCGGTCATGTCCCTCGCCAGCAAGGAAAAAGCCCCCCTGCTCGATACCCTAAAGGACCTGGTGTCCATCGAATCGGGCAGCGGCGACCGCGAGGGCCTCGACAAGATCGCCAACCTGATTGCCGCGCGCCTGCAGGCCCTGGGCGGCAGGGTCGAACAAATCGAGGCCGGCGCCGACGTGTATCGCATGTTCGACACACCCAAGCAGATCGGCAAAACGGTACTGGCGCGTTTTGCCGGAACCGGCGGCAAAAAAATCCTGCTCATCGCGCACATGGACACCGTGTACCTGCGCGGCATGCTGGCGCAGCAGCCGTTTCGCATCGAGGGCAACCGCGCCTACGGCCTGGGCATCTCCGATGACAAGCACGGCATCGCGGTGATCCTGCACACCATCGCCATGCTCAGGCAGATGAATTTCCGCGACTACGGCGAAATCACCGTGATGATCAACGGCGACGAGGAAATCAGCTCACCCGCCTCGCGCAACCTGTTCACCAAACTTGGCGCCGAGGCCGATGCGGTGCTCTCCTTCGAATCCTCGCCCATCGCCTCCGAGCGAATCGAGCTGGTGACCGCCGGGATCGGCGCGGTCAACCTCAAGGTCGAGGGTCGTTCATCGCATGCGGGCTCCGCACCGGAACAAGGACGTAACGCGCTCTACGAACTGGCCCACCAGATCATGCAGACACGCGACCTGTCCGACCCGGCCATCGGGCTCAAGATGAACTGGACCATCGCCAGCGCCGGCACCAACCGCAACGTCATTCCGGCCGCGGCCTCGGCGTCGGCCGATGTAAGGGTCGCACGGATCGCCGATTACGACGGCATCGAACAAAAGGTGCGTGAGCGCATCAAAAACCAGTTGATCCCGGACGTGAAGGTCACGATGGACTTCGAGCGCCGCCGCCCGCCGCTTGAATTGCGCCCGCCCTCGGTGGCGCTTGCCACCCACGCCCAGAAAATTTACGCCGAGATTGGCCGGACGCTGCAAGTCTCCACCGTCTCAATCGGGGGCGGCACCGACGCCGCCTTCGCCGGCCTCAAGGCCACGGGCCCGGTGCTCGAACGCCTGGGCTTGCGCGGTTTCGGCTCCCACTCCAACAACGCCGAATACATTGACATCGAGTCGATCGAGCAACGCCTGTACCTCGCAGCGCGCCTGATCATGGACTTCGCACAAGGCAAGGATAAATAACCAATGCGCATCCTCACCGCCCTTTGCATTGCGCTTTTCACACTAGCGACAGCTGCGCTCACGACACCCGCCTTCGCCCAAGCCCCGCACAGCCACCAGCACAGCTTCGGTGACGCCGATAAATGGGCCAAGGTATTCGATGACCCCCAACGCGATGCCTGGCAAAAGCCGCATGAGGTGATACAGGCCCTCGCGCTCAAGCCCGATGCGGTGGTGGCCGACCTGGGTGCGGGCACCGGTTATTTTGCGATGCGACTTGCGCACATGGTTTCGAAGGGCCGCGTTTACGGCGTGGACCTTGAACCCAAAATGGTGGGCTACCTCGCCGAACGCGCCAAAAAGGAAGGCCTGAAAAACCTGCACGCCGTGCAGGGCACACCCGCCGATGCCAAGCTGCCCGCCAAGGTCGACCTGGTGTTGCTGGTGGATGTGTATCACCACATCGACCAGCGCGAAGCCTACTTCGGCAAGCTCGCCGCCTCGCTCAAGCCAGGCGGACGCGTGGCCGTCATCGACTTCAACGCCACCTCAAAAGTCGGGCCGCCGGTGAGCGAGCGCATGACGCCCGCGCAGGTCAATGCCGAAATGACCAAGGCCGGCTACCGCCAAAGCACCAGCCACGGCTTTTTACCCAACCAGTACTTCCTGGTATTCGAACGCAGCAAGTAGTCCCCGCGCTGGCGGCTAGCCGTGACCGTCCTGTCGCGGTAGACTCGCTGCAGTTCCGGCAACCAAACAAGAGCGCGCACGCAAGCGCAAGCGTCAGCCGGCAAGAACACAAAATCACAACAAGGAGGAGTCCCATGAACACCTGCACCACGCATACCCAATCGGCGTGCAATTGCGCCCCGGTCGAGATCACCGCAGCTCATTTTGCAAACGAGTTCGGCACGCGCCGCGGCTTCATGCAGGCCATGGGTGCGCTCGGCGCAACCGCCGCCCTGCCCGCCTGCACCAGCATGGGCGCATCGGGCGCAGCGCCCAAGATCATCGACACCCACCACCACTTTTACCCGCCCGAGTACCAGAAGGCGTGGTTTGACTGGGAGGACCAGCGCAAGATCCCGCACTTCACGCAACAAGAAGGCTGGAGCGTGGCCAAGGGCATCGCCGAGATGGACAAGGCCGGCGTGAAAACCGGCATCCTGTCGCTCGCCTCCACGCCCGGCGTGTGGTTCGACAAGGGCCCGGCCGAAGCGATCAAGATGGCGCGCACCTGCAATGACTTCGCCGCCAAGATGATGAAAGACCATCCGGGCCGCTTTGGATTGTTTGCGACGCTGCCGATGATCGATGTCGAAGCCAGCCTGAAAGAAATCGCCTATGCGTTTGACGTGCTCAAGGCCGACGGCGTGGGCCTGCAGACCAACTACGGCGACGTGTGGCCCGGCGACGCCAAGTTCAAGCCCATCTTCGACGAGCTCAACCGTCGCAAGGCCGTGGTGTACTTCCACCCGCTCGTTGCCGCCTGCTGCGGCCGCCTGTCGGTGGGCACCTTCCCCGCCGTGATCGAAGTCCCGCACGACACCACGCGCGCCGTGGTGAGCCTGCTCCTGTCGGGCACGCTTGCGCGCAACCGCGACATCAAGTGGCTGTTCAGCCACGCCGGCGGCACCGTGCCCATGCTTGCAGGGCGCATGGATTACTTCTTCAAGTTCCGCCCCGATGCCAAGACCATCGCCCCCGATGGTTACGAGGCCGAGTTCCGTCGCCTGTACTACGACACGGCCAATGCCCTGCATCCCTCGTCGATGGCTTCCCTGCTCAAGCTGGTGCCCGAGTCGCAGGTGGTATTCGGCACCGACTTCCCGTATGTGCCCATTGATGCGCAGGCCACGGCGCTGCGCAAGCTCGGGCTGTCGGATGCAACGACCACGGCAATCGAAAGCGGCAACGCAATGAACCTGGTGCCGCGACTGAAGAACTAGTCCGCACCACAACAAGGAGACAGCCATGCACATGACCCGGCGAATGGTGTTACCAATGGTGTTGTGTGCAGCGGCTGCGCTCGCAGCGCTGCCCGCATCCGCACAGCGCTACCCCGACAAACCGCTGCGCTACGTCGTGCCTTACGCCTCGGGCGGCGGCACCGACATCCTGGCGCGCTCGCTTGCCCCAAAGGTCGGCGAGGCGCTGGGCCAGGCCCTCGTGGTTGAAAACCGCGCCGGCGCCGGCGGCAACATCGGCGCCGATGCCGTGGCCAAGGCAGCGCCCGACGGCTACACCATCCTGATGGGTGCGAACACCATTCCGATCAATGCGAGCCTCGGAAAGCTGCCCTTTGACCTGGTGAAAGATTTTGCGCCGGTGGCCATGCTCGCCTCGGCGCCCATGGTGCTGGTGGTGCATCCCTCGGTAAAAGCCAACACGGTGAAAGAACTCATCGCCGAAGCAAAGGCCGCGCCGGGCAAGCTCAATTACTCCAATGCCGGCAACGGCACGCCGCAACACCTCTCGGCGGCGCTGTTCTCGCAAATGACCGGCATAGACATCACGCACATCGTCTACAAGGGCGCCGGCCCGGCGGTTACCGACCTCGTCGGAGGACAGACGCAGGTGGCCTTCATGACCATGGCTGCGGTCAAGGCGCATATCGCAGCGGGCAAGCTGAAGGCGCTCGCTGTGGCGCCCGCGCGCCGCTCACAGGCCATGCCCGAGTTGCCCACCGTGGCCGAGGCCGGTGTGCCCGGCTTTGAAGTGGACCTGTGGTACGGCGTGTATGCGCCGGCCAATACGCCGCGTGAGGTGGTGACGCGCCTTAACACCGAGTTCAACCGCGCCATGACCGCACCGGACATCGGCGAACGCCTTGCCACACTGGGCTTCGAGGCCTGGACCGGCGCACCCGATTTACTCGCCACGCAGACCCGCAACGATCTCGCCAAGTACGCCGACATCGTCAAGAAGGGCAACATCAAGGCGGAGCAATGAGCATGGGCCTGCCGACAGCGCAATCGCACAAGGCTTTCCGCAACATCGAAGCCGACGCCGCGCGCGCCTTCAAAGCCTTGCAGGCCGGTGGCATCACCATCCTGCCCATGGACGTCGGCTATTCGCTGATCGGCGGCTCGGGTGCGGCGCTCAAAAAAATGTTCGACACCAAGCGCCGCGCCGCGAGCAAGTTAAACGCCATGGTCGCCAACGATGACATCGCCAAGGCGATATACAAGCTCTCTTCGCGCGGCCGCGATGTCATTGACTGCATCACCCACGAATACGACCTGCCGCTGGGCGCGGTGGCGCCCTGCCACATGGACCACCCCATGCTCAACAAGTTCGACCGCGAAGCGCTTGCGGCGAGCACCAAGGACGGCACGCTGGTGATGCTGATCAACGCCGGTAAGTTTCATGCCGCCATCACGCGCCTGTCCTGGGAGGCGCAATTCCCGCTGTTCGGTTCATCGGCCAACATGACCATGACCGGCACCAAGTTCCACGGCGACGACATAGAACCTGAAATCGCCGCCATCGCCGAGGTGATCATCAACTACGGCCTGATGAAATACCACCCGTGGAAGCAGTCATCGACGTTACTCAACGTCGAGACCTTCGAGGTGGTGCGATTTGGGTCGTGCTACGAGAACATCGCCGACATCGTGAAGCGGCATTTTGGCGTGACACTTCCGGCCAAGCCAGCGGCCTAGTCGAGAAAACATGAAATTCAGCATCCCGGGGCGCGCATGGCTGCTGCTCCTCGCAGTGGCAGCCTGCGTTAGCGGTACAAGCACTGTGCAAGCCCAACCCGCCTGGCCGGCCAAGCCGGTGCGCATCATCGTGTCCACGGCAGCGGGCGGCGCCTCGGACATTGTCGCGCGGCTGCTGGCCGAGCGGCTCACCGTACTGTGGAAGCAACAGGTGCTGGTCGACAACCGCCCCGGCGGCGGCGGTGTGATCGCGGCAGAGGGCGTGGCGCGTGCGGCGCCAGACGGCTACACGCTGGGCCAGTTGGGCAGCACGCTCGCGCTCAACCCGGCCATTCGCAACGACCTCGCCTACGACACCGCGCGCGACCTTCGGGCCATCCTGCACTTTGGTTCGGCCCCGGCGCTGCTGGCAACGCGCGCGGATTTTCCGGCCAGCACGCCGGCCGAATTGTTTGCGCTGGTCAAGGCGCAGCCGGGCCGGCATTCGTATGGCAGCCCCGGCGCCAGCACCAACGGCAACCGCGCCATGGAAGCGCTCAAGCAGACGCTAGCCCTTGATGTCGTGCACATCCCCTACAAGAGCGGCGCGCTTGCGACCAATGATTTGCTCGGCGGGCAGATCTCGATGCTGATGGCCACGCCCACCGCCTTCACGCAACACATCAAGTCGGGCCGCCTGAAGGCCATCGCCACCACCGGCGCCAAGCGCTTCCCGACCATGCCCGCGGTGCCGAGCTTTGCCGAATCTGGCGTGCCCGGTTACGACATGGTTGAATGGTGGATGATGATAGGGCCCTCGCACCTGCCCGACGCGCTCGCCGAGCGCATCAACCGCGACATCGCCGCGGTGGTACGCCAGCCCGAGTTCGGCCAGCGCCTGCTCGACCTGGGTATCGAAACCTTTGTTCGCACGCCCGACGAGAGCGCGCGATTCCTGAAAGACGAACTGGCGCGCTGGGAAAAATCAGCCAAGGCCCTGGGGCTGAAACCCGAATAGGCTGAAAAGCTAGGGCTTTGGCGCGCGCCGGGCCGGCTTCTTTTTGGGGGCGCCTGCAGGTTTGGATTCCAAGCCCGCGATGAACCCTTTCTGGGCGTAGCGCGTCATGGAACGGAATGTGTCGAGCAGCAACTTCTCATCAGCCGAGAGTTCGACCGCCCGAAAAATCGATTTCTCACCTTTCGCCAGCCATCGCGCGCTGACATCGAGCATATCCGCGATAAAAAAGAGCCGGTCCGCGTGAATATTCGCCGACGGTGACCTGAGCCAGTCGTAACACCGTTGCCGGCTGATCGGCATCGCCGGATAAGCAGCCATCCAGGCCGC
Source organism: uncultured Pseudomonadota bacterium (assembly GCA_903895005.1). The sequence continues at coordinate 7,130 of CAITSH010000422.1, forward strand.
CTGCAGCGTCTTCGCCGACTCTTTCTCAACCGAATAACCGGCGCGAACCATGGCCGCCTTGAGGCGTTCGCCAAAGTGCTGCGGCGTATCCGAAAGCGGCAGGGACTGGCAGCTTTCGTCCCAATTAAGATTGTTAAGTTTGTTAAGCGTTTTTTTCATATTGGGCCGGATGATACCGCATCGCCACATCGCAACGACACCAAATCTGCGCAAGACACGAAGCATTTCCCCCGTATGCAAAAGAAATAAACGTAAAAAATCTTGCCTCTAAAAAAAGTTTTATTTATCATTTAAAAAAACAATCCAAACAAATTCAGGCAAAATTCAGGCACCAAGTCAATCGAAGCAAGCGCATCGAAAGCACTGCGGACGTCGGCACATACCGATGCGTCGATGCTGCGGAAAAAAATTCATCCCCACAGCATTGACAACTTAATTTCTAATTTATAGCTTTGAAACAAGGGGGGGCGGCACGATGATGTTTAATGACGAGAGCAACTTTAACGCCAAATTAGACCTTCTTTCCGGGGAGAACCGCGACCTGCGCATTGCCCGGTCCGCCGTCGAAGCCGAACTATCGAAATTGAAACGCCTGATGCAGGAAATTGCGGACTACACGAATGATCGGCTCGACACCCTGGTACGGCAAGCCCGGAATGCGCTTAACGAGGCATATTGCATGCGGTTCTCGTACGAGTCAAAGTACGCGGTTCAGACTGCGCGCGACGGCAACAAGGGAGGGTTGGGCGTGAGCATAGCTTCCATGGAACTGGCTGCAACCGCGATTCTCGATACAGCGATCGAGCTGAGGGCCTACGTGCGCAGCGCGCTCAGCACTTTTCGATCATCCTGACCCCCGCACGCCGGGACCAACGCCATGAACACCAAAAAGCGCGCAACGCGCACGCCATCAAAGGTCAAAGTACCGACTGGCAAAGCCAGCCTGGACGCGCGCGTGCTGGCCATCGAAACCGAAATGGCGGCCTTGCGAGAAGGCCACGTTCGCGTCAGCTCGCGCTATTCCGAAGCCCTGAGTTCGCTCAAGGATCTGACCTTGCAGGCACTGGAGACCGCCAAACGGGCGGCACATTCGGCGGAAAATTCCGCGATTGCAGCCAGGCATGCGGCAACCGCGGCACAGGAAGCCTCGGTAAGCTCCGTCTATGCCGCAGCCGAGGCCGCAGCCGAGGCCGCCAGCGCGGCTGCAACGGCAGCCGCCGCCGCATCAACGGCAGCGGCCCACCAGGCCGAACAGGCTTCGCTGCAAGCGGCGGCCGATGCATCCGATGCCTCGAGCCTCGCCTCGTATGCCGCAGCCGAGGCGGTCAAGATGTCCAACGCCGCATCCAAGTCGGCACAAAAAGCACGCAAGTAAGCAATCGCGCGGGACAACACGCCCGACAATCCCGGGCGTACACCGTTTTAAAACCCGGATACGGTGCGCTGCCTGCGAGCTGCGCGGCGTCGAAAAAACACCGGCAGGGGAGCATTCGAGTGAGTGAATCCGAAAAAAAGTTTCGCGCAACACTGGACAGCCTGAACGAAGAAAATCGCAAGCTGCGACGTTTGCAGTTCCAGGTGGACGGGCAACTGGCCGCGGTAAAAATGCTGCTGCTCGAGACCGTCGACTACCTGCGCAACCAGCTCGAAAAACTGGTCTCGGACGCCAGGCTTGCGCTGAGCGCCTCAAAGAGCGCGGCCAACGCAGCGCGCAATGCAAACCCGACCACGCAGATCGAATCGTCCGAATCGGCCGAACGCGCTTCAACGGCGGCCTTCGACAGGGCGATGGAAATGCTGGGCTACCTGGGCGGCTTGGCCGCAGATCCGGCGTTTCCGGTTTAGGCCTCCGGCCGGCGAGGCAGGCATTCCGGGGCGACAGGTGGAAAGTTGCCGCGCGATTGAACTGGCGGGACTAAGCCTTTGGTGCGCGCCGCGCAGGCTTCTTTGGCCGGTTGACTGCCGACTTGGAAGCCAACTCCGAAATCAGCCCTTTCTGGGCGTAGCGCGTCATGGATTGAAACGTATCGAGAAGCAACTTCTCATCAGCGGAGAGTTCGACTGCGCGAAAAATGGATTTCTCACCCTTCGCCAGCCAACGAGCTCTAACATCGAGCATATCGGCGATAAAAAACAGCCTGTCCGCGTGAATGTTCGCCGTTGGTGACCTGAGCCAGTCGTAACAGCGCTGCCGGCTGATCGGCATAGCCGGATAGGCGGCCGTCCAGAGCTCCTGCAAGGTCTTCGCCGACTCTTTATCAACCGAGTGTCCGGCGCGAACCATGGCCGCCTTGAGGCGTTCGCCAAAGTGCTGCGGCGTCTCTGCAAAAGGCAGGGACTGGCAGCTTTCGTCCCAATTCAGGCTTTTTTTCATTCTAAGACGAATGATACCGCATCGAAGCAGCACCAAATCCAAACGAGGCGCGAAGCATTTTTCCCAACATAAATAAAAATTTATTGATAATAAATAAAATTTTATTTACAATTTAACCCGGCCTGCCTTTAAAAGCAGTCCATCAAAGCGAACCGAAAGCAATCCACGCCTCAACGTATGCCGGGGAATACATACCACGGCGACCAAAACGATTCAGGGAGCAAAAAATGGACAAGAAAATAAAAAACGGCATTCGGACGATGTCAGTGCTCGCATTGGGCCTAAGCGGGGCTTTCGCCACAACCCTCGCGAGCGCCGCCGGTGAGGGGTTCTACGTAGACGGATCGCTGGGACGCATGACAGCGAATATTTCAAATGGCGCCGCGGCTGGCTCCACGACCAATGACACGGACAATACCTACTCGCTGGGCGGGGGATACAACGTCAACCAGTACTTTGGCGTCGAGGGCGGGTATCAGGATCTTGGCAAAGTATCCGCCTCTTGGAGTGGCGCTGGCACCGTACGCAGCGGGGGCAACACCTTCGTGGGCACAGGAGCCGCAAGCCTGTCCGCCAAGGTAAACGGCTGGTACCTAGGACCGACCGTGTCGTTCCCGATCAATGATCAGTTCTCAATCGGCGCCAGGGCTGGCTGGTTCAATTGGAAGACCGAATTGAGCGCGGCGTTCACGGCAGCCGGCACCCTTAACGGCACTCCTGTCGCAGCTGGCGGCTCTGGCAGCGCAACCGCCAAACAGACCGATACCTACATCGGCGTAGGCGGCCTGTACAAGGTCAATAAGAACGTGGGCATTTCCTTGGGCTATACCGAATACAAGATCGATACCTACACCGCGAAAAACTGGACCCTCGGCGCCCGGTACTCGTTCTGATCGAAAGCGCGCCTTCGAAGCGGCTGCCTCTGGGATTGTTATGAGCTGGCTGCGACAAAACGCGATTCGAATCAAACGCCACCCTTGCGGTGGCGTTTTTTTATTTTCGCCACGCTTCATGACCACGCCCACCGCCACCGCTCACACCGAGCAAACATGACCGACAACAAGGAGATATTGGAATGCGAAATACGGAACGAACATTTGCGCTGACATTTTGCGTACTGGCCGCGATGCTGAGCGGCTGCGCCTCCATCACCGGCACCACCGCCCAAAGCGTATCGGTGCAAACGCGAGATCAGGCCGGATCAGAAGTCACAGCGGTCGCCTGTGAGCTCAGCAACAACAAGGGAAAATGGTTTGTCACCACACCGGGCTCCACCACCATCACGCGCTCGAACGACGACATGCAGGTGATGTGCAAAAAAGAAGGCACTGAACCGGGTCGGGCCGCGATTGTTTCGGCAACCAAGGGTTCCATGTGGGGTAATATCATATTCGGCGGCGGCATCGGCGCGATCGTCGATCACAACAACGGCTCAGCCTACGAATATCCGAATTTCATACAGGTCGTGATGGGTGCGTTCACACGCGTGGAACCGCCCAAGGAGACCCAGACATCAGGCGCATCACAAGCGGGCTCCTCCCCCATACCGGCAAGCCCCGGGGCCACAACCTCCGCCCTGAACCCGACAGCATCCGGCGCCCCGGTGAGCTTCACGCCGGCCAGCACCCCGGTACCTGTCTCGTCCCTGACCATGGAAGAAAAACTGGCAGACCTGAAGCGGCTTCGGGATGGTGGCCTTGTCAGCCAGGAAATCTATCTCGAGCGGCAACGCCTTTTACTGGACAACAAGCGCTGACGCCGACACTGTTTCGGGTACTTAAATGGCGGTCACAGCGACAAGAGCTTCGGGCGGCGCCGCAATGCAAACTTTGAATAGGAAGCAAGGATGATGATTTCAAAAACGGCGCTTACGGCGCTAGCCCTATGCGCCATTGCAGGATGCGCCTCGGTACCTATGGGCGATCCGGCGCTAGATGCTAGCCTGAAGACGTTTGCGACAAAACCCGGCGTGGCTGGCCTTTACATCTACCGCAACGAGAACTTCGGTGCCGCACTGCGGATGGACGTGGAAGTTGACGGCCAACCGTTGGGTCAGACCGCTGCGAAGACGTACTTCTACAAGGAAGTCCCGCCCGGCAAACACGTCGTGACGTCGCGCTCAGAAAACAATGACACCATCGACGTCGACACAGCCGGAGGCAAGCTGTATTTCATCTGGCAGGAAGTCAAAATGGGCCTACTTTACGCGCGCACCAAACTGAACCTGATGGGCGAGGAGGAGGGCAAAAAGGGCGTACTCGAATCCAAGCTCGCCGCCCCAAGCGCCGCTTCGCTCGAAGGTAAGGTTAATGTATCCACAAGTGCGCCAAGAAGCGTGGACGAACAACTCGCAGCACTGAAAGCACTGCGCGAAAAAGACCTCATCACGCAAGAAATTTATCTGGAACGGCAACGGGCGCTGCTAGACGGCAAACCCTAAGGGCATTTATCGAAATGGCTAGCAGCAATCCTCAGACAATGAGGTGAAAGCGGAGCCTGCTACTTAATTCCGTACCAAATCACGAGCATCATAAAAGGGTACTCGCGATAGCGCCCTGGAATCCCCGCGCTAGACTGTCATTCTTAGCGCGGGAAGTGAATCGAATATAGCGGCTCGAATTAAAGGGGCTGCCCCCGTTTATCTCGCGCGGCGTCCCAGCCTGCGGCACTCGTGCAAGGCCAAGCCGCTTACTCGGCTTTGATCCCCGCCGCCTTCACCGCATCACCCCACTGCTTGATATCGGCGGCGATGGTCTTGGCGAATTCTTCGGGTGAGGATCCGTCCGGGTCCACGCCGATCGCATCCAGGCGCGCGATGACGGACGGTTCGTTGACGACTTTTTTGACTTCGGCGGCGAACCTGTTGACCACGTCACGCGGTGTGCCCGCCGGTGCGAGCAGGCCGTTCCAGGTGATGGTCTGAAAGCCCGGGTAGGCCTCGGCAATGGCCGGCAGGCCGGGCAGTTGCGGTGCGCGCTTGAGGCTTGAGACACCGAGCAGCTTGATCTTGCCGCTCTTGGAGTGCTGGATCAGCTCGGAGGCGTTGCCAAAATACATTTGCACCACGCCTGCCACCAAGTCGGCCACCGCCGGTGCACCGCCCTTATAGGGTATGTGCGCCATTTGCACGCCGGCACGCTGCACAAACAGCGCCCCGGACAAATGCCCGATCGAGCCGTTGCCGCCCGATGAGTAATTGAGCTTGCCCGGGTTGGACTTCACGTAGGCAACAAACTCCTGCACCGTTTTGGCCGGCACCGACTCGTGAATGCCCAATACAAAGGGGTTGGTGCCCACGATCGACACCGGTGCAAAGTCTTTGACCGGGTCGTAGCTGACCTTTTGCAAGAACGGCACGATGGCCATTTGCGACACCGCCGACATCAGCACGGTGTAGCCGTCCGCCGGGGACTTGGCGACAAACTCGGCGGCAATGGCCCCGCCCGCGCCCACGCGGTTCTCGACCACAAACTGCTGGCCGAGCGTGACGGAAAGGCGCTCGGCAACGATGCGCGCCTGCTGGTCGGTGTTACCGCCGGCGGCAAAGGGCACAACAATGCGCACCGGCTTGCTGGGCCAGGCCTGGGCGAGCGCGTTCGTGGCGAGCAGCGTTGCACCCAGGGCCGCGATGAGAAGGACGCCGGTGCCGAGTGTCTTGGTCTTGAAACTGGGTTTCATGCAACATTCCTCTAGGTATCTGGTTATCCGGGTAAACAAGCGGTGTCCGGTACGAGCGGCACGCCCTCACGCATTCGCCGCCCCCACCCCCGCAGGAAGCTATTTCCATGCCATTGCGATAGCAGCCAAAACCTGCGCGACTTGAGGGCGCCCCCGAAGCAGCGCGAGGACAATTCAAAGAGGTTTTGCAGTGCTCGCCATCCCAAGAGGCGCAGTGTGCCATGCCACGAAAAACGGCGGGCGTGCGTGCGGGCGCCCCAAAAAAAAGCCCCTCCGAAGAGGGGCTGCAGCCTGATCCCGAATTGAATCGGGTTTGTGACGCTTTTTCTTAGCGGCAGGTCGCGGGCAGGTATTTGCCCGGCGCACCGACGCAGGACCAGGTCATGGTGCCGGTCGCCGAGTTCGGCGATGCGGTCATGGTGACGGTTACCGAAGCGCCCGTGCTGGTACCGGTGGCAGCGCCGGTAACAACGATCGTGCCGGCATTGTCCACAAGACCGGTGGCAACTTTGCCGACCACGGCAATGGTCGCGCCGACACCAAAGCCGGTGGTGTTGGACGGGTCCGTTTGGTATTTCTCAGACAACTGCGTGCGCTGCGAGCTTGCGGCGAGCAGCAGCTCCGACACTTTCGCGCGAATGGTGTAGTCCTGGTAGGCAGGCAGCGCGACAGCCGCCAGGATGCCGATGATCGCAACCACGATCATCAGTTCGATCAGCGTAAAACCTTTTTGAATTTGCTTCATGTGTAACTCCCTATGTATTTCGTTCACGGCCCAGACCATACCAAGCCATGCCAAGTGCAACGCAATTTTCAGGCCACTGATTCAGGCCACTGATTCAGGCCACTACACCGCTGCTATTTTCTTTTTATTCTTAACATTTGTAAATCAATTCATTACATCATTCGAGACCATGACACTCACATCGCCGCGCTTGCGTGGCGACGGCGTCTCTCCAATTCCTGTGGAAAGATTCCCGAAAAACCAGGAACGCTTGCGTTCGCGAGTCTAACCGCGAACACTTGCGCGATGATGACAATTCGTTTCTCTTTTGCGCTTCGGGGACTGAGGTATTAATAAGGTTTATACCTCGGGACCGCGGCCATTTGAGGCAGAATGGCGCCAGCCTTAATGCGAGCGTTGTTTTTGGGAACTCCCGCGTTGATGTCAGGCTGCCCGGGCTCACCACCATCCCTGGCAGCCGCCCCCAATTCGCGCACGCGATGTCGCGATCTTTGCACGCGAGGCCAGCCTGATGCAGATCGGCGCAGCGTAAGCGGCATGCGGCGGTCTGCGCACAAACTGCCCTTCTCCGGCCCTCACCGGTTCAACCGCCACCCTTGATAGCGGTGGCGTTTGCCTTTATCCGGCCAGCCTGCTCAGTAGCCGCCGGGATTGCCGGAGCCCAGGGGCTTGGCGATGGCCTTTTTCAAGGCACGCGTTTTTCAAACCGTCATTCCCGAGGTTGAGCGCGCAATCAATCATTGCGCCCGACCTATGCCTGCGCTAACGTGTCCCGGCGCCGCATGCGCCACAACATAATAAAAATGCGGCGACATGAAACGCAGCGTCCAAACGCTGCACACAAAAAATTCCCGAGGAGGACGCATTGAGCACCCTGGACACCATTCGTACCGATAACGTCGGCAGCCTGTTGCGGCCGGCCGCCTGGAAAGAAGCGCGCGTGCGCATGGACGGGGGCCTCATCAGCACGGATGAATTCCACGCCATCGAGATGGCCTGCATACGCAAGGCGGTTGCGCTGCAGGAGGGCATCGGACTGGATGTCATCACCGACGGTGAAATCAGCAGGCTTAATTTCCAGGACAGCTTCGGCCTGTCGGTGGGCGGTTACGACAACCCCAAGCAGGACATTCTCAAGCTCCACGAAAAACGCGCAGAGGGCGCCAAGGCCATGGCACGCTGGGACATCCCCGACCTTGACGGTCAGGGCACGCCGGTGTCGCACCGCCGCCCGGTGATCGAGCGCATATTTCTCGCGCGCAACGTGCCGGTGGACGAATACAAGCGCGTCATGCCCCTTGCCACCAAGCCGGTGAAGGTGAGCCTGGTCGGCCCCGATCGCGTGGCGCAGCGCTTTGACCACCAGAACTCCAAGGCGATCTACGCCGACCAGGACGCCTTCATGGCCGACCTGGTGGCCTTGCAGCGCAAGATCATCACCGGCCTCGTCGAGGCGGGCTGCCGTTACGTGCATATCGACGAGCCGGGCTACACCGCCTATGTGGACAAGCAGTCGCTTGACATCATGCGTTCGCGCGGCGAAGACCCGCAGGCCAATTTCGCGCGTTCGCTCAAGGCCAACGCAGAGATCATCAAGGGCTTTCCCGGGGTGACCTTCGGCGTGCACGTGTGCCGCGGTAACCAGGCGAGCATGTGGCACCGCGAGGGCACTTACGATGACATCGCCGAGCGCATGTTCAACGAACTGCCCTTCAACCGCTTTTTGCTCGAATATGACTCCGAGCGCGCCGGCAGCTTTGAGCCGCTTCGCCATGTGCCCAAGGGCAAGGTGGTGGTGCTGGGTCTGATCAGCACCAAGGTGCCGAAAATGGAATCCATAGACGATCTCAAGCGCCGCATCGGCGAGGCGACGAAATACCTGCCGCTCGAGCAACTGGCGCTGAGCCCGCAATGCGGCTTTGGATCGGACATCGTCGGCAACCTCATCAGCGAAGACGACCAGAAACGCAAACTCGAACTGATGGTCGAGGCGGCACGGCAGATATGGGCCTGAGCGCCCTGCCCTGTACACAACATTAATTGATCGTACGGGCGGGGCCCGTCCCGACCCGGCGCAGGCAATACCGAGGAGGACTGACATGAAAGCCCGCGCATTGGTGGGATTGGTACGAGTGGTGCGTGTCTTAAAGG
>CAITSH010000423.1 GCA_903895005.1 uncultured Pseudomonadota bacterium
GGCTAAACCATCGGCCGCGCAAGTGTCTTGGCTATCTCACCCCGCACGAGGTACTCTTCAACCTCAAGCCCATACCCATTGCACTTCGAACTTAAATTCGCAGGTCGGCTGCAAACCCGCGCCAGACGGGCATTTCCAGCCATTCACTCTTCCCCGCCCCGTAACGCCAGCTCAACTCCTGTTGCTGTCGCTGCTATCCGAGCCGCTGCTGCCCGAACTCCCGCTGTCGCTGCTACCGCTGTCGCCACCGCTGCTACTCGCATCGCCAAACGACGAGCTTGCCCCGCCACCCGCCGAGTTCCCGCCGCCGCCATTCATGGCATTGCTGTCCCTGCTCCCGCCGGAACTTGAACCACTGCCACCCGTCGAACCGGAATTACTCGTCGAGCTGGAACTGTCCTCGTCTTGGTCAATGATGATGGGCCGCGTTGGATTTTTATCCCAGCCGAACAGCCTGCTCAGCTTTACCAGGGCAACAACTATCGCTATGAACACCAGCAGCGATATCAGTCCGCTGCCCATTTCAAAACTGGGCTCGCGCGCGAACTGGTCGACACCGGGCGGCAACACGGCGGCGGGTTTCTGGCCGGCGACAATGAGTGCCTGGATACGATCGAGCCCGGCATTGATGCCGGCGGCGTACTTGCCCTGGCGAAAGGGCGGCACCATGGCCTCGTCGATGATGCGCTTGGCCTGCGCATCGGGGATCACCCCCTCAAGGCCGCGGCCCACTTCGATACGCACTTTTTTATCGGCGGTGGCCACCAGTACCAGCAGGCCGTTGTTGATGTTCGCCTGGCCGAGCTTCCAGACGTCGAACACGCGGATCGCGTATTCCTCCATGGCGAGCGGCTGTGTGGTCTCGACCACCAGCACCGCCACCTGCGCGCCGGTTTTTTCTTCGATTTCCTTGAGCTTGCCGATGAGCTTGGTTTGCTCGGGCGCGTTGATCGCCTTGGCAAGGTCGGTGAGGCGTTTGCCTGCGGGGGGAAAAGGCGGAAGCCCATCGGCGGCGTGCGCGCGAACAGGCAGGGCCGCGGCGAACGCGATGGCCGCAATGAACACCACCTTCCATGCCGCACGCATGCCTGTCACCAGATTGCCCGACTTGCCATCCATGGACTGCCGCCTCCCCGTTTGTGTCCCGGTTGCCTGGAACCCGGTCCGTTGGAACCGTGATCTGTGTTCCAACAGGATAAATCGGCCGGGTTTTAAGCCGACTGCAAGTCCTTGTGCGGATGAATGCGCTTGAGAGCCGCCTTGATTCCACGCGCGCTGGTTTTCAGGTCGTAATCGGCCTGCAGCCCCATCCAGAACTCGGCGCTGTTGCCAAAGTACCGCGCAAGGCGCAGCGCCGTGTCGGCCGACACGCCACGCTTTTCACGGGCCACGTCGTTGATGCGCGGCGCCGGCACCTGCAAAGCAATTGCAAGTGCGTTGGCCGTGAGCCCCAGGGGCAGGAGGAATTCCTCGCGTAGCACCTCGCCGGGGTGGATGGGCCGCATTCCGTTCACGATATTTGGCATGACATTCCCTTTTTGCATTCAGTGGTAATCGACAATCTCGACATCAAATGCATGTCCACCTTCAAAACGAAAACAAAGGCGCCATTAGTCATTGATGCGAATGCTGAATGTACCCGCGCGGTTGCCTTTGAGCGCCTCCAGCCGGTTATTGGGTGGAACTCGCAAATCATCCAGCCTGGTTGCGCGGTTCAACATCTGCAATTTTCTCTCCGCAACAGCTCGAATGTTGACAAACCGGGGAGCCGGCTTGCCCGAAAAAAGCGTCTTCGTTTCGTCGCTTTTAAACGACTGGATCATCTTAAAATAGCATAACGCAGTCCGTTAAACTGCAAGCATTCAAAAAGCCTCACTCTCCGCCTTCCTGCTGCCACTCCCGCCACCCGCCTAGCTGCGGAAAGTACAAGCCTAGCCGGATCTTCGCCCCGGTTCCGGTGGCGCCGTGCACGGCGGCATAGCGCTCCAGTTGCGCCTGATAGCGCTTTTGTTCGCTGTCGAGAAACGCGGTCTTGTCCGCGCCCTCGTGGCTGCTGGTCTTGTAATCGACGATCCAGCGTTTGCCCCCGGCGTCGGTGAAGGTGCGGTCGATGACGAGCTGGCGGCGTTCGCCGTTGAGCATCGCGGTGAGGCGGTATTCGTTGCGCGCGTCCGTTTGCGGGCCGAGCAGCCAGAGGCCGCGCTCGTCGGTGAGCGCGTTAGTGAGGGCCTTGTCAACGCGCGTGGTGGCGGCCTCGAGCTCGGCACTCACCACGCCAAGGGCTGCGAGTTCGTTCTTGAAGCTCCCGCGCATGCGGCCCACGCGCTCGGGCGTCCAGCCCTTGCGTTCGGCTTCGGCAATCACCTGCAGCCAGCGGTGCACGACGTTGCCGACGCAGCGCGCGGTTTCGCCCACCCAGGAATATTCGATGGCGTCCTGCACGCGTGCGGGTTCGGCGGGCGGGGTCCAGGCGAGGGTTGCGGGCGGGGCCGGGGTGATCCAGTTGGTTGCTAGGCGGTGGAGGGATTGGTCGATAGGCTTGGTCGTGCTTGGCTCGCTTTCACCCTCTCTCCTGTCCTCCCCCCCCTCGAGGGGGAGAGTGACGGCTTGGCTGGCAGCGGCGGCATAGTCGTGTTCGACGATGTCCCAGAGTTTTGAGAGCAGGCTGCGGGCGGCGGGGTTGGCGGGGGTTTGGTCGCCGGTTTTTTTGTCGATGGCGAGGCGGGTTTCGCCCAAGAGGTGCAGGCGCTGCTTTGCGCGGGTGGCGGCCACGTAGAGCAGGCGGCCGTCTTCGTGCGAGGCCTTGTCAGCGGCGAGTTGCTTGAGCCAGGCGTAGATGGGGTCGGCGGTGGCGCCGGTTTCTTCTACGGGGGCGAGGAGGAGGTCGGTGCCGCCCTCTCGTGCCGGGCGCTCCATCCACAGAAAAAGCTTTTTCTTGTCGGTGGGCGGTTTGGCGCCAAGGCCCGGGACGATGACGTGATCGAACTCAAGGCCCTTGGACTTGTGCACGGTCATCACCTGCACCGCGTCATCGCCGGCGCCCACGTCGGGCACGGCAAAGAGCTTGTCGAGGCCTTGCGTGAAGGCCGCAAAGTCGGCGATGGCGCCCGCCTCTTCCTTGGCTTCGAGGTGATCCAGGTAGGTTTCGGCGTCGGCAAGGCCGGTGTCGGCGGCGCAGGCCGGGCCGCCCAGCGCCAGCCACGCACCCTCGACCTGCTCGCGCAGGCTCGCGCGCAGCCGCGCGGCTAGCGTGGCCTCGAGCACGGCGCGCACGCGCTCAAGGCGGGCGCGGCCGTCGAGGCTCAGGGCGGCAAGGCGTGATGCATCTTGCATCAGCTCACGGATGGTATGCCCCTGATGGCTGGAGAAAGCCGACTGGCGCTGGTTTGCGGTGAATGGCTCGTCGTCGATGTCGTAGATGGCTTCGGCGGTGGCCTGGGCCATGAGGAGGGCGAGGCTTTCGTCTTCGGTGATGCGGGGGGAGTTGTGCTCGTCTGGCAGCACCCTCTCTCCTGTCCTCTCTCCCGTCGAGGGAGAGAGGGACGTGCTGCGAACGCCATCGTCAAGCGAGCCGGAGGTGCTGCGGGCGCCGGTGTTTGTGCTGAGACCAACGGCCCCCTCCCCCCTCGCGGGGGAGGGTTGGGGAGAGGGGGCTGCTGGCGGGGCGTCAGAACTCGCCAGCGCATGCAGGTCGGCGAGCGTGAGGCCGCACCAGGGGGCGCGCAGCACGGCAAGCCACGCGAGGCGGTCGCCTTCGTGGGCGAGTGCACGCGTGAGCGCGAGCAAGTCTTGCACCACGGGGCGCTCGTCGAGGCGGTCGATCTCGATGGCGCGAAAGGCGATGCCCTCCTGCTGCAGGCGCGGCACGATCTCGCGCAGGTGGTTGCGGCCGCGCACCAGGATGGCAATGCTCGGGCGCTTGGCTTTGGGCTCGAGTGGCTCGGCGAGGATGTCTTTGACGATGCGCGCAACGGTGGCGGCTTCGGTATCGCCTTCGGCATCACTCGTCGTGTCCTTGAACTGCGGGTGCACGCTGACGGCGGCGCCCTCGAGCGCGGCATGCACGGCCTGCGAGGCGTTGTAGGGCACGGCGCCGGCGGCGATGTCTTCAGTGGCGGGCATCACCTTGGCGAACGCGGCGTTGACCCAATCGACAATGCCCGCCTGCGACCGGAAGTTCGCGGCAAGCTGCAGCGCCTCAAGCGCAATGCTGCCTATGCCCTCGACGCGCGCCTTCAGGAAAAGCCCCACCTCGGCTTCGCGAAAGCGGTAAATCGACTGCATCGGGTCGCCCACCACAAACAGCGTGCGGCCGTCATCGGGCATCCAGCCGGCGGTGAGGCGCGACACCAGCTCGAACTGGCTGATTGAGGTGTCCTGGAACTCGTCGATCAGCAGGTGCCTGACCTGGTAATCGAGGCGCAGCGCAAGCTCGGTCGGGCCCTCAAGGTCGCCCAGCGCCTGCAGGGCGCGCTGCGACACCTCGGTAAAGTCCACCTGCCCGCGCGACTGGAACACATACTTGAGTTCGAACACCGCGCGCTTCAGCAGGCCCATGATGGCTTCGAGGATGGCCCATTGCGCTTCAGTGTAGGCCGGGGGCGGCAGCACGCGTATGGCGGCGAGCGTGAGGCGCAGCGCATCGTTGTCCCGAAGGCTGTCGATCAACGCGAGCGCGCGCTGCTTGGCTTCGGCGTGTGGCTTGCCCGGCGGAAAGCCCTCTCGTACGGTGAGGGCCTTGCGCCAGGTATTGGTGCCGGTCAGCAGCAGTGAAGCCAGCGCCGCCCAGCCTTCCGCGTCTTCGGTAGCGGGCAATGCAGCAAGCGGTGCTTGCTCAAGGTTCGCCGCAGCGATGTTGGCCACAGCCAGCAGTTCAGTGCGCGCGGCCGCCGGCAGCAAGGCCTGCAGGCGCGAGAGCACCGCCTCCCGCTCGGCAACGAGGCCGCGCTCCAGTTCGTGGCGCTGGGTCCCCACCACATGGCGCAGCCAATGGTCGCGGTTGCGCAGCATCTCAACGAGCAATTCCTCGACGCGCTCGACGTTGTTGTCCAGGTGCACCAGCAGGCGCTCGACGAGCTCGGCCACCGGCTCCTTGGATTCGATGAGTTCAACCGTGGCGCGCGCGGCTTCGGCATACAGGGCACCGGCGTCATCGGTGCTCTCGGGCTGCGAGCCGAACTTGGAGAGCATGGGCATCTGCCGCGTGAGCGAGGCGCACAACGCATCGATCGTCTGGATACGCAGCCGCGCCGGGCTCTCGAGAATGCGCCACCCGAGCGCCTTGTCGCGCGCCATGGCCGCGCGCGCAAGCTGCTGCGTGCGCTCGGCGTGCGCCGACTCGGCGGGCTTGCCCGAAGCAAGGTCGGCAATCGCCTCCAGCACCCGCTCGCGCATTTCGGCAGCAGCCTTTTTGGTAAAGGTGATGGCAACCACCTCTTCGGGCTCGTTCACAGTCGCGAGCAGGCCGAGGTAGCGCTGGATCAACAACTCCGTCTTGCCCGAGCCGGCGGGGGCCTGGAC
>CAITSH010000424.1 GCA_903895005.1 uncultured Pseudomonadota bacterium
ACGCATGATGCTGCTCAACCTTGCCAACCCGAATGAGCAGTCGGCACGCCAGATCGCGATGATCTCCAAGTGGCTCGAACGCTGGACAGAAAAAATCTCCGTGGGCAAGGAGCCAAAGTCCACTGCGCTGCCGCAACTCGCCGTGGATCTTGCCGGGTCGGCGGGGGCATCGCGCGCACCGGTGTCGGGGGCGGGCGCACGCTACATCGGCGTGGATGAACTGGGGAACAGCCTGAAAAAGCGCATCATGCTGCTGCGCAAGGGCGAGTCACCGCAGGTTCTGAAGCTTGGCGATGACTGCGTACAGCCGTATTGCGAGCAAAACCTGCTGCTGCTTTACCGGCAATTATGCGAAGCCACCAACACCCGGGATCAAACCCGCAACAGCGCATCCAACCCGGCAAAGGTCGCCTGCAGCATCGCGGGAATCCATCACTACATTTCCGGCCTGCCCTTCAAACAGCCGGGCAGTGCCAAGGAACTCTCCACCAAGGAGCGCCAGGAAATCGCAACCTTCGGTCGCATCGCAACCCGCGCCGAAAGCGATTACAGCCAAATCCATGGTTACGCCGTGGAGCTGTGGACCGTACTAGACGAAAGCCTGACCGGGCTGCGCATGACGCGTCCGGCCGAACAGCAAGGCATGCGCTTCGCTCACGCGCAACTCGTCGGCATACGACCGGCCAACAGCAGGCATTTCATGGTCGGCACGGTGCGATGGCTGCTCTCGACGAGAGACCTGGATATCAACGCCGGCGTTCGCATCACCCCGGGCGTCGTGCAGGCGGTCGCGGTCAAGCCCACCGGCATCAATGCGACCGCCGAAAAATATGTCCCCGCCCTCGCACTTCCTGAAGTGGCCGCACTGCGCACCCCGGCATCGCTGATCCTGCCCACCGGCTGGTTCCGCGCCAAGCGCGTCATAGAGGTCTGGCGCGAGGAGCCGCAGCAAGTCATGCTCAGCGCAATGCTCGAGCGCGGTGCCGATTTCGAGCGGGTGTCCTTCGACATCGTCTGACCCCTCTTTTGCAGGGGAGTGCAACGGATTCGCCGGGTAGCCGCGTCACCAAAAGTGGCACTTGTGCACATACGGATGCCGGATACCGCGATCGAATGCCCCTGTTTGCCAAATAGTTCCTCGTCGTCCGTTATCCAGAGCGGCAGTATGCCTTCGTCATAAACACCCACTACGTCGTCATATTCCCAGCCCGTTTCCGGGCTTTGGAGGGGCCATGAACCAAAGCGATTTCCTCCCGGCAAGCCGTCCTTTGCTCTCTGATATCAAAAGCTGCGAAGAGTGGCTGGCGAAAGCCTACCTGTCCGATCCGCGCCAGGCCTGCCACGAACTCACGATGCTGATCGAGTCGCTCGAAGAGGCGCCACCACGGCATATTGCCTATCTGGACATCCTGGAACGGCTGCGCAAACCGCTCGCCGCGGCGCAGGAAGAACTGGCGAAAAAATTTCTCGCCAAACCACTGCCACTGGGCCACCTGGAAAATGCCGCGTTTGAGCAAAGCTACGATTTATGGCGCGCTGTCATGCGCGGCTACAGCCGGCTGTTCCGCGCCGCCCTCAAAGGGACGCATCCGGAACTTGCCGGCCGCCTGCCACTGCTGTGTCAGCGCTCGATCGAAGCCACGGGCGAACTGCTCGCCACATTCTGGCTGGCGCGCCGCGAGGTCGATCCGGACCTTTGGCAGCTCCTGCACGAACTCTACGCGGACGCGGAATCGCGCGGCTTTGCCGACCTCAACATCAACGCGGTCGTCGGCAACACTGCGGTCGCGATAAAAAGCTGTACCTCGACCTACATACGCCCGGTACTGCTTCATCTGGCCCACCCTTTCGCGATGTCCGGCCGCGAATTCATGCTGACACGCCGCTGGGCGTACCGCTGGTCGCACAAGCCGCGCATTGTCAAAACAGTGGAAAAAGGCGGCGCCTACGGCCTTGATTTGAGCGACGGCGAAGGCCCGGACTGGGTGGCCGCACCCGACACCCCGGCGGCTGTGAACTCGCCGCGCCGCTACATCGACATGAGTGAACTCACCCGCAGCCTCAAGGGCCGCCAGCGGCTGCTTGCAGACGGTGCCATGCCGGCCGAGCTTGGCTTTGGCGCCGACTGCGTGCAGCCGACCTGCGGCGAGTTACTCGCCCAGTTGGTGCGTGCTTGGACGGATGCACCCAGGGCACGACAATTCCCGCGCCGCCAGCAGGTGGCGCCAACGGAACTGGTGAGCGGATTCGCGGCGATTCATTTTGCAATCAGCGGCAAGCCCTTCGAGTCCGGACTCAAGCAATGGGACTACACACGCCGCGATGCCGAACACCTGCACATTTTCCAGCATGCCCCGGGCCTGGCCGAAAAATCGGCAGCCATGGCCCAAACGGCTCCACTCTTCGAGCAATGGGAAACGCTGGACGAAAGTGCGACCGGATTCCGGATGAGCCGCAAGGGACCGGGCGCCCGGTTGCAACACCGCCAATTGGTCGCACTACGACCCCAGGGCGCGAAACGCCTGATCCTCGCCGAAGTACGCTGGCTGGTGGCCGGGCATGACAGTTCAATCGCCGTTGGCGCAAAGGCGCTGCCTGGCATCGCCCGCGCTTGCAGCGTGCGCGTCAACACCGAGGATCCTTCAAACAAGCAGGCCTTCTCGCAGGCGTTTCTACTGCCCGTAGCACCGAGCCTCGCCCCCAGCCTGGTCCTGCCCGCCGGTTGGTACCAGAACGGGCGCGAAATCGAATTACGCGTTGAAGAGGACCGTTTCATTGTCAGCCTGTTCGGCCTGCTCGATCGCGGGAACGACTATGACCGAGCCAACTTCACCGCACGCGGCTAAAACCGCAAACGGCAGAGGGGACTGCGTGACTTTCGCTTACGCGGCAGCGGCCGTTGCGTCCGCCCTGAAACGGCGAACAGGAAACACGGCGGAGAAAGTCGAGCCCTCACCGGGCACGCTACGAATTTCCAGCGCCCCCTGGTGCCGTGTCAGGACATGCTTGACGATGGCCAGTCCAAGCCCGGTTCCGCCGGTTTCGCGCGAGCGGCTCGAATCGACCCGGTAAAAGCGTTCGGTCAGTCTGGGAATGTGGCGCGCATCGATCCCGATGCCGCTATCGCGCACGGCAAACACACCCTCCCCGGCGCGAAGGCTCCACGAAACGTGGATCGCGCCCTCCTTCGGGGTATAGCGGATGGCATTGCTGATCAGATTCCCGAAAGCAGAGCGGAGCTCCTGCTCGTTGCCTTCGAGCCAGCCTGGAACCAGTTCGCCAACGCTGATGATGTGCCTGCCGCCTGACAGGGCGCGCGCCTCCTCGACCAGCGATTCCAGAAGCCGCGCCATATTGATCGGTACCTCGCTGGTCGGCGAAGCACTGGACTCGAGCGCCGAGAGCGTCAGCAAGTCCTCGATCAGGTGCTGCATCCGCTCGCTCTGTTGACGCATGATTTCGATGACCTGCCTGCCGCGGGCGTCGTCCAGGGCCACCTTGCCATCGGCGAGGGTCTCGAGAAACCCGCTTACCACCGTGATCGGCGTCTTCAGTTCATGCGAAACATTGGCGACAAAGTCGCGCCGCATGATTTCCAGCTTTTCCGCCTGTGTGATATCGCGTGAGAGCAGCAGCTTCTGGTCCTGGCCGTAGGGCACCACCCGCACCGAAAACACCAAGGCCTCTCCCCGCTGCAGGCGCATCATGAGCGGTTCGGAAAAATCCCCCGCCTTCATGTATTGCACGAAATCGGGCTGGCGCACGAGGTTGACGATGGGCTGGCCGGCGTCTTTTGCGATGTTCAGGCTGTAGTCGCGCTCGGCGATCGGGTTGCACCACTCGATACGATCGTCGGCATTGAGCACGATCACACCATCCGGCAGCGCCTGCCCGGCCTTGCGAAAGCGCGCCAGCGTGCCGGTCAGCCGCTGCTGCTGCTGGTTTGATGCGCGAACAAATTTGTACAGCGCCGTGAACACGTGCTCCCACACACCCGTGCCTTGCGGCACCGCCAGCGACTGTGGGTTTTTGAGCCAGGCCACCAACGCACGT
This sequence comes from uncultured Pseudomonadota bacterium, assembly GCA_903895005.1. The sequence goes on from CAITSH010000424.1 coordinate 4,054, forward strand.
AGGTTGGAGATATGCCGGGCCAGCAACCAGCCAAATCCCGCAACAACGATTGCAATCGCTGAAACATGTCCGGATGCAAACCAGGCCACGAGCGCGAGAACGAATGTCACGCCCAGGATTGCGGATGTACGCAGCCAGATGCTGTTCATGTCCCCGTCCGCAATGCACGCATACGCGCCCGTGGCGGCGGCGCTGGTGCCAGAAAAGAAAAATGGCCGGTCATGCCGGCCATTTTACTCTTTGCGGCGACGCTCAATCACCATCAGCCAGGCGGTAGCCGCTGCCCCGCACGGTTTGCACCAGACGGTCGTGTCCCGATGGCTCCAGTGACTTGCGCAGGCGCCGGATATGGACATCCACCGTACGCTCTTCGACAAACACGTGATCGCCCCAGACCTGGTCAAGCAGTTGAGCACGACTGTGCACGCGCTCGGTGTGGGTCATTAGAAAATGCAGCAAACGAAATTCGGTCGGGCCGAGCTCAAGCGGCGTGCCGCCGCCGCTAACGCGATGGGTCGCCGGATCAAGACGCAGCCCGGCGATTTCGACCGGCTCGTCGGTGAGCTGCGGCGCACGCCGGCGCAACACGGCCTTGATGCGTGCAAGCAGCTCCCGCGGGGAAAACGGCTTGGTGACAAAGTCATCGGCACCCGCTTCAAGACCCACCACTTTGTCCTGCTCGGTGCCACGCGCGGTCAGCATGATGATCGGGATGGTCTTGGTCCGCTCATCGTCGCGCAGCGAGCGCGCGAACATCACGCCCGATTGTCCCGGCAACATCCAGTCAAGCAACACCAGATCAGGCAGGGCGTGGCGCACCAGGTTTTGCGCATGTTCCGCATCCTTGGCGCGCAGCACACGGTGACCGGCGTGTTCGAGATTGAGCGCGATCAGTTCCTGGATCGCCGGCTCGTCTTCAACCACCAGAATATTGGCGGACATGGGGGAATCCGGTTATTAACTTGTGACGATTCTACGAAACGCACATGACAGCCACATGACACCTACCATCCTTTTCCCGGACTGCAACTGACATCGTGCTTGCAGGCGGACACGCTATGATAGGCGCTTGTACGCACACCCAGTAAGCCTAATAAGGACTCTAAATGGCCGGTTTGGTCAAAGATTCGCCGATTCCGACGGAAATCAAGCTGCATCAGGCCTCAAAAGTGATGGAAATCGCCTTTTCCGACGGCAAGAGCTTCCGCCTCGGCTACGAATTCCTGCGCGTTCACTCGCCTTCGGCCGAGGTGCGCGGCCACGGGCCCGGGCAGGAAACGCTGCAGACCGGGAAAATGAACGTTGGCATCACTGCCCTGGACCCGGTCGGGAGCTACGCGGTACAGCCCCATTTTTCCGACGGACACGCTACCGGTATTTACTCCTGGGATTACCTCTACGAGCTCGGGACCAACCAGGACAGCCTGTGGCAGCAATACCTCAAGCGCCTGGCGGAAGCCGGGGGCAGCCGCGAAATCGATACCACGGTCAAACCGGTGCTGCACGGGCATTGAGCGTTAAAACATGAGCGAACAAACCCATTTCGGCTTCAAAACGGTCGACGAGCGCGACAAGGCGAAAAAAGTCGCCGAGGTTTTTGATTCAGTCGCCGGCAAATACGACCTGATGAACGACCTGATGTCAGGCGGCCTGCACCGGCTTTGGAAAGCGCGCGCCATCGCGCAAAGCGGGGTCAGGGAAGGCAGTCGGGTGCTCGATGTCGCCGGGGGTTCCGGCGACCTGTCGCGCGCATTCGCCGTGCGCGCCGGCAAAACCGGTCAGGTTTGGCTCACCGATATCAACGGCAGCATGCTCACGGTGGGTCGCAACCGCATGCTCGATGACGGCAAGATCGCCCCGGCGGTACAGTGCGACGCCGAACACCTGCCTTTCCCGGACAACTACTTCGATTGCGTCAGCGTTGCTTTCGGCCTGCGCAACATGACCCACAAAGAGTCCGCCCTGGCGGAAATGACCCGGGTGCTGCGCCCCGGCGGTCGCCTCCTGGTGCTCGAATTCTCCAAGGTCTGGAAACGACTGGAAAAAGCCTACGACTGGTATTCGTTCACGGCCCTGCCATGGCTGGGGCGCAAGATCGCCTCCGACGAGGCCAGTTACCGTTACCTTGCCGAGTCGATCCGCATGCATCCTGACCAGGAAACATTGAAATTGATGATGGAACGCGCAGGACTGGAAGATGTCACATACAATGATCTGAGTGCAGGGGTTGTGGCACTGCATAAGGGTTTCAAATACTGACGGGTTTCCGGTCTTCAGGCATCCGGTACTGGTAAAACGGTAACAATGAACCCATATAAGAGCAGCACTTTCCGAAAGAATAGGAACCGAAATGAAAACATGGATCATGATCGCGCTCACCCTGATGGTGGGCATCGGTCTTTCACCGATGGACGCTGAAGCGGCCAAACGCCTGGGTGGCGGCGGAAGTACCGGCATGCAGCGCCAGAGCATTGCACCTTCAAAGCCGTCCGCCCCTGCGCAGAACGCAGCGGCTCCCGCCGCACCTGCGGCCGCACCCGCGGCGCCCGCACCTGCCGGCAACCGCTGGCTCGGTCCTCTCGCCGGCCTTGCCGCCGGCGTCGGCCTGGGCTACCTGTTCTCGCAGGGTGGATTCGGCGGCATGGGCGGCATTCTCAGCAGCCTGCTGATCGGCCTGCTTGTCGCCGGCGGCGTCATGTTGTTGATGCGCATGTTCATAAAGCCGCGCGCGCAAATGCAACCCGCCGGCCCGACCAGCTACGGCATGATGGGCCAGGAAACTGTTGCCGCCCCCCCTCCCTCGCAGCAAACCGGGATGGTCGGTGGTGCGGGTGGCCCCGACTTCCGCAGCCAGTTCCAGCCGAACATTCCCGCCGGCTTTGACGCCGTGGGCTTCGTAAAGCAGGCCAAGCTGTCCTTCATGAACCTGCAAAAAGCCAACGACACCGGCGATCTCGACACGCTGCGCGACATGAGCACCGACGAGATGTTCACGCTGTTCAAGTCACAGATAGACTCGCGCTTTGGCGTGAAGCAGCGCACCGAGGTGGTCACCCTCGCCGCCGATCTGCTTGAAGTGGTCACCGAGAACGCCGTACATGTCGCCAGCGTGCGCTTTGCCGGCATGATCAAGGAAGATGGCGAAACGATTGCCTCGCCCTTCGAAGAGGTCTGGAACCTGCAAAAACCGGTCTCCGGTGGCGCAGGCTGGATGCTCGCCGGCATTCAGCAGGTCGCAGCGGCCTGATTTACGGCTGTCGCAGCACACAAGGCCGCCTCCGGGCGGCCTTGTTGTTTGGGTCGGTTGTTCGGGCGAAATCGCCTATCCTGCCCAGCCAAGCAATAGCCAATGGCGTCTGTGTGTCAGCGCACAGACTTGGCAAAACCACTCGCGGATGATTCGCGCTTACTTCCGAAATACGAGTCTGTAGCCCCACTCTGACGGGCGAATTCTTTTGTTGTCGGCCCGGCAGGTCCGGTCTGCTCTCCGGATTACCGTTTGCTGTTCGCGAAAATCGCCATGTCCGAGTCAGATCGTTCCCCCAGTGTTTCTGGCGCAGCCATTGCTGGCGACAGCATTTGCGCCGCACCGCCGCACGATGGGTTGCCGCAAGCCGGCGCGCTGCAAAGCGCGATATTCAACAGCGCCAATTTCTCCAGCATCGCCACCGACGCCAAGGGCGTCATCCAGATTTTCAACGTCGGCGCCGAACGCATGCTCGGCTACACCGCCATTGAGGTGGTGAACAAGATCACCCCGGCCGATATTTCCGACCCGCAGGAATTGATCGCCCGCGCCAAAACGTTGAGCGCAGAGCTTGCAACCCCGATCACCCCGGGCTTTGAGGCGCTGGTGTTCAAGGCCTCGCGTGGCATTGAGGACATCTACGAACTCACCTACATCCGCAAGGACGCCAGCCGCTTCCCTGCGGTGGTATCGGTCACCGCGCTGCGCGATGCCCAGGACGGCATCATCGGTTACCTGCTCATCGGCACCGACAACACCGCCCGCAAACAGGCTGACGACAAGTTACTCACAGCGTCGCAATATGCGCGCAGCCTCATCGAAGCGAGCCTGGATCCGCTGGTCACCATCAGCCCCGCGGGCAAGATCACCGACGTCAACGCGGGCTCGGTCAAGGTGACCGGTGTGCCCAGAGAGAAGCTCATCGGTACCGACTTCTCCAACTACTTTACCGAGCCTGACAAGGCCCGTGAGGGCTACCAGAAGGTCTTCGCCGAAGGCTTCGTCACCGACTACCCACTCACCATCCGGCACGAGAACGGTCGTCTCACCGACGTTCTATACAACGCATCGGTCTACAAGGATGCGCAGGACAACGTGCTCGGCGTGTTCGCCGCTGCGCGTGACATCACCGGGCGCAAGCAGGCCGAAGAAGCGCTCCTCAAGACGGGGGCTTTGCAAAGCGCGATTTTCAACAGCGCCAACTTCTCCAGCATCGCCACCGACGCCAAGGGCGTTATCCAGATCTTCACCGTCGGCGCAGAACGCATGCTCGGTTATACCGCCGCCGACGTGATGAACAAGATCACGCCGGCCGACATTTCCGACCCGCAGGAGGTGATTGCCCGGGCCAAGACCCTGAGCGTGGAACTCGACACGCTGATCACGCCTGGCTTTGAGGCGCTGGTGTTCAAGGCCTCGCGCGGGATTGAGGATA
>CAITSH010000425.1 GCA_903895005.1 uncultured Pseudomonadota bacterium
CCTCGGGCCACTGATTCTGTGCACGTTGTTGCCCGCGTTTGTCGTGTTTGCTTTGTCGTTGAGCCTGGGTGCAATTCACACCCCGTTCAATCACGTCATGTTTACCGTGCTGCCGGTCATGATTCTCTACGCTGTTATCCGTGCGCTCATCGGGCTGCGGCGTGGTGACCGGGTTCTGCACGCCGATTCGATGTTCCTGGCCTTCATGCTGTTGGAATCGGCGCCGGTCTATCGCATCGTCATGTTCTTTTTTCTATGGTTAGGTGGGCCGTTGCTCGCGCCAAATGGGGAACCCATTGACGGCGGCGCACTGTTTCGCACGCTTATCGTGCTCGGGTTGCTGGCTTTTGGCTATTGGTCGGCCGGTCGGCTGCGCCGTAACCTGTTGCCGTTGGTGCTTGTTGGTTCTGTCTTGGCACTTTCACTAATGCTGCTGCCGTGGTCACTCGCCGGCGCCCCAAACCGTTGACGGTTCAGCTCAAAGCCTGATCTTTGCCGGGTCGATCTCGAAGCTGGAGTTGGTGCGGAACTGCAGTTCGCTGCGCCGGTAGTCGATGACCAGCGCGTCGACCACGCCGAGCACGTCCATGCCAATGAGTAGCGCCGGCTCGTCGGTGAGGCGCCAGTGCTCGAAGATTTGCAGGTCCGTGAACATGATTTCGGCGTTTTGTACCAGCAGTCTGCCCGCCGAGATGCTCGGCACGCGAACGCGCGTAGCGTGTTGCAGGTCCTCGGTTACGCCGATAACGCCGGTGTCGAACACATCGCGCGGGTCTTTGCGACGCGCCAGTGCCTGACGCAGGGCGAGATTGCCGACCGTCGCCTGTGATCCCGTGTCGATCAACGCGATGGTGCGGATGGTGCCAACCATCACCGTCGCGCGCATGCCCTTGTTGCTCGCGTACTTGAAGGGAACCACCGAAAACCCTGCTGGTGCGGGTTTGCCATGCGAACGGGCAATACTGATACGGTCCTTGCGAAATTCGATGGCGATGCGTTTGTCCTTGAGGCCTTCGCCGCCGAGTACGCCGTCCGCTCCACCGAACGCATCCGGCACGATGGGCAAGATAACGTTCTCAATCAACAGGTCACCGACTGCCAGCGTCTTGGCGTGCGCTGCCGGCACTGTGCGTATGCCCGTGACGCCGCGCAGTCGAACGGGCTTCGATTCGAGTGGCAGTCCGGCGTCATCGACCACGCGCTGCATGATGGCTGAGCGCGTGGCGCCCGTGTCGAGCACGAGGCGGTACGGGCCCTTGTCGTTGATCATCACCGGCGCCCAGATGCGACCGATGTGGTCGCGCGTAGTGGGGGCCACGTAGCGTGGCTCCGGTGCGGAAACGAGTACCTCTTCAACCCGCCATGGCGGCGCGACGACCGGTGGTGTCGGTGTTGCTGCTGTGGGTGAGGAGGGCGTCTGGGCCGGTCCGCTGAAGGGCAGCAGCATCAACCCTACTAAAGCCACAAAACGCAGTGCACTCCGGTAGCGAGCGGCAATGGAGCCCACTGCGTTTTGGAGCAGCGACGGCGAGGTGGCAGGGCGGCGTGACATGGCTGGCAATTGGCCTTCGGAATAGGGAGCCATTGTGCGCCGGCCAATAAAAAACCCCAACCGTTGCCGGTTGGGGTTTGCTTGTTGGTGGAGGTGGGGTCACACGAAAAAGTAGCTTAAGTAGTTGATTAATATTGGTTAAAAATATTTATCAATCGGGCAGTTACCCGCATTGTTACCCGCACACCTCGTTGCATGTTGCTCGTCGCGGTGAACCGTGAAGGCAAGAAGCTTCGGGGGGAGGCGGGGCGGGGATAGAAGTGGATTCCTAAGCATGCCCCCCGGGTAGGTCCTTGGAAAGGCAGGGTCATTCACGGTTGGTGCCGCACAAATTTCATTTTTTTTGGGCTAGGTGGCGCGCCTCGCTTTGTAAAGGCGACACAATCGCGATTTCTTCACGTCTAGTCCCTCGGAACACCGCGCCGAAACTCGTCTACTGATACCGCGAAATTCAGATTTTCGGCATCCCTAATTTTGAAGCGCAGTAATACCATCTTCCGTACCTGCTACTTTAAAGTCCATGTCGCCCAAG
>CAITSH010000426.1 GCA_903895005.1 uncultured Pseudomonadota bacterium
ACCGAGAACGCGACTCCGGGGTGGCTTTTGCGAAACTGTCGCATCAAATCGGGGAACAGCGCAAAGGCCAGCGCCTGACTCGCCGCAATCGAAACGGTACCGCGATGCAAACCCTTCAACTGCTCGATTTCGGTGCGCATGCGCTCGAAATCCGCACGTTGTGTGCGTACGTGTTGCAGAAAATGCTCTCCTGCGGCGGTCAATCGCATACCGCGGGCATGCCGTTCAAACAATTCGGCACCCAATTCTTCCTCGATATCCTGCACCCGGCGGTCCAGCGCGGACGCGGTAATGAACAATCCCTCCGCCGCCTTGCGGATTGATCCCTTGCGGACAATCTCGTCTATGTAACTGAATACCTTCAGGTACTGCAGAGCCACCGCGCACCTCCCCCCCTAAAGAAAAAACGAGCGTTGCAAAAAAGTCTACGCGATGGCGCGAATATAGCACCGACACGGATGCACTTCAGGCGCTGCAATTGCTTATGGACGGGGGAGCAACCCGCTTTGCAATCAACCGCACCGAAAGGATCCGCCATGAAACGCGTTCTTGCCTGCCTGATGTCCACCAGCGCGCTGCTGGTCGCTGCGCTCCTGACCACGTATGCGCCCCAAGCTGCCGCACAAACCAAGATCAAGCTGATCCTCAACTGGAAATACCAGGGACCGCAGGCCTGGTTCTTCATCGCCCAGGACAAGGGTTATTTCAAGGCCGAGGGCCTGGATGTTGAAATCGACCAGGGCGAAGGCTCGGCAGCCTCGATCATCAAAGTCGCGAGCGGCGCCTATAACGTCGGCTTCGGCGACATCAATGCGCTGGTCGACCTCGCGGCCAAAAAGCCGGCCGAAGCACCGATCGCGGTGTACATGATGTACAACCAGCCGCCCTTTACCATCGCCGTCAAGAAAGACAGCCCGATCAAGACGCCGAAAGACCTCGAGGGCAAGACCATTGGGGGCCCTGCCAACGACGGCGCACTGAAGCTCTTCCCGGCTTTCGCCAAGGCAGCCAAGATAGACGCCTCCAAGGTCAACATCACCAACATGACGCCCAATCTGCGCGAGCAGATGCTCAAGAACGGGCAGGTCGACGCAATATTCGGTTACATCAATACGGTCTGGTTCTCGGCCAAGGCAGTCGGCCTTGATCCGGAAAAAGACCTTCGTTTCATCAACTACGGCGATCACGGCCTGGACCTGTACAGCAATACCATTGTCGTGTCCAAAGCCCTTGCCAAGGACAACCCCAACGCCGTCAAGGGCCTGCTGAAAGCCATCAACCGCGCTATCAACGACACCCTGGCCAATCCCGAAATGGCCATGGACACCGTGCTCAAGCGCGAACCGCTGGTCAAGCGAGATGTCGAGAAGGAGCGCCTGATTGCCACGCTCAAGGAGGAAATGAGCGCACCCGAGATCGTCAAAATCGGCCTCGGCGATGTCACCGACGAGCGCCTGCAAAAGACCATAGACACAGTGTTCGAAGCCAACGCCCTGCCGCGCAAGCCGACCAAGGACGAGATTTTTTCGCGCGCCTTCCTGCCAGCCCGCGCCGACAGGCCAAGCAAACTCGCCATCAAATAATCAAGCAACAGGAACCCTCATGGACCTGCAACTTCGCGGCAAAGTCGCCGTCATCACCGGCCCGGCCAAGGGCATGGGCGCGACGATCAGCCTCGCCTTTGCGCGTGAAGGCGTGCATCTCGCCCTCGCCGGTCGCGATACGGCGGCCATCGAGCCTGTGGCCGCCGAGGCGCGCGCCGCCGGCGTCAGGGTGACGATCGTTCCCTGCGACATCACGGTGGCCGGCGACACCGCCCGCCTCGCCGCTGAAGCGGGCAAACTCGCCGATGGTCGCATCGACATCCTCGTCAACGTTGCGGGTGGTTCGGGCCCGATCGGAAAAACCGGATGGGAAACAACACCCGAGGAATTCGATCAGATCATCGAACTCAACATGCGCGGCTGCTTCAACACGATGCGCGCGCTCCTGCCGGGCATGATTGAACGGCGTTACGGCAAGGTGGTGAATGTCGGCGGCACGTTCGGCATGCGCGGACGCGCCGGACGCCTGGCGTATTCGGCCTCGAAATGGGGCCTGCGCGGCATCACCAAGAGCTTCGCGCTCGAAGCGGGACCTTACGGCATCAATGTCAATTGCGTCGCGCCCGGTATGGTCGACGGACCGCGCTTTCGCGACAAGGTCTGCGCCGAGATGGCCGCGCGCCTTGGCATCACCCCCGAACAGGCTGCGGAAAAACACGCCGCCGACTACGCGCTCAAGCGCATTACCACCGATGCCGATGTCGCCAACGCCTGCCTGTTCATGGCGAGCGACGTTTCGCGCCAAATCACCGGTACAGACCTGCCTGTAGACGGCGGCTGGGCCATGCTCTGACCGACAGAGCGAACAAAGGAGCGCAGCGCATGACATCACCCAACACCACCGGGGTCGACCTGGTCATTTACGGCGGGCTTGTTGTATCGCCCGAATCGGTCATCGCGGCGAGCGTCGCCATCAAGGATGGGCGCATTGTCGCGGTCGGCGAGGACGCGATTATGCCGGCGGCGAAAGAACGTTTCGATGCCAAAGGCTTGCACGTGCTGCCCGGCGCAATCGACAGCCATGTTCATTTTCGCGACCCCGGTTATCCGCACAAGGAGGACTGGGGCAGCGGTTCGGCAGCGGCCGCCTGCGGCGGTGTGACCACCGTATTTGACATGCCCAACACCGTTCCACCGACGGGCACGCTGGAAGCGCTGGCAATCAAACAGAAAAACGCCGCAATCTCACATGTCGATTACGGCATTTACGGCCTGCTCGACGAGAGCAACATCGACGACCTCGAAGCACTCATCGATGCGGGTGTTACCGGCTTCAAATGCTTCATGGGCAATACTTTCGGCAATCTTCCGGCCCCGTCCGATGGCGCGATCCTTGAGGGTTTCGAGATTCTCGCCAGGCGCGGCGTGCGTTGCACGGTGCACGCCGAGAACCCGTCCATCATGGCGCGGCGGCAAGCGCGCATGGAAGCAGCCGGACGCATTGATGCCCACGCGCATCTCGCCGCGCGCCCGGAGGTATGCGAAATCGAGGCGATTGGCCGCGCCGTGGCGTTTGCCGAATGGACCGGTGCACGCCTGCACATCGCCCATCACAGCGCTGCCGATTCCCTTTACATACTGCGCGATGCCAAGCGCCGCGGCGTTGATGTCACTGCCGAAACCTGCCCGCAATACCTGCTGCTCAACACTGCGGACATGGGCCGCCTGGGCGGCATCCTGCGCGTCAACCCGCCGGTACGCGACGCACGCCACAACGCGCCGCTGTGGGACGCGCTGGTCGAGGGTGTGATCGATATGATCGCCACCGACCATGCACCGCACGCGCCTGACGAAAAGACGCGCCAAAGCATCTGGTCCTGCGACTGCGGCTTTCCCGGCGTCGAGACGCAAATGCCGCTGATGCTCACGGAAATCAACAAGGGCCGCGCCAGCATCATGGACTACGTTCGCTGGAGCGCGGTCAATCCGGCCAAGGCCTGGGGCCTGTACGGCAGGAAGGGCGTCATCCAGCCCGGTGCCGAGGCCGACCTCGCGCTTGTGGACCTCGCGCGCGAAGGCGTGATCGTGAACGACAAACTGCATTCGCGAAGCAAGCTCACGCCGTGGAACGGACGCGCCGTGAGAGGCATGCCGGTGCACACCCTGGTACGCGGGCGCTTCGTCATGCGCGACCGCGAGCTGGTAGCCGGCACTTCGGGGTGGGGCCGCTCGGTCAAGGCCATCCAGGCGATGCCTACACCGGCACCGCGCAATACGGACAAGACAATGGGCGCAATCGTTGATACAAGCGCATCGTCCCAGAACGAATCGAGGGCACCGGGCCATGCCACATGAGGTGACGGGCATCCTTCAAGACCTGGTCCGGCGGCCCTCGACCTATCCGCCGGGTGACACCTCGGCTCCCTGCGCCTGGCTTTGCACACAGCTTGAGGCGTGCGGCTACGCAGTGCGCACCCTGTCGCGGACACCGGGCGTGGACAATGTCGTCGCCCAAATGGGTACGGGCGCCCCGGTCCTCGCCTTCAATTGCCACATCGACACAGTCGCACCGGGTGAGGGGTGGACGAGCGACCCGTTTACGCTGTCGGAAAAACCGGACGGCATGCTAAGCGGCCTGGGTGCCGTCAATTGCAAAGGAACGGCAGCGACACAACTCTGGCTGGCGCGGGAAATCGCCCGTCGGGGCGGGCCACTCAAGGGTTCGGTGGTATTTTCCTTTGTCGGCGATGAAGAACGGCTCGGGCCCGACGGAACGCAATACCTGGCCGATTGCGGCGCACTGGCGCCGGACATGCTGGTGATGGCTGCGCCCACGGGCAACAAGCTGATTGTCGAGGAGCGCGGCGTGATGTGGGCCGAACTCAAGACCCTGGGGCGGGCCGCCCACGCTGGCGACCCCGATGCGGGGGACAACGCCATCGCGCGCATGATGCGCCTGCTTGCCCGTCTCTCGCACGACATGTCAAAACGACTGGACGGTCGCATCGAGTCCAGCCACCGCTCGACGCTCAACATCGGCACCATCGTTGGCGGCACCAACACCAACGTCGTGCCCGAACGCTGTACGGCGACGCTGGACCGGCGCCTGCTGCCGCAATCGGAAACGGTGTCAGGCGCGCTTGAAGAATTGAGGGCCTCGTTAAAAGGCGCGGGCGAAGATAATGCCATGTGGTCGCTGGAACTCATCACCGGTACCAACGGCTTTCGCATGTCGCCGGACCAGGCCTTGGTCGCCGCTTTCAGCCAGGCGGTGCAAGAGACCACCGGAAACGCCGCCGCTTTTGTCACGCCCATCGGCGCCAGCGACGCGCGATTTCTCGCCGCAGGCGGCGCGCAGATCGTCATTTTCGGCCCCGGCGATGACCGCCAGGGCCATACCGCGAATGAAGCTATGAATGAAACCCAATTGCTTGAAGCCTGCGCCATCCAGCGCGGGGTGGTCGAACGCATCCTGGGACTGGCAGCATGAGCGCCCTCCAGTGTGTCGGGGTGTACAAACTCCCGTGCAGTGGGCCGGGCGACATGAGCGTCGCAAGACGCATGCTCGACGCCGGTGAGATAAGTGCCGAAGACATTGTCGCCGTCATGGGAAAAACCGAGGGTAACGGTTGCGTCAATGACTTCACGCGCGACTTTGCCGCGCAATCCTGGTGCGAACTGCTGGCGCCGCGTCTGGGCTTGAGTGCCGAGGCGGTGCACCGCAAGGTGGGGCTTGTGATGTCGGGCGGTACCGAGGGTGTGTTGTCTCCCCACTTCACCGTGTTTACGCGCACAAGCGCAATGGCTGCGGCGGATGAACCGCGTCTTGCCATCGGCGTTGCGTTCACGCGCGATTTCCTTCCGGAAGAAATGGGCCGCATCGCACAAGTTACGGAGACGGCAAACGCGGTCAAAGCGGCAATGCATGACGCCCGGATCGAACGACCGGAGGATGTGCATTTCGTGCAGATCAAATGTCCCCTGCTGACTGCGGCCAAGGTCGGTGATGCCCTGGCGCGGGGCAAGGCCCCGGTCACGCGCGATACCTATGAATCGATGGGCTTGTCGCGTGGTGCCTCGGCACTGGGTGCGGCCGCTGCACTGGGTGAAATCGACGCCACCAACCTGAGCGACGCCGCCATTTGCAGCGACTGGTCGTTGTTTTCGGCAACAGCCTCGACCTCGGCCGGCATCGAACTTGAAAACAATGTGGTGATCGTGATGGGCATGAGCCCGCACGCCGCCAGCCCCTACCGCATCGCCCACGGCGTGATGCGCGATGCCATTGACGCCGCCAGCGTGCGCGCCTGCCTGGTATCGGGCCTAGGCCTCGATCCGGAGCGACAACCGGCGCTGGTATCGGATCGGGTGGTGAACATTCTCGCCAAGGCAGAGGCCTCTCCGGACGGAATGGTGCGCGGCGCGCGCCACACCATGCTCAATGATTCGGACATCAACTCGACGCGCCATGCACGAGGCGCCGTTGGCGCGGTCATTGCGTCGGTTATCGGACGCACCGACGTGTATGTGTCGGGCGGTGCAGAGCATCAGGGTCCGCCTGGCGGCGGACCATTTGCAATCATTGCCAGAACCTGACCGGGGAAGCCAGACATGGAACGCCCTTTGATCGAACTAGACAAAGTTTCGCTGCGCTACCCGGGTGGCACGCTGGCCCTCGCAGAAACCGACATGCGCATCAACGACGGCGACTTCATCGCCATCGTGGGTCCCAGCGGCTGCGGCAAATCGACCGTGCTCAAACTGGTCTCCGGCCTCATTGGTGCCACCACCGGCAATGTCATTGTGGCTGGACGCGAGGTCAAGGGGCCTTCCTCGGGAATCGGCATGGCGTTCCAGAACCCGACCATGCTGCCCTGGCTGACCATTCGCGACAACGTCATGCTGCCGCTCAAGATCGTCGAACCTTATCGCAGCCAGTACCGTGCGAAACGCAGGGGCGAGTTCACCGAGCGCGTCGACGCGCTGTTGCAGCAGGTCGGGCTCGCCGGGTTTGGTGACAAGCGCCCGTGGCAACTGTCCGGCGGTATGCTGCAGCGTGCGTCGCTTTGTCGAGCCCTCATCCACGAGCCGCGCCTGCTGCTGCTCGACGAGCCCTTTGGTGCGCTCGACCAGTTTACCCGCGAAGAACTGTGGTCCATCATGCAAAAGCTGTGGATGGACAAGAAGCCGACGGTCATGCTGGTCACCCACGACCTGCGCGAAGCGTGCTATCTCGCCAACCGCATTTACATGATGAGCGCCCGGCCGGGCAAGGTGCTAGATGTGCGCGACGTGCCGTTCGCGCGGCCACGCACGCTTGAGTCGACCTTCAGTCCGGCCTTCGTGGAAATCGTCCAGCACCTGCGCATGCAGATCGCAGATGCGCGCAGCATCGACCTGCCGGAGGCTGCATGAATTTCGCGTCGATGTCGCCGGTGACACGCCAGCGCCTGCTCTCGGTGCTGTCGATTGTCGCCATGTTCGTGTTGTGGGAAATGTTCTGCCGCGGGTTTGCTATCAGCGACCTAGTGTTGCCAAAACCCAGCCAGGTCTTCAAGACGCTCGTGGAGCGGGCGCCGGCATTGATGCCGCATGCCATCCAGACGCTCTCGACCACGCTTGCCGGATTTGCGCTCGGGGTACTCGCCGGCATCGTAATCGGCATCGCCATCGGTTCCTCGCGCCTCGCCTACGACGTGGCGTATCCATTGTTGGTGGGCTTTTCCAGTATCCCCAAGGTCGCGGTGGTACCGATATTCGTTATCTGGTTCGGTTCGGGAACAGTGCCGGCGATCCTCACGTCGATGGTAATCAGCATATTTCCCGTCGTGGTGAACATCGCCACCGGCCTTGCCACCACCGAGCCTGAGCTCGAGGACGTGCTGCGTGCCCTGGGGGCGAAAAAGCTCGACATTCTGTGGAACGTCGGACTGCCGCGCACGATGCCGTATTTATTCGCGTCGCTGAAAATCGCCATCACGCTCGCGTTTGTCGGCACTGTGCTGTCCGAAACCGTGGCGGCAAACCGCGGCATCGGCAACGTCATGATGATCGCCAGCGGCAATTTCGACGTTTCGCTGGTATTCGCCGGACTGTTCATCCTGGCTTTCCTGGGCGTCGCGCTGTACGCGGTTTTTTCGGCGATCGAAATGAAAGTCACCGGTTGGGCGCAGCGCAAGACTGAATTCGCAATGGTTTAAGCCGTTCCTAAAACCTTTCAACTCACCATCCGGAGTCCACATGAAATTTGCGAAGCATGTTGCCGCCGCGGCGTTAGCGCTGTCGTTTGCAACGCCCGCGCTTGCGCAGGAGGTCACCAAACTCAAGTTCACGCTCGACTGGAAAATACAGGGCGTGTATGCGTGGTACTACTGGGCGCGAGATAAGGGCTATTTCAAGCAAGAGAACCTAGATGTCACCATCGACCAGGGCGAGGGTTCGGCGGCGACCATCAGCCGCATCATGACCGGCGCCTACCAGGCCGGCTTCGGTGACATGAATGCCATCGTCCAGCTTGCCGCCAGCAAGCCGGGCGAGGCGCCGGTGATGGTCTATATGTTCTACAACCGCGCGCCCTTCGCGCTCATCACCAAAGCCGGAAGCTCGATCAGGACGCTAAAGGACGTCGAGGGCAAGAAACTGGGCACCGTCGCCGGGGGCGCGGCATTCAAGGTGTTCACCACGCTCGCCAAGAAAAATAGCATCGACGAAAAGAAGGTGGAGTGGAACTACATCGCACTCAATCTTCAGGAGCAAATCCTGCTGACCAACCAGGTCGAGGCGTCGGCGGTATTTTCCGCCACGAGCCATATGAACCTCGTCACGCAAAAGGTCGATCCGGACAAGGATATCCGCTGGTTGTTTTACGGTGACTACGGCCTGGACCTGTATAGCAACGGCGTGATGGTCTCACAACAATTGCTCAAGGAAAAACCGCAGGCTGTGCGGGGCCTGGTCAAGGCCATCCACCGCGCGGTCAAGGATTGCATCGTCCAGGTGAATGCCTGCATCGACAATCTGGCCAAGGAGGAGCCGCTGATCAACAAGGACATTGAGAAACGGCGCATGGTCTACACAATGAAAAGCCTGGTGCTAACACCCGAGCAGACTGAAATCGGCATCGGCGATACAAGGGACGATCGCATGGTGCGCGCGATCGTCCAGGTCAACGAAAGCTACGGCCTGCCGCGCAACCCGGCGCCCGCCGAGGTGTTCAACCGCAGCTTCCTGCCACCAAAGGCAGACCGCATCCTGAAGATGAACTGATGGCGCATTCCCTTGATCTGGACTGGCTGCTCGCCAGTCCCGGGGAGCGCCCGGCCCAGCATGGCGCGCACCTTACGCTAGACGCCGGCCGCATCGTCGAAGCCGGGCAAAGCCCAGCGACAGGCAACGGACTCATCGCACTTCCCGGACTTGCGAACGCCCACGACCACGCGCGGGCCTTTCGCAACAGCGTGCTCGGCTCCTTCGACAAACCGCTTGAGTCGTGGCTGTTCTATCTTGGCGTCGTGCCCGGCATCGACCCTTATCTGACCGCGGCAACCTCGTTTGCACGTTCGGCGATGCGTGGCTGCGGCCGGGTGATGGTGCATTACACCCGGATGCAGGGTCTGACCGATCTTGTCACCGAATCCCGGGCCGTGGCGCGTGCAGCGGCCGATACCGGTGTGCGCGTCGGGTATGCGGTGGCGATGCGCGACCGCCAGCCGATCGCGTACGCGGACAACGCCACAGTGCTCGCCCACCTTCCGCCGGAAATCCGCGAAGCCGTGCAGTGGCGTCTGGCCTCACCGCCCAAGACCGTTGCCGAACAAATGGCGCTTGTCGAGGACATCGCCGCTGCCTGTCATGGTCCCGGCTTTAATGTGCAATACGGGCCCCAGGCGGTTCAGTGGTGCTCGGACGAACTGCTGCGCGCCATCGCCGCCGCCTCCGAGCGCAACGGCCGCCAGGTTCACATGCACATGCTCGAAACCCGCTACCAGCGCGAATGGGCGGACAAGGCTTATCCGGGCGGCATTTTCAATTACCTGCGCGACATCGGGCTACTCAGTCCACGGCTTACGCTCGCGCACTGCACCCACTGCCGACCCGAGGAACTTGACATGATCGCCGCATCGGGCGCGGTGATCTCGGTCAACACGAGTTCCAATCTCGGGTTGCGGTCGGGCATCGCGCCGGCGGCTGAGATGCTCAGGCGCGGCTGCCGGGTGGCGATGGGCCTCGACGGAATGGCGCTTGACGAAGACGATGACGCATTGCGCGAGGTGCGCCTGCTTTACCACCTGCACAAAGGCACCGGTTACGAGGTTGCGATGACCCCGGCACAAGCCTGGCGACTCGCGGCGCGACACGGACGCTACGCCGTCAGCGGCCTCATCGGGGAGGGTGACATCATCCCGGGCGAAACGGCCGACTTGCTGTTACTGGACGGCAACGCCCTGGTTGAAGATCGCCTGTTCGACAGTGTCGACACCTTCGATTACGTGATGGCGCGCGCCACAGCCGGCCATATCCACGCCGTAATCGTTGACGGCGAGCGCATTGTCGATAACGGCAGAGTCACGGGCATCGACTACCCGGAACTGATGCGCCAGATGATGGCGGAACTGCATGGCAAGCTCAAACCAGACGATGCCTGGCCTGGTGTGGTGCGCAAGCTTGATGCCGCACTAAAACCGTTTTATCTTCAAGGGCGTCACCTGGGCTGCGGCTAAAAAACCCGCACCGGGCAACGGTTTTCCAGCGATAAAGGTGACAGTTTTGTCACCTTTATCGCCTGGAGTGACGCCTTTCAGGGCTTGGCGTTTATAAAACCAGCGATATGCCCGAGCAATTCGTCTTCCTGGAAGGGCTTGCCCAGATAGACGTTAACGCCGATTTCCTTGGCGTAAGCGCGATGCTTGTCGGCCATGCGCGAGGTGATCATGATGATGGGAATGTGCTTGAGGCGCGCGTCCGCGCGCACATTGCGCGACAGATCAAATCCGTCCATGCGTGGCATTTCGATGTCCACCAGCATCACTGCCGGCACCATGTTCTGCAATTGTTCCAGCGAGTCGACGCCGTCCTTGGCGGTAACGAACTGGTAACCCTCGCGCGCCAGGAGGCGACCGGTGACCTTGCGCACGGTGAGCGAGTCGTCCACCACCATGATTACCGGCACCTCAGGCTCTTCCACTGGTGCGACCACCGGGACCAACGGCGAGGCGGCCTCATCCGCAGCAGGGACAAGCATGGCGCGCTGGGCAAGGATGACCGGGTTGAGGATCAGCACGACTTCGCCATTACCAAGCACAGTCGCACCGGTGATGCCGGGTATGCCGGCGATTTGCGCGCCGACATTCTTGACAACGATTTCCTGGTTACCGACCATTTCGTCGACCTCGACCGCGACCACGTCGATACCACTGCGCAGAAACAAGAGGGGGGTGGTTCGGCGCGGTTCACTAGCCGGTACCTCCGGTAGGCAAAGCAGGCGCGGCAGGTAATGCAATTTGTAGCGTCGGTTGTGCAGCTCGGCGTGGCCACTTTCGTGCGCGACGGCAATGTCCTTGGTGCGCAACTGCATGACCTGCTCCACCATCGATCCGGGCACGGCGAACATGCGCCCGCCGGCACGCACCAGCACCGCCTGCGTTACCGCCAGCGTAAGCGGCAGGTAGAGCGTGAACTTCGCACCCTTGCCCGGTTCGGTCTTGATTTCGACGCGGCCACCCAGAGCCACGACTTCGCTCTTGACCACATCCATGCCGACGCCGCGCCCGGCTAATTGGGTTACGTCCTCGGCAGTGGAAAAGCCCGGCTGGAAAATAAATTCAGCCAGCTCGCTGTCACCGGGTTGATCCTCGGGCTTCATCAGGCCCTGCCTGATGGCCTTTTCACGGATACGCGGCAGATTGAGGCCCGCGCCATCGTCCGCCAGGGCAAGCACCACGTCATTGCCTTCCTGGCGCAGGTCGAGGCGGATCTCGCCCGTTTCGTCCTTTCCCGCAGCGGCACGTTGTGCAGACGATTCCAGACCGTGGGTGATGGCGTTGCGCAACAAATGTTCGAAGGGCGCGGTGATGCGCTCGAGCACCGAGCGGTCCATTTCGACCTGTCCACCGCGAATATCGAGGTTGGCGCGTTTGCCCAGCTCCTTGGCGGTCTGGCGCACGATGCGGTAGAGCCGGTCGCCAATGGAGGAAAAGGGCACCATGCGAATGCGCATCAGATCCTGCTGCAGGTCGCGGCTCATGCGCGCCTGGGCGGCGAGGGCGGCATCCGTCTCGTCTACCGCGCCGGTCAGGTTCTGGTGCACGGTACCGACGTCGTTGACGCTCTCGGCCATCATGCGCGTGAGTTCCTGGAAGCGCGAAAAACGATCGAACTCGAGCGCGTCGAAACCTTCTTTTGTTTCGCTGACAATCTGCTGCTTGGATTGCATTTGCGTTTCAGCCTGGATTTCGACCTCGCGCAGCTGGGCGCGCAAACGCCCCATGTTGTCCGTGAGTTCCTGTAGCGCCGCCTTGAGCACGCGCATCTCGCCCTCAATGCGGGTCCGGGCGATACTCACCTCGCCCGCCTGATTGACAAGTCGGTCGATGACATCCGCCCTGACGCGCAATACACCGGCCCTCGCGCCTTCGGTATCGCGCGGTACCGCGGGCGCCAGGGTCTCTGCGACCGCTGCGCTCGGCGCGGCAGGTTCCGCCACGCTCCCCGCGACATCTGCAACGACGGCCGGCTCGATCTCGGCTGGGACGGAGGAGTTCGAAGCCTCCGGGTCAGGCAGCGCAGGATTTTGCAGGCGCTCGAAAAGGAAACCCATGCGATCAAGCGAGGTCTCGAGTCCGTCGAACAGGGAAGCGGGCAGGGAACCGAGGGCGACCGCGTTCTCGATGCGCGTTTCCATGTGATGCGTCAATTCACCCAGACCCATCGCCCCGGCCATTCGGGCGCTGCCTTTTAGCGTGTGCAACAAGCGTTGCAGGTTTTGCGCTAGTGAAGCATCGGCAGCGTTGGCGCGCCATTCGCGCAGCGTATTGCCTATGGCAGGCACCAGCTCACCGGCCTCTTCAAGAAACACCGGCAGCAGCTGCGGGTCGAGGTCATCCTCCATCCGCGGCTGCCGGCGCTCGGTTTCGATTTGCTCGACCTCAGTCACGCCCCGGTCCTGCGACACGGCAACGGGCAGTTCGATCACCTGCGCCGGAACTACCGGCAGCGCGGGTGCGGCCGGTTCTGCGTCGACCCCGGCGCCGGCGCGCAACAATGTGGCAGCGGCCGAGGCGGCGCTCGCTTCGTTCTGGGCGTTCTGTGCCGCCGCCACCGCGGCCGTTTCAAGCCGCTCCACCAGTTCGGTCGCCGCATCAGGCGGAATGCACTCGGCAACCCGCGTCGCCATGACATCGAGAGCCGCGACCGCCTCGCCGACAAGCGCCTGGTCGAAGTCACTGACCGTGTCGTAAGAGAGTTGTTGCAGGGCCCGCTCCAGGGCGTGCCC